>NZ_OZ012600.1:0-348572 GCF_963942435.1 Shinella sp. WSD5-1
CGGTCGACGGGGCGGTGGGGAATTTCCAGATGACGCGCATTTCCCGGCCCGCCGACATCTACCCCGTCTTCCGCAAGCTCTTTGCCCGGCACCAACCCCGTTCCGCGCGCGGCTGAGGGGGCGAGCGGATGGCGAAGCGACCGGCCTCCTCCCTGCTGTTCGAAGGCTCCGAATGGAATTTCGCGACCCTGTCGCGGGCCTATGACGCGATCGAGGCCATCGCGATCGGCGAGATGGGGCTCGACGTCTACCCGAACCAGATCGAGGTCATCTCCTCCGAGCAGATGCTGGACGCCTATTCCTCGGTCGGCATGCCGCTGATGTACCAGCACTGGTCCTTCGGCAAGCGCTTCGTCTTCGAAAGCCATCTCTACCGCAAGGGCTATCGCGGCCTCGCCTACGAGCTCGTCATCAATTCCAATCCCTGCATCACCTATCTCATGGAAGAGAACACCATGCCGATGCAGGCGCTCGTCACCGCCCATGCCGCCTTCGGCCACAACCATTTCTTCAAGAACAACTACCTGTTCCGCCAGTGGACGGATGCCAGCGCCATCCTCGGCTACATGGATTTCGCCAAGAAATACGTCGCCAAGTGCGAGGAGCGGCATGGGCCTGCGGCGGTGGAGGAGATCCTCGACGCCGCCCATGCCCTGATGGACCAGGGCGTCTTCCACTATCGCCGCCCGCCGCGGCTGTCCTCGGAAAAGGTGACGGAGCGGGCGCGCGAGCGGCTGGAATACGAGGAGCAGACCTATAGCGACCTGTGGCGCACCCTGCCGACGGCGGGCGGCAATGCCGGCATCGAGGCGGCCGAGCAGGAGGCGCTGGAGCGCAAGCAGGCGCTGAACCTGCCGGAAGAGAACCTGCTCTACTTCCTGGAGAAACACAGCCTGATCCTCGAGCCCTGGCAGCGCGAGATCCTGCGCATCGTGCGCGTCATCGCCCAGTATTTCTACCCGCAGGGCCAGACCAAGGTGATGAACGAGGGCTGCGCCACCTTCGTGCACTATTTCATCATCAACCGGCTGTTCGACCAGGGCCGGATGAGCGAGGGCGCCATGCTGGAGCTTCTGGCGAGCCACGCCAACGTGGTCTTCCAGCCGGATTTCGACGATCCGCGCTTTTCGGGCCTCAATCCCTATGCGCTCGGCTTCGCGATGATGCAGGACATCGAGCGCATCTGCACCCGGCCGACGGACGAGGACCGGGACTGGTTTCCCACCATCGCCGGCAATGGCGACTGGCGGGGAACGCTGCTCGACGCCTGGGAGAACCACCGCGACGAATCCTTCATCCTGCAATATCTGAGCCCGACGCTGATGCGCCGCTTCCGCCTGTTCCACCTCACCGACCGCGCCGACGAACGGTTCTGCGAGGTCGCCTCCATCCATGACGAGCGGGGCTATTCCGCCGTGCGCACCGCGCTCGCCCGCAACTACGATCCCGGCGTCAACCGGCCGGATATCCAGGTGATCGACGTCGACCTCCTGGGCGACCGGCAGCTCCGGCTGCGCCACCGGGTGAAGAGCGGCATCCTCCTGAACGAGAATGACCGCGACGCGACCCTTGCCCATGTCCGCCGGCTGTGGGGCTACAATGTCAGCCTGTCCGGCGTGGATGCCGAGACGGGCGCCTCGCTCTACGAGTGCTCGGCGACGGAGGCGTGATTGGCGTGAGGGCAGGCAATTGCAGATGGACGGTGGAGATTGCCGCCCCACCCCCCTCTGCCCTGCCGGGCATCTCCCCCTCAGGGGGAGATTGGATGGAGAGCCGTTTCGCCCGTTTCCAGCGCTGCCGATCAAGCGAGGCTTTCGCCTCTTGTCGATCTCCCCCCTTGAGGGGGAGATGCCCGGCAGGGCAGAGGGGGGTGGGGCGGCGATCTCACCTGTTCGTATGCGATAATCCTGCCCCTTGTGGGAAGAGTGTCATGCTCCCCGCGACTGCCCCGCCTTCACCGGCACTTCCTTCTCCCGCACACGCACCGGCGGGACGGAATCGGTGCAGTACTGGTCGTAGAGGCTGCGATATTTCTCCGCCGCGCCGAAATCGCTGTAGCGGGGGAGCGCCGCCATGTCCGTCTTGTTGAGCACGACGCCGACGATCTTGGCCTCGATGCGGCTTTCGGCGGCAAGCAGGTCGCGCACCAGCGGCGAGGGGGTCCTGCCCCATTCCACCACGAAGAGGAAGCCGTCCGCCAGCGGCTCGAAGGTCTTCACGTCGACGACCGGGGCGAGCGGCGCGAGATCGACGACGATGTAGTCGAAGGTCTGGCGCAGCTCGTCGAAGAGCCGCTTCATGGCGGCCGACGCCATCAGCTCGTTGGGATGGTGGCTCTCGCCCGCGCCCGCCCGGCCGCCGGCCGGCAGCACGGCGAGCTTGCTGCGGCGGTCGACCTTGATCGCCTGGTTCCACGCGGCCTGCCCGAGCAGCACCTCCACGAGGCCGGCCTGCGGGGCGGGTTTCAGCATGGCGGTGAGGCTCGGCCGGCGCAGGTCCGCGTCGATCAGCAGGGTGCGCTTGCCGCTGGCGGCGAGCAGCGCGGCGAAGTTGATCGCGACGGTGGACTTGCCCTCCTGCGGCAGGGCGGAGACGATGCCGATCACGCGGCTCTCGCGTCCGTGCAGCATCATGTCGCTGGCGAGCCGGGCATGGCGCAGCGTCTCGGCGAAGGCCGAGCCCGGCGCGTCGAGCACGATGCGCGTCATGCGCTCGAAGGGAATGACGTCACCCTCCTCCGTGCCGCCGTCCTCGGCCCGGGCGGGCTGCGCGCGCTCCTTGCGGGCGCCGACCAGCGGCAGGTAGCCGAGCGGGCGCAGCCCCAGAACGGCGCGGATGTCGTTGCCGACGCGGAAGGCGCGCTCGCGCATTTCCTGCAGCACGGTCAGCGCGCCGCCGCCCATCAGGCCGAGCACCAGCGACAGGCCTATCGTCAGCGTCCTGTTCGGGCTGGAGGCCGCCGTCGGCACGCCGGCATCGGAGATCACCCGTGCCTTTGCGATGGGGAAGGACTGCTGCTGCGTCGCCTGCTCGTAGCGGGCGAGATAGGCGTCCGACAGCGTCTTCAGTGCCGCCGCCTGCTGTTCCAGCGTGCGCAGCTGCACCGAGGAGCGGTTCGCCTCGGCATTGCTGCCGGCGACTTTCTCGATGTTCTCGCGCAGCGAGACCTCCCGCGAGCGGGCGACGTCGTAGTCGTTGCGGTAGCTCGCCGTCAGCTGCTGCAGTTCCTGGTAGATCTGCCGGGCGAGGTCTTCCTTCTCGGTCCTGAGCGCCGCCGCCTGGGGATGGTCGGCACCGAAGGCGCGGGTGATCTCCTCTTCGCGCTTGACGACGGCGTTGTAGCGGCCGCGCAGCGCCTGCAAGATGGAATTGTCGCCCTGCCGCGCCGGGATGGTCGCATTGGCGACCGCCTTTTCCGGCCCCTGTTCGACGATTGCGCGGAACTGGTTGTAGCGGGCGGAGGCGCTTGCCGCGTCGGCCTGCGCCACGATGAGCTGGCTGTTGAGGTCGGCAAGCTGCTGTTCCGACATGAGCTCGCCGCGTGCGGCGGTCAGGCCGTTCTCGTTGCGGTAGCGCTCCACCTCCAGCGCTGCGGCCTGCGAGCGCTGCTGGATATCGGCAAGCCGCTCCTGCAGCCAGGCGCTGGCCTGCTCGCTGGCATGGACATTGGCGTTGAGCTGCTCGGCGAAGAAGGCCTCGGCATAGGCCTTGGCGATGGTTGCCGAAAGCTGCGGGTCGGGCGAGCGGAAGGAGACCGCGACGACGGAGCTGCGCGCGACGCGCTCGACGCCGAGGGCCTGCTGCAGCATCGCCGCCGCCTTCTGCCGCCGGCCCTCCGCTTCCGCCTCCGCCGAGGGGGCGGGACTGTCGGAGCCGAGGGAGGCGAGCGACTTCACCCAGCCCTTGGCGAGGGAGACGGGTGATTGCGGCGGGTTGAGGATCGTCTCGTTTTCGGAAAGTTCAAGGGCATCGACCACGCGCAGCGCCAGCCGGCCCGATTTCAGGATCTCGATGGCGCTGGCAAGGCGCGTGTCCGCCTGCTGGCTGGTCTGCGGCGTGGTCTCGGCCTCCTCGGCATACCGCGACAGGTCCTCGTCGAGCAGGATCTGGGTCATCGCCGTGTAGAGCGGCGTGGCGAAGACGAGGTAGAGGACGCCGAGCGCCAGCGCCACGACGACGGAGAGCGCGATCAGCCGCGCCCGCCGCATGAGGATCGTCACAAGGCGGTTGAGATCGATGAAGCTGTCGGACGCATCCGGCTCCCTGCGGAAAAGGCTGCCGTACGGCACGGTGCGGTGATGCATGGGGCTCCGTTCTGCCTTTCGGCTCATTGGTCGCTGCCTATGCGGATCCCGGGCCGGTGGCCCGGGATCCGCTCGTGTCAGGCGGCGCGCGCGCCGCCGCCGTGGGCCATCACGAGATCGCGCAGCGGCTCGAAGAGTGCGCCGCCGAGGTCCGGGCGGGCCAGCGCGAAGGCGACATTCGCCTCGATGAAGCCCTGCTTCGAGCCGCAGTCATAGGTCCGCCCCTCGTAGACATGGGCATGGAAGGGCTGCGTGGCGGAGAGTTTCAGCATGCTGTCGGTCAACTGGATCTCGTTGCCGGCGCCGCGCTGCTGGCGGGCGAGATGGCCGAACACCTCCGGCTGGAGGATATAGCGCCCGTTGAGGAAGAGGTTGGAGGGCGCCGTGCCCGGCGCCGGCTTTTCCACCATGTGGGTGACGGCAAAGCCGTGGCGCACGGCCGCGCCCCTGCCGACGATGCCGTATTGCGAGGCCTCCTCGGGCGCGCATTGCTCGACGCCCACCACATTGCCGCCGACCTCGCCATAGAGGTCCATCAGCCCGGACAGGCAGCCGCGCGGGCCGAAGGACACCATGTCCGGCAGGAGCAGCGCGAAGGGCTCGTCGCCGATGAGATCGCGCGCGCACCAGACCGCATGGCCGAGGCCGAGCGGGGCCTGCTGGCGGGTGAAGCTCACCGCGCCCGCCGCCGGCAGCAGCCGGCCGAGCTCGCTGACCGCGGCCTCCTTGCCGGAGCGCTCCAGCGAGGAGATCAGCTCCGGCGTGTCGTCGAAATGGTCCTCGATGACCTGCTTGTTGCGGCTGGTGACGAAGACGACATGCTCGATGCCGGCCTCGCGCGCCTCGTCGAGCGCATATTGCACGACCGGACGATCGACGATGGTCAGCATTTCCTTCGGCATGGCCTTGGTGGCCGGCAGGAAGCGGGTGCCGTTGCCGGCAACCGGGATGACGGCCTTGCGGACGGTCTTGGTTCGCTCCATGGCATTATCCTTTGTTCTTGAGCGGCAGGTCTTCCGCTGTCGTTGGGGAAAGGGCCGCGCGCGGCGCGGCCGTCCTCACAGGGGCCGAGGGCGCCATAAGGCGGCGCCACCGGGCGGCGATCGGCATCGCAAGATGCCGGAGCGCGACGGGATCGCCGAGCGCCACCTTGAGGGCGGGCCCGAGCGAACGGTTCTTCAGATGCTGGACGAGCGCGAGGAAGGAGCGCGTCTCCTTCAGGTTGCGCGTGCGCCGGCGCTGGGCGGCGGCGGCCGCGCCCTGAAGCGGGAAGCGGGCGAGAAAACGCCGGTCGCCGGCCAGCATCGCATCGACATGGTGAAGGTGCAGCACGCGCGAGATCGAGCCTTCGCGGATGCGGTAGACATAGCCCGCCTCGGGCACGATGGCTGAGGTCCCGCCCGCGGCGAGCACCGAGGCGAGCAGGAGATAGTCCTCGCCGATGCGCAGCGCCTCGTCGAAGGCAAGGCCCTTCTCTTCAAGGAAGGACCGGCGGAAGACCGGCTTCATGTAGCCGAAATTGTGCGTGGCGCGGAAGATCCGGTTGGCGTCGATGAAGACGGGCAGCGTCAGCGCCGGCATGGCGGCGAGTTGCGCCGCGTCGAACATCCGCTCGCTGCGGCCGTCGGCATGCAGCACGTCGAGATTGTCGACGACGACGTCGGCGCCCTTCGCCTCGGCCGCAGCGATCATGCGGCAAAGGCGATCCGGCTGCATCGTGTCGTCGGCGTCGAGCACCGCGATCCAGCGGCCCCGCGCGGCGGCAAAACCCGCATTGCGCGCCCCGCCCGGTCCGCGGTTGCGATCGAGCGGCAGGAGTGTCAGCCCCGGCGTGCCGAGCGCGGCGACGGCTGCGCGGGTCGCGTCCGCCGAACAATCGTCGACGACGACGATCTCCACGGTCACGCCCTCCTGCGCTGCGGCGCTGCGGATTGCCTCGCCGATCGTATCGGCCGCGTTGTAGGCGGCGATCACGACGGAGACATCGGGCGGGAGCGTGCGGGTCATCGCGTCGCGGCCTCCGGCTGTCCGTAGGGTTCGATGGCGCGGGCGCCGAAAAGGCCGCCGATCACGCCGGCATGCAGCAGGCCGCGCAGGAGGAAGCGGTTGCGCTGCACCGGCAGGAGGACGAGGGCCGCCGCCGCCGCAAGGCAGAAGCCGGCCTTTGCGGCCGCCAGCCCCGCCGCGCCGGTCCGGCCCGCGCCGTGCCCGGCAAGAAGCCGGCCATGGGTCTGGCCCATGCGCAGGCGGCGCTGCGCCAGCCAGGAAAATCGGGCGCGCGCGGGCGGAACCGGCTCGTTGACCCAGGCCTCGCCGGCAAAGGCGATGCGCCCGCCGGCGGCGTGCACCTCGCCGAAGAAGGCGGTGTCCTCGCCGCCGCTCCGGCCGAGTGCATGGTCGAACCGGCGGCCGGCGATGGCCGGCGCGGCAAGGCGCAGCAGCACGTTGCAGGTATAGCCGGTGCGGATCTCGCCCTTCACCCGGACGGGGCGGGTGGAATGGAAGTCGCCGCGCCGCATCCAGCCGGGGGCGTCCGGCCCGTACCGCGCCCTGACCGGGCCGAGGACCACGTCCGCGGCGGCCGTCGTCGCCGTGGCGAGCAGGTTTTCGAGCCATTGCGGTTCCACCGTCTCGTCGTCGTCGACGAAGGCGAGGAAATCCGCATCGGCCGCCTCCAGGCAGGCATTGCGAGCGAGCGAGATGTTGCCGGCCGGGCAATGCACATAGGAAAGCGCCATCGGCAGGTTTTTGCGCGCGGCCTCGGCGCAAGGACGGGCGCTCGGCTGGGCATCGTTGTCGGCGACGATGACGCGGAGGGCGACGCCCGCCGGCACCGTCAGCGCGGCGAGCGAGGCGAGCGTATCGCCAAGCGCCGCGCGCCGGAACGTGCAGACCGCGATGTCGATGCGGAGCGGGGCGGGGGCCGTCATGCCGGCACCCGGTGCTGGCGGATGTCGAGAAGCTCGCGCCAGAAGCCGGCGGACCAGGCAAAATGCATGATCATCGCCGAGACGGCGGCAAGCGGGCCATAGGGGTTGCGCTGGCCGAGCGCCATCCAGGCGCCATAGCCGAGGCAGGCCGCCGCCCACAGCACGAAGGGCACGGCGGCGATCCAGGTGATGGCCGCCAGGAACGCCCCGACCGCCACCGGCGCCACCATCAGCGGCAGAAGCTGGCGCAGGTTCGGGCGCGCGCGGTGCTTGAGGAAGTTGCGCGCCCGCCCGCGGCCGTAGCGGAAATACTGCTTGAACAGCGGCCCGGCGCTGGCGCGCGGATAGTAGACCATCGCGGTGCGCGCGGTCATCCAGATCCGGTAGCCGGCCGCATGCAGGCGATAGTCGTATTCCGCGTCCTCGTTGGCGGTGAAGCTCTCGTCGTAGCCGCCGACCGTGCGGAAGGCGGAGATGCGCATCAGGGCGTGGTGGCCATGCTCGACCCAGTGGCTTTGCGCCCCGGCGCGGTGTTTTGCGCCGCCATTGCCGAGCACGGAATTCTGCGCGACGGCGGTGGCCTTCTGGAAGGTGCCGAAGCCGACGGTCTGCATGGCGACGACGACGGAATCGGCCCCGGTCGACAGCGCCTCCTCGACGAGCACGCGGCAATAGTCCGCCGGATAGGTGCCGTGCGCGTCGATGCGGATGAGATAGTCGTGGTCCATGCCGAAGGTCCCGACGGCAAGGTTCACGGCGGCGCTCTGGATGCGCTTGGGATTGTCGAGGAGGTGCAGGTTCGGCACGCTTGCCGCAAGCTCGGCGGCGATGGCGCGCGTGCCGTCCGTGCTGCCGCCGTCGGCAATGACGAGCGTGGCGTTGAGCTCGGCCAGCGCCGGCTCCAGCTGCCGCACCAGCGGCTCCAGGTAGCGCGCCTCGTTGAGGCACGGGATCACGATCAGGCACCGCACGGATGTCACGGGATCAATGGTCATGGCAATCCACCTTGCTTGCGAGAAGGGAGGGAACGGGCGCGGGCTCCGCCGCCGGTGCACGGAGCGCGGCGAGGCGCTGGACGAATACGGCGCAATCGGCCCGGTCGTGGATCCAGGGTTTCGGCCCGAGCCCGGCGAGCGCGGCGTGGAGCGCCCGGTAGCTGTCGCCGTCGAAGGCGGAAAAGCGTGTCACCAGCGTTTCGAGGCGCGCATCGCGCAGCGCAATGCCGATGCCGCGCAGGCCGGCAAGCCGCGCCGTCTCGGTTCCGCCGAGAACGATGGGCAGCGCGCCGTGGCGGCATCCCTCGTAGAGCCGGTTGGGCAGCAGCCAGGCGGAGTTCAGCCCCTCCTCGAAGAAGTCGATCGCCCAGGCGAGGTCGACGTCGCCGTAGATGGCGGCAAGGTCCTCCGGGTTGCGGTAGGGGCCTTCGAAGCGGATGAAGGGCTCGCGCGCCACGAGGCCGTCGAAATCGTCGAATTCCGACCGGGCGGGCCGGCCGCGCAGGATCACCTCGAAACGGCCCTCCATGCGCCGCGTGAAGGCGGCGAGGAGATCGAGCGACCTGCGGCAGCGGATCGCGCCGAACCAGCCGATGCGCCAGGGCTCGCCTGCCTGTTTTGCCCGCGGGGGAAGGTCGCCGGCCGGGCCGTCCAGCGCCAGCACGCGGTTTTCCACGAGGTGGACCGGCGCCCTGACGCCGGAAAGCGGCTTGAAATAGTGTTCCACGAAGGCCGGCGAGCTGGTGACGAGGAGGCCGGCCTTGCGGGCGAAATGGCGCTCGGCCGCGCGCAGGCCGCGGCTCGCAACGCCCCTGCCGGTCAGCAGCCGGTGGATGTCGAGGCATTCATAGGCGATCGGCACGGTGCCGCCGAAGATACCCTGCGCCCGGCCGGCCAGCGCCAGCATTTCGAGATTGCGCGCGAGGATGACGTCCGGCTGCGCCGTGCCGGCCAGCCGGCGGGAAAGCGTGGCGCCGGCGCGGGCGACGGCGGCAAGGCGCTGGGCGAAGCGGGCGTCCCGGGTGGCGCCGAGTTCCACGGGCACGACGCCCTCCACCGCCGCGAGCCGGTTCTCGCCGCGCCGGAAGCCGGCCAGCGTCACCTCCGCCCCGCCCGCGCGCAGCATCAGCACGCGGCGGCGCACGGCGGGATCGGAAAGATCGTGAACGAGATAGAGCACCCGGAGCATCGGCCGTATCCCGGTCAGTTCAGCAGGCAGGCGACGGAGCCGGCGAAGGGGCAGGCATCGCCCTCGGCGGTGAAGGCGACGCGCTCCACCTCGAGCCGCGTCGGTCCGGCAAAGGCGAAGCGGCCCATCCAGCCGGTCAGCGTGTCGCTGCCCCACAGCGAGAGGAACACCTTCTGGGCGTTCACCGGCAGCGCCGCAGGGTCCGTCACCTCGTGCACGAGGGCGCCGTTGACATAGTAGCGCAGCCGGTCCTTCTGCCAGACGAAGGCATAGTCGTTGAAGCCGGCATTCGCCGGGCCGGGGAGCGGCACCAGCTTCTCGTTGCCGCCCTTGCCGGCGACATACTGGTTGAGCTGGACGCGCGACGTGTCCTTGCCGAGCACCTCGAAATCGATCTCGTCGTGCTGTTTCTTGTCGGCCGGGCCGATATAGGTGAAGAAGGCCGAGTTGAGGCCGGAGCCGGTCGCCGTCTTCATGCGCACCTCATAGGTGCCGTAGCCGTAGCGCTTGCGCGTCTGCACCTCGCCGCAGGCATAATCACGCTCGCCGGCCGGCGCGGCATCGAAGGAGAGCAGCAGCTTGCCGTCGCTGACCGCGACCTGGTCCTTCGACCAGGTGCAGTTCTGGTGCGCGCCGTTGTTCCAGCCGTCGGAGACGTACCAGAAGCCCGTGTCGAGCGTATCGAACGCCTCGACGAAGGAGGTGCCGCTTGCGCCTTCCTGGGCGGCAAGGGGGCCGGCTGCGGCGAGCACCGCAAGAAGGGCGCCGGCCCGAAGGGCGTTTTTCAGGGAAGCGGTCATTCCGGTTACCTCCGTTGGGCGATGGAACCGCTCGGCTCCATCGGCGGATGCTGGCGCTGGCCCGTGGGCGCGCGCGGGCCGCCCAGCCGGCGGCCGGTGAGGATGGCGTGCAGCGACGGCGTGAAGCGCCGCGCCGCAGCATGGCTGACAACGAGGATGACGAGCGCGAGGAGAGGGCTTGCGACATAGAAGAGCGGGTAGTCGCCCGCGCTGCCGAGGCGGTTCCAGACCATCCAGAACAGGACGAGCAGCGGATAGTGCGCGCAGAAGATCCAGAAGCTGAGGCCGCCGAGCTTCGCCAGTGCCGCGCCCGGCGCCGTGCGCACCAGAAGCGCGGAAAGCGCCCAGGCGCCGAAGATGCCGGCGATCGCCGTCAGGCTGCGCAGCATGTCCAGCCAGGCGGGGAATTGCGGGCCGAAGGCGAAGAGGGCGAGCGACAGCGCCACCGCCATGGCGAGCACGGCGAGGACGAGCGGCACGGCGAAGCGGTCGAGGCGGCGGATGTCGAAACGATGCAGCGCGGCGCAGACGCCGAAGCTGAAGCCGAACAGGATCGACTTCTTCAGGAAGATGCCGTTCGGCAGCGGCAGAACCGCATAGGCCAGCATCAGCGCGAGCACGGTGCGCGGATAGCGCAGCACGGCGATGGCGATGAGCGGCGAGAGGAGAAGGCAGAGGAGGAGGTCGCGCAGGAAATAGAGCGGGATGTTGACCGGCCAGGCCTCGATGGCGAAGGAAAGGTTCATCCATTCGCGCGGCGTGGCGTTCAGGACGTCCGGCAGGTAGCCGAAGCCGATGCCGCGCGACTGGGCCGCCAGCACGAGGAGAAGGAAGGCCGTGTTCCACAGGAGAAACGGCACGAGGATCGTCGAGGCCTTGGTGCGGAGCGTCCTGCGATAGTCGAACCCCGCAAACCCGCGCTGGAAGAGCAGGTAGCCGGAAATCGCGCTGAGGCAGGGAACGCCGATCCGAAACAGGCTGTCGCCGAGGAAGACGCGCAGCCAGTCGAAGCCGCCGAACTGCCCGGCATAGGGGCTGGTCGCGGGATCATAGGGCACATGCACGAGGATGATGCCGCTGATCAGCACGATGCGCATCAGGTTGATGCGCTGTGAAACGGTCGCGTCGATATCCACGGTGTCCGTCACCCCTCTGGTGTGCCGCTCCCCCAAGCGGCCGTTCAAACAAGAGCAGACTCGAGCCTACGAAGCGGAGTCTGGGTGACGGGACGGAAAAAAATATGGCAGCGCAACAAAATCGCGTGAGCGGAAGGTTGCATTGCAGCATAACGACAGGTTCGGCGCGGCGGGCGGAAGGGGAATTCAGGGCGCCGTCCGGCAAGACCAAGCGCCGGGGCATCAATTCTTTGAAGCCTATTCGAATATACTGATCTGCCTGCAATTATGGGGTGCAGCGACCTGTGAAGTTTTTTTCGGGGACCATGCGTGACCGGCCCGGTGCCGGCGCGATTGTGGCCGGACGGGGCCGAAATGCGGCGGCCTCAGGGCAAGACGGGCGATGCCTTGGGCCGGCGCGCGAGCTCGATGAGCTTGCGCAGCAGCGGGCGCTCCGTCAGGAGGACCAGCACGCCGTAGAGGATGCCGCCGAGCGCGATGCCGACGGCAAGCTGCAGGGTGGCGGGCAGCCGCGGGGCGAGGACGTGGTCGAGGGCGTAGCGCACGGCAAGCGCCATCAGCGCGGCCATCAGCATCGGCCGCACCGCGCGCAGGAAGCCGGAGAGGAACGGCGTGCCGTCGGCGCTGAACACCAGCCTGGAATAACCGACCAGCACGAGCGCGTTGACGATGCAGAGCGCCGTCATCGCCGCGACCAGCGTGCCCTCATAGGCGCCATAGGCGACGGCGGCGGTGGTGACGACGGCGCGGCCGACCGCCCAGCGGAAGAGCGCGCCGCCATGGCCGGCGCCCTTCAGATAGGGGATGAAAGTGCTGCAGGGCGTCAGGATGCCCTTCGACAGCGCGAGCAGGCCGAGCACCGGCCAGGCGGCCGCCCATTGCGGGCCGAACAGCAGGAACATCGCGGGTTCGGCGAGCGCCCACAGGCCGAACATCATCGGCGCGAGCAAGAGGGTCGTCACCTGCGTGGAGAGCATCAGCGCCTGCGAGCGGCGTTCGCGATCATGCATCATCGCGCTGAAGGCGGGAAACAGCACGCCCATGACGGCGGACAGCACCACCTGGTTGGGAATGCTGGAAAAGCGGTTCGCCGCGGAATAGGCCCCCGCCTCCGCCAGTCCCAGGAAGCGCGAGATGACGACCATCGGCGACTGGAAGGTGACGAAATTGGCGATCTCCGAGCCCATCAGCCCGAGGCTGAAGCGCGCGAGCCGCGTCACCTCCCCAAGGCGGAAGCGAAGGCGTGGCAGGTAGCGCGAGACGAAGAACAGCCCGGCAAGCCGCACGACGCCCGCCACGAAGAGCTGGACGACCAGCGCGACGACGCCGAAGCCGGCGAGCGCCAGCACGACCGCGGCGATCGCCGCCAGCGATTCGGACACCATGCTCCACAGCGCATCCTTGCTGAACTGCATGCGCCGGGCGACGAGGGCATAGGCGACGTCGCCGGCCAGCTGCAGCGGAACGAGCAGGCTCATCAGGCGGAGCAGCGGGGCGGCATCGGCCGCGCCGAGCCAGCCGGCCAGCGGCTCGGCCCAGAAAAACAGCCCCGCCGCCATCAGGAAGGCGAGCGCCAGATTGGCCCAGAACACCGAGTGGATGGTCTCCTCGTCCTCCCGCGGTTCGAGGATGAGGGCCGAGGCGAGGCCCGCCCCGCCGATCATCGCCAGGAACTGCACGAGGGCCAGCGCAACGGCCACCGCGCCGAACTCCTCGGGCGAAAGCAGCCGGGCGAGAATGGGCACCGTGACAAATTTAAGCCCGAATGTGCTTGTCTTGGATAGGACGCTCCAGCCGACGTTTCGCGTCACCGACTTCGCGTTCACCTGCTGGGACATGGCGGATACCTGCTCGAAAAAGGAGCCTTGGCGACGACGAAATGCCTGCGCCGGAAACGGCCGCGCCCCCGTGGGAGGAGACCATGCGAAACTCTTTCTAGAGAAACCACAGGGACGAAAAGATGGCGAAGCTGACAGTTATCATCCCCTTCTACCAGAAGGAGCCGGGCATCCTGGGGCGTGCGCTCAGGTCTGTTTTTGCCCAGAATTTCAACGACTTCGACGTCATCGTCGTCGACGACGAATCGCCGTATCCGGCCGATGGCGACATCATCGCGCTTTTACCGGAAGACCAGGCGCGCGTGCGCATCCTGCGCCAGGAAAATGCCGGGCCGGGCGGGGCGCGCAACACCGGGCTCGACCATGTCGCGCGGGAAACCGAGCTCGTCGCCTTCCTTGATTCGGACGACACCTTCGCCCCCGGCCACCTTGCCCGCGCCCATGCGGCGATGACGCGGTTCGGGGCCGATTGCTACTTCGCCTCCATCACCGGGGGCGATGCCTTCTACTATCATTTCGGCGTCGCCGATCTTGCGGAAAGCGAGACCGTCGTGCGGCTCGAGGAGGATCCGCTCCTCATCGAGATCCCCGGCCTGACGCAGGTCATGCTGAAGAACTGGAGCTTCCTGCACCTTTCCTCAATGGTCATCGGCCGGCCGCTGATCGAGCGGGTGCGCTTCGATGCGGCGCTGCGGCTTGCCGCCGAGGACGTGCTGTTCTTCTGCGATTGCGTGATGGCGGCAAGGCGCGTCGTGCTCGGTGCGGAGGCGGGGGCCGTGCGCGGGGAGGGGGTCAATATCTTCCACGGCGTCGACAACGATTCCCCGCAGTTCCTGCGCCAGCAGTTCAACACCTGGCTGGCGCTCGACCGGCTGGAGACGCGCTTCACCGAGCGGCCGGCGGAGGTCGCCTCGCTGCGCGCCTACAAGCAGACGGCCCGGCGCCAGGCGCTCTGGGGCCAGGCGCGGCGCGTCAAGCGGCGCAAGCTGCCGCAGTTCGACATGCTCGCCCGCTGGGCATTGCGCGATCCGCGGCTGATCGCCAGCGCCTTTGCGCTCGCCGTCGGCAAGGTCTCCCGCTGAACCCTTTTCGCGCCGGGCGGGAACGCCCGGTCCCTTGCGCCCCGCTTTTCCAAGGAGGTGGACATGAAGCCCTATTACTGGGAATCGCAGCACGGCAATTTCGGTGACGACCTCAATCTCTGGCTCTGGGATTTCCTGCTGCCGGGCTTTCGCACCGTCCATCCCGACGTGCTGCTCGTCGGCGTCGGCACGGTGCTGAACAAGGCGCTGCTGCCCGAGGCGGGGCGAAAGCTCGTCATCGGCAGCGGCTTCGGCTACGGCGTGCTGCCGGACATGCGGGATGAAAGCCTCTGGGACATCCGCTCAGTGCGCGGGCCGCTGACGGCGGGAAAGGTCGGCGTGCCGGAGACGCTGGGCATCGTCGACCCGGCGGTGCTGGTGGCCGACATGCCGGAATTTTCGAACCTGCCGAAGCGGCATGGCTGCAGCTTCGTGCCCCATTGGGAATCGGCGGTGGCAGGCCTCTGGCCGGCCGTCTGCGCCACGGCGGGCCTCAACTATATCGATCCGCGCGGCGAGGCGAAGGCCGTGATCCGGGCGATCGCACAGTCCGAGCGGATCGTCGCCGAATCCATGCACGGCGCCATTCTCGCCGACGCCTTCCGCGTGCCCTGGGTGGCCGTCAGCACGTCGGACAGCATCAACAGCTTCAAATGGCGCGACTGGGCGGCGACGGTCGGCGTGGAACACCGGCCCCGGCGCGTGCCGATCTCCAGCCGCGCCGAGGCCATCGTCAAGGGCGCCCGCTTCTGGGGCGTGGACTACGAGGGACGCCGTGTCGTGCGGCCGGAGCCCGGGCAGGCAGGGTCCGGGCAGGCAGGGCCCGGGCCGGCACAGGATGCCGCGGTGGCCGAGGCCGTCCGTGCGCCATCCGGCACGGGCCTTCGCCTCGCGGCCAAGCAGGTGCTCGCCGCCCCCTCGACGCTGGCGCTCTGGCAGGCGAGCCGCGCCGAACCGCAGCTCAGCGCCGATACCCGCCTTGCCGCGCGCAAGGCGCAGCTCTACGACGTGCTGGACGGCGTGCGGCGCGACTACCTGTAAGTCCCGCGATGCCGGCCTGTCCCGTCAGACCGGCTCGGCGGGCAGCAGGTAGCGCAGGCCCGCCTCGGCCGGGACCCGCGGGCGGAAGCGCCGGTAGGCGGCCTCCGCCTTGTCGCGCAGGATGCCGCCGGCAATGGCCGGCAGGGTGGCGGGGTTGCCGAAGGCGTAGGAGAGGGCCGCACCGGCGCCGTTCTCCCGCTTGCGGTCGAGAAAGTGGCGCAGGGCATGCCGGTTGCCGATCTGGCGGCAGTGCCGGCGCAGGACGGGGAGCGCCTCGGGGGGGATGCCGCCCGTCGCCAGGATGGCGCGTTCGGCGGCATGCAGCGCCGCCAGGTCCTCCGTGCGGTGCCGGCCGCTGAGCGAGTTCTCGCGCACCAAGGCGCCGTAGCCGCAGCTCTCGATCACCGTATAGCGCGCGCCGTTCGCCAGCGCCCGCACATAGAGCTCGTAGTCCTCGCCAAGCCGCATCTCCTCGCGGTAGCGTAGCCCGTGCGCGTCGAGAAAGGCGCGGCGCATGACCGGTTTCAGGAAGCCCAGTTCGCCGCGCGGCGCGCCGCGGCGGGAGATGTTGCCGAGCACGAAGGCCTTGAGATCGAGCCGGCGCGGGCGCGGCGCGAACCGCGCCGGCTGGCGGAGCGGTTCGGCCTCGGCCATGAAGGCGATGTTGTCGGCAATGAAATCCCAGTCCGGGCAGGCGAGCATCTGGCGGAAACGGCCGGGGAAGAAGACGTCGTCCGCATCGAGAATGGCGATCAGCGGCGCGCGGGATACGGCGATCGCTCGGTTGCGGGCCGCCGAGGGGCCTCGGTTCCGGGTGAAGCCCAGGATCTCCAGCCGGCCGCTCGCATCGTTCGCGGCGGCGGCCGCCGCCATGGTACGGTCGTCCGACCCGTCGTCCACCACCACGACCTCGGCCACTTCCGGCTGCGCAAGGGCCGAGCCGACGGCCCGCCCGATCGTCTGCTCGGCATTCTTCGCGGCAATGATGACGCAGACCGTTTCTTCCCGGGCCATGAGCATACCCCCGTCACGCGTTGAACCATGGCGCGGGCCTGCCCGCGCTGCAATGCAGCATGAAAGGGGAAAAGGGCACAAAAACGGCCCGCGCGAGGACGCGGCGATCAGGGCTTGGAGTGGCCGGGCTCGTTCATCGAAACGGGAACCTTGCTCTTCGCCGCATCCCGGGTCTTGTCGGCGTCCGGCGTGCCGGGGCCAATCCCCTGCCGGCGCTCCCGGGCCGCGCGCCAGACCAGGAAGAGGGTGGTGAGGAAATAGCCGATCTGGATGAGGACGGCGCAGAGGAACGTCTGGAGGGCGGTGGTGGCGAGCGAGCCGGTGGAAAGATAGGTCACCACGGCAAAGGCGACGAGCGCGATGGCCATGCTCAGGAAGAAGCGTGGCGCATAGGCCATGCTGTCCCGCCACTTTTTGTCCGGCACGCGTTTCATCGTTGGAATCCGCCTTCTCCTCGCAGGCTGTGGGGCACTATAGTGTGTTTCCACCGGTGCAATCAACGGCAAGAGCCGCGCAGGCGCCCGCATGGGCTCCACCCTAGCCTGGCGACCTTGCGCTTCCGTTAAACGCCGCAGCGCCCGATTCGTTGCCTTGTTCTTGCCTCAATCGGGACATGGTCCACGCTGCATGCGGGTTATCCCGCCGCCAGCCTATCCGCGGGGTTGCGAAGGAAGGGCGCGGCGGATCAAATTTTATTACCGATTCAACGCTTCTTCGCCGGAAACTGTGCGTTGCAAAAATAATATTGCGATGCAAAATAATTCGCGGTTTCCATGTATATTATCGCGGGTTTTACAATCTGCCGCAGAGGATTCCGGGAATGAACCGTAATTCATCGGCTTGCGATTCATCAAAAGAAGTGATGTTGAAACTTTCAAGGTAAAGCCGCAGAAGTGCCATGGCCTTACCGCCGCGAAAAAGCTTGCCATTGAACCTGGATGAACATAACAGAACTTCAATTTAGCACATAAAGAATTTCTTAAATTCGAGTGCATCGTCCTTGTCCACGGCTTCACATTTCAAAAAACAAACTGTGACCACACAGTCCGCATTGGATGACGGGACGCGTCCGAGGGGACCGACCCTATCGCAAATCCAAGTGGAGCCATCTCTATGAAGTCCGCGACACGATCGGCCAGTTCGCCGTATTTCAGTTCGTTTGCAACCGGCGCGCCGCCGGTGGGGGGAATATCGAAACGAAGCTTCGACATCCTGGTGGCGCTCGGCGCCATCATCGTCATCAGCCCCATCTTCCTGATGATCATGGCGCTGGTGAAATTCTCCGACGGCGGCAGCGTCTTCTACGGCCATCGCCGCATCGGCTATAACGGCACGACCTTCCGCTGCCTGAAATTCCGCACCATGGCGGAAAACGGCGATGCCATCCTGCAGCAGTATCTGAAGGACAATCCGGCCGCCTATGAGGAGTGGCGCACCGCCCGCAAGCTGCAATACGATCCGCGGGTGACCCTCGTCGGCACCGTGCTGCGCAAGCTCAGCCTCGACGAGCTGCCGCAGCTCTTCAACATCCTGCGCGGCGAGATGAGCCTCGTCGGGCCGCGCCCGGTGGTCGAGGACGAGCTGGAGCTCTACGAGGCCTCCGCCATCTACTATCTCCAGACCCGCCCCGGCCTCACCGGTCTCTGGCAGGTCAGCGGGCGCAACGACGTGTCCTATGCGGCGCGCGTCGCCTTCGACACGCATTATGTCCGCAACTGGTCGCTGGTGAGCGATCTCATGATCGTCGCCCGCACCATCCCGGCCGTCTGCCTTTCGCGCGGCAGCTATTGATCCGAAAGACGCGCCTGCGGCCCCGGCTGCGGGACGCCCGGAAGACAGGGGTTTCCATGAAGACGAAGACACCGAACGCGGCGTTCGCCGCGGCCGCTTTTCCCATGAAGGCGCGCACGGCGCTCTGCCTTGCCTTTCTTGTCATCGCCGGTCCGGCGGGCGCCGAGGTCGGCGAATACCGGCTCGGGGTGATGGACAAGCTGCGCATCCGCGTGGCGGAATGGCAGACTGCCGAGGGCGCGATCCGCGACTGGAGCGCCGTCAGCGGCGACTACAGCGTCGGGGCGGACGGGGCGGTTTCCGTGCCCTTCCTCGGCCCGCTGCCGGCGGACGGCCGCACCACCGGCGAGCTTGCCGAGGAGATCGGCCAGAAGATGCAGGTCCTCTTCGGCCTGCGCGACCGCCCGTCCGCCTCGGTGGAGATCGCCGAATACCGGCCGGTCTATCTTGCCGGCGAGGTGCAGACGCCAGGCGCCTATCCCTATGCGCCGGGACTGACGGTGCTGAAGGCCGTCAGCTTCGGCGGCGGCCTGCGCCGCGCCGATGCCGGCCAGCGCTTCACGCGGGATTTCCTGCGCTCCGAAGGCGAGGCGGCCGTCTTCCTTGCCGAGCGCAACCGCCTGCTGGTCCGCCGCGCCCGCATCCACGCGGAGATGAACAACGCCAAGGGCATCGCCATGCCGAAGGAGTTCGGCGATACCGAGGAGGCGCGTGCGCTGATGGAGAGCGAGAAGGCGCTGATGGTCTCGCGGGAGAAGCGCCTGCGCCTGCAATTGACGGCGCTCGCCGATCTGAAATCCCTGCTCGGCACCGAGATCGACGCCCTCGCCAAGAAATCGCAGACCCAGACGCGGCAGCTCGAACTCGTCCAGGCCGATCTCGACAAGGTCGACACGCTCGCCGAAAAGGGCCTTGCGATCAGCTCCCGGCGGCTGGCGCTGGAGCAGCGCACCGCCGACCTGCAGGCCGCCCTGCTGGACATCGACACCGCCTCGCTGAAGGCCAAGCAGGACATCAACAAGGCCACGCAGGACGAGACCAACCTCACGAACGACTGGGACGCGCAGCTTGCCCAGGAATTGCAGAACACCGAGCAGGAGCTCGACACGCTGGCCCTGAAGCTCGGCACGAGCCGCAGCCTGATGTCGGAGGCGCTGATGCAATCGGCCGATGCGGCCGCCTTCAAGGACGGGCTCTCCTCCGCCAACATCGCCTATTCGATCCTGCGCACGGTGAAGGGCAAGGCCGAAGAGATCGCCGCCACCGAGACGACGCCGGTCCTGCCGGGCGATGTCGTCAAGGTGGGGCTGAGCCTGAAGACGCAGTGAGCCGGCCATGCGGATCGCCAAGGCAAGCCTGATCGACCCCGGGGCCAACACGGCCTATGCCGCGACCGCCGTCGCGCTGTCCTTCTTCGTCTTCGCCTATTCCTTCCGCTTCGGCCAGGTGTCGATCCTCGCCTATTATGCGCTGTGGCTGCCGTTGGTCATCGTCGATTACCGGCGGGTGCTCGGCAATTATGCGCGCTACGGCTGGATCTTCGCCTTCGCCGTCTTCGCCTGCCTCTCCGTCTTCTGGTCGCAGGCGCCAGGCGTCACCGCCCGCGCGGGCGTGCAATATCTCTCCCATGTCGTCTGCGCGCTGATCGCCATGCGCGTCGTCGACACGCGCACGCTGGTGCGCGGCGGCCTTGCCGGCACGGCGCTCGTTTTGTGTTATTCGCTCGTCTTCGGCGTCTATCATCTCGACCCGCTCGACGGCACCTACAGCTTCGTCGGCGCCTTCGCCTCCAAGAACCAGCTCGGCTTCTACGCCTCGCTCGCCGTGCTCTTCGCCTTTGCCGCGCTCTTCCTCGGGGCCGAGCGCGGGGCGTGGAAGCTCGTCGCCCTCGTCTGCGTGGCCGTCGCGCTCTACTGCCTGAAAGCCTCGCAATCGGCGACCTCGGTGCTGACGACCGCCGCCGTCGCGGGCCTCTGCCTCGGGCTGAAGGCGCTGGAAAGGCTGGCGCCGGCGCACCGCAAGATGCTGTTCCTCGTGCTTGCCGTCTTCGCCGTCCTCGTGCTTCTCGCCGGTGCCTATGGTGGGGGCTATGCGCTGGTGCTCGGCGCCTTCGGCAAGGATGCGACGCTGACGGGGCGCACCTATCTCTGGCAGCAAGGTATCGAGACGGCCATGGCCGCGCCCGTCGTCGGCATCGGCTACCAGGCCTTCTGGGTGCAGGGTTTCGCCGAGGCCGAGCGGCTGTGGGCCGCCTTCTTCATCGGCACCCGCTCGGGCTTCCATTTCCACAACACCTTCATCGCCGCGACGGTGGAGACCGGGCTGGTCGGCTGCCTGCTCCTGTCGATGGTGCTGCTCGCCGCGCTCGCCGGCCATCTCCGCCGGCTCCTCTCGGCGGCGCACGACCTGGAGGCGCTGGTCCTCTTCACCGTGGCGGCGCTGCTCGCGGTGCGCACCTTCGTCGAGATCGACATCCTCAATCCGTATCACGTCGGCTCCTTCCTGCTCTATTTCGCCGCCGGAAAGCTGGCCGATGCCCGCCGCGCTCGAAGGGGGCAGCCGGTCTACCGCGTCAGGCTGCCGCTGCGCCCAGAAGGGACGGTCCGTCCATGACGCAGGAAAGCCGGCCGGCGACGCTCTACGGCATCCAGTACCTGCGGGCGCTCGCCGCGCTCGCGGTCGTCTTCTTCCATGCCGGCGAGCGCAGCGGCCATGCGCTGGCGATCGGCGCGGCGGGGGTCGACGTCTTCTTCGTCATCAGCGGCTTCATCATGTGGGTGATCGTCGCGCGGCGGCCGGTCTCGCCCGGCCGCTTCCTTGCCGAGCGCCTGCGCCGCATCGTGCCCGTCTACTGGCTGGCGACCGGCGCCATGGTGGCGGGCGCGCTGCTCGGCCTCTTCCCCAATCTCGTGCTGACGGCACGCCACCTCCTCGCCTCGCTGTTCTTCGTGCCCTTGCCCTCGCCGAGCAGCGGGGAGGTCTGGCCGGTCCTCGTCCAGGGCTGGACGCTCAATTACGAACTCTTCTTCTACGCCGTCTTCGCCGCCTGCCTGCTCCTGCCCGCGCGCATGAGGCTTGCCGCCGTCGCCGCCATCTTCCTCGCCCTCGTGGCGCTCGGCCTCGCGGTGACGAGCGAGAACCCGCTCTTCGTCACCTATACGCGGCCGATCATCCTGGAATTCGTGGCGGGCATGCTGATCGGCCGGCTGTGGCTCGCCGGGCGGGTGCGCGGCCGGAGGCTCGGCCTTGCGCTCGTCGTCCTGTCGCTCGCCGGCTTCGCCGTGATCGGCCTCCTGCGGCTGCCCTTCGACGAATGGACCTGCGGCCCGCTCGCGGCCATGCTCGTTTACGGCACCGCGGCGCTGGAGCGGGAAGGCGGCGTGCCGCATCTGCGGCTTCCCGCGCTCCTCGGCGACGCCTCCTATTCGATCTATCTCTGGCACACCTTCGCCATCTCGGTCGTGGCGAAGGCGGGAACGATGCTCGGCCTGGTGCCGGCGCTCGTCTTCCTCGCCTCTGTCCTCGCCGGCCTCCTTGCCGGCCTTGCCGGCTACCTGCTCATCGAGCGCCCGCTGCTGCGCGGGTTTTCCGGAAAGCGCCGCCCGGACGTCGCCCGCAAGGCAGTTGCCGCCGGGGGGTAACGCATCCGTCCATGAGCCCGTTCTGCCTGTCGGCATCTCCCGCTTTGGAAGGAAACCGTTGCCGTTCTCCCCTTCTCCCCCGCGGGGAGAAGGTGCCGGCAGGCGGATGAGGGGGATGCCGGAGGCGCAAAGGCTCTATCCGAGCCACCCCCTCATCCGGCCCTTCGGGCCACCTTCTCCCCGCGGGGGAGAAGGGGAAGGAGGCAATGCCCGGCAGAGGTTAGGAGGGGACTTCACGCCGGGCGATTGCCCTCCGGCCCGAGCGGTGGAAAGGTGAGTTCCACCACCGTGCCCCGTCCCGGTGCCGAGAGGATGCGGGCGTCGCCGCCGCTCTGGCGCACGAAGCCATAGACCACGGCAAGGCCGAGGCCGGCGCCGCCTTCCTCGTCGCGCGTGGTGAAATAGGGCTCGAAGGCCTTGTCGGCGGCTTCCGGCGACATGCCGATGCCCTCGTCCGCCACCGACACCACGACGCCGGCCCCGCCGCCGAGGCAGCGGATGAGGATCGTCCCGCCCGACGGCATGGCGGCTGCGGCATTGAGGCAGAGGTTGAGGATGGATTGCTCGAACAGCGCTGCATCGAGCAGCACCGCCGGCAGGCCTTCGGCAATGTCGAAGACGAGCCGGCACTTCTCGCCGACGGCGATTTCCAGCACGTCCGCCATGCCGCGCAGCAGCGCGCCGATTTCCACCGCGCCCGGATGGATCGGCTGCTGGCTGCCGATGGAAAGCATGCTGCCGGCCAGCGACCGGCCCCGGTCTGCCGCCTTGCGGATGCGGGCGAGATGCCGCTTCTGCCGGTCGTTGAAGCCGGTCTCGCGCTCCAGCAGGCCGAGGCTGCCGGTGATGATGCCGATCATGTTGCCGACCTCGTGGCTCACCTGGTGCGTCATGCGCATGATGCCGTCGAGGCGCTGGATCTTGGCCGCCTCCGCCTCCTGCCGGTCGATATCGGTGACGTCGCGTGCGAGCAGCACGATGCCGCCGTCCGGCTGGCGCGACAGCGAGACCTCCGTCACCCGCCCCGCCGCGGAGCGATGGCGCAGCACGGAACGGTCGCCGAGCGCGCCCGCCTCGCTTTCGGCCGGCAGCAGCATCGGGTCGATCTCGGGGATCGGCGCGACGAATTTGCGCACCGGCAGCTTGCGCGCCGAGCCCGACCAGCCGACGAGCTCGATGACGCGGCGGTTCATGGTGATCGGCTTGCCGCGCGGATCGAACAGCGCGATGCCCTCGTTCATGGTGCGGAAGGTGGAGCGGATGGTGCGCGCGGCGGCCTCGGCGGTGCGCCGCAGCCGCGAGACGCGCTCGACGCTCTCGCGGAAGGCGCGGAAGGCCTCCAGCAGCCGCACCAGCTCGGTTTCCGTGCCGTCGTAGCGCGGGGCATCGACGTCCTTGCGCCCTTCCGCCAGCGCGTTCATGCCGTTCGACAGCGCGACGATGCCGCGCGAGACGCGCATGACGGAGCGGATGGAGAAGATCGCCATGACGAGCACGAGCAGCGCGGCGAAGGCGACGATGACGAGCAGCCGGCTCAGCGCATCGGATGTCGAGACGAGATCGTCGTTGAGGCCGCGGGCGACCGCCTCGCTCTGGGTCTCCGTGGCGTGCGAGAGATCGCGCGAGACGGAATGCAGCCGCGAGACGGCGGCGCGGATGGCGAACATTTCGAGGAGGTAGCGGGTCTGCGCCTCGAAGACGCGTTCATAGGGGGCGAACTCGGCGGCGGAAAAGCCGTTTGGGGCGGCGCGCACAAGGCGCGGCGCGGTTTCGGCGACATAGCGGCGGCGCAGTTCCCCGAGCTGGAACAGGCTGTCGGAATTGGAGGCCGACTGCACGATGGCGTTCAGCCGCCGGCGGAAATCGGTGTCGGCGATGCCGCTGCCCGTGGCGATCTCGCCGAGCGCGGCGGCGGCCTCGGCCTTGTGCTGCTGGGCGCTGTCCGCATCGCCCGCAAGCATCATGGTCTGCGTGCGGATCGTCTCCAGCAGCTCGACGATGCGGGTGCTGGCAAGACCCTTCACGGCCGCCGCCCCGCTTTCCGGCGCCATGGTGCGCAGCAGCGCATCGACCTGCGCGACCACCGAGCGGCTTTCGCTGGAGACCCGGTAGGGCGAGGTGGCGTTCATCAGGAAGGGGGCGCTGGAGACGAGGTCGGAAACCTGGCGCGAGACGAGCGAGGCCTTGGCGAGGCTCGAAAAGGCCTGCAGGCCGTAGCTCGCCATCTCCTCGCGCGCCCGCTGCAGGCCGTAGATGGCGATGGTCGACAGGCTGAAGACGAGCACGCAGATGAAGACGATCGCAAACGGCAGGCGGAAGGCGATCGAGGAGAGGAAGGGGCGGCTGATCACGGTGAAAGCTCGCCATCGTCTGTGTCGAGCACGTAGCCCTTGCCGCGCCGCGTCTTGATATGGCGCGGCAGGTCCGGGTTGCGCTCGATCTTGCGGCGCAGGCGCAGCACCAGCACGTCGACGTTGCGGTCGATGTAGCGGTCGCTCTCCGCGCCGAGCCGGTCGAGGATATGCGCGCGGCTGACCGGGATGTTCGGCGTCTCGGCGAGGATTTCGAGCAGGGCGAATTCGGCGCCGGTCAGCGACTTTCCGGGATCGGTGCGGCAGACGGCGCGGCGGTTCGCAAGGTCCACCGACCAGTCGCCGAGCTTCAGGGACGCCGGTTCGTGCTCGCGCTCGCTGTCCCGCTCGGGCTTCAGCGAGGGAATCGTGCGGCGCAGCACGGCCTTGATGCGCGCCGTCAGCTCGATCGGCTCGAAGGGCTTGACGACATAGTCGTCCGCCGCCGTCTCCAGCCCCAGTACCCGGTCGGCGGCGCTGCCCGCCGCCGTCACCATGACGATGCCGATGTTGGTCTGCGCGCGCAGGCGCTGGGCGAACACCCTGCCGGAAATGCCGGGCAGGTTATGGTCGACGAGCACGAGATGCACGCTTTCGCGCGCCAGCACGCCCGCCGCCGCCTCCGCCGACGCCGCGGTCACCGGTATCCAGCCCTCCGCCTCCACCAGGTCGGAGATGAGCTCCGCCATGTCCGGATCGTCCTCGACGATCAGAATCCGTATCCTCTCGTTCAGCACATGCCTTCCTCCCGCGCCCATCATAGTGAGGCCGGGATGATTGTTCAAAGCGGCTCGCATTATGCGGCCTTGTCACATTTGTAACCTTTGTCATCTTTGGGAGGGCGGGCAGGCCGGCGCTGTAAGAACGGTAACCATTCTTCGATTGCGGTGCGCGGCGGATGTGCCATCCTGAACGTGGAGATTGGGATGCCCGCCGTTGCAGGCGGCGCGTTCCGAATGGGAGGAACATCGTGAGAGGCATCAGCGCTTTCGGCGCGGGCGTAGCCTTGTGGCTGGCGACCGCCACGGCCGGCATGACGGCCCCCTCGCTCACCGTCCTGTGCGGTGTGGACGAGGCGTGGTGCGCCCTCATGCAGAAGGCCTACGAGGCGAAGACGGGCCTTGAGATCGCGATGACGCGCCGGAGCACCGGCGACATCCTCAACCAGATCCGCGCGGAAAAGGCCGCGCCCACCGTCGATGTCTGGTGGGGCGGCACGGGCGATACGCATCTGCAGGCCGGCTCGGAGAACCTGCTCGAACCCTACCAGCCGGCGCATGAGCGCGACATGCTGCCCTGGGCGCAGAACTTCTTCGCCATGTCCGGCGGCCGCTCGGCCGGCATCTATGCCGGGGCGCTGGGCTTCGCCTACAATGCCGACCTGCTGCACGCGGCGAAGCTGCCGGCGCCGACCTGCTGGAAGGACCTGACGGACATCGCCTATCGCGGCCGCATCCAGAGCGGCAATCCGAATTCCTCCGGCACCGCGTTCACGACACTGGCGACGCTGGTGCAGCTTTTCGGCGAGGAGGAGGCCTTCCGCTATCTGGCCGCGCTCAACCGCAACATCGAGCGCTACACGTCATCGGGCTCCGCGCCGGTCAAGGCCGCGGCGCGCGGCGAGGTGCTGATCGGCATCTCCTTCATGCACGACGCCGTCACGCAGAAGGAGGCGGGCTCCCCGCTCGTCATCGTCGCGCCCTGCGAGGGCACGGGCTACGAGATCGGCGCCGTCAGCATCGTCAAGGGCGCGCGCCATGTCGAGGAGGCGAAGCGCTTCGTCGATTTCGCGCTGAGCCCGGAGGGCCAGGCGACGGGTGCGGCGGCCGGCCAGAACCAGGTGCCTTCGAACGCCATGGCGGGCCTGCCGCTCGCCGCCCCCGATATCTCGCTGATCAAGATGGTGGACTACGACTTCGCCACCTTCGGCTCGCCGGAAGAACGAAGTCGGCTGCTCGAGCGGTTCGACGCGGTGGTCTCCGCGACGAACTGATCGAGGCCCGGAAATAACCCTATTCGACAACACGCGAACGCGCCGCCCGCGGGTAGCCCGATGGCCTCGCCGTGCCCGTTCGTGCTGCAGATCAAAACCAGGCAACAGGAGGATGCCCCATGAAGACCAGAACCCTTTCCCTCATGCTTTTCGCCGGAACGGCGCTTGCCGCCCTGCCGGCTGCGGCGGCCGGCGAACTCAACCTCATCTGCTCGGCCGACGTCGTCATCTGCGAGCAGATGAAGGGCGATTTCGAGAAGGCGCATAGCGACATCAAGGTGAACATGGTGCGCCTGTCCTCGGGCGAGACCTATGCCAAGGTGCGCGCCGAGGCCCGCAACCCGAAGACCGACATCTGGTGGGCCGGCACGGGCGACCCGCATCTGCAGGCCGCGTCGGAGAACCTGACGCTGGAATACAAGTCGCCGAAGCTCGACGAACTGAACGACTGGGCGAAGAAGCAGGCCGAAAGCGCGGGCTACAAGACGGTCGGCGTCTATGCCGGCGCGCTCGGCTGGGGCTACAACACCGAGATCTTCAAGTCGAAGGGCTTCAAGGAGCCGGTCTGCTGGGCCGATCTCCTGGCGCCGGAACTGAAGGGCGAGATCCAGATCGCCAACCCGAACTCCTCCGGCACCGCCTATACGGCGCTCGCCTCCCTCGTGCAGATCATGGGCGAGGACCCGGCCTTCGACTACCTGAAGAAGCTCAACGACAACATCTCGCAATACACCAAGTCCGGCTCGGCGCCCGTCAAGGCGGCGGCGCGCGGCGAGACGGCGCTCGGCATCGTCTTCGTGCATGACGCGGTGGCGCAGACGGCCGAAGGCTTCCCGGTCAAGTCGATCACGCCCTGCGAAGGCACCGGCTACGAGATCGGCTCCATGTCGATCATCAAGGGCGCGCGCAACCTCGACAATGCCAAGATCTGGTACGACTGGGCACTGACCGCGGAGGTCCAGTCGCGCATGAAGGATGCGAAGTCCTTCCAGCTGCCGTCGAACAAGAACGCGGAAATCCCGAAGGAAGCGCCGCGCTTCGAGGACATCAAGCTGATCGACTACGATTTCGCGACCTATGGCGAGCCGGCCAAGCGCAAGGCGCTTCTGGAGCGCTGGGACCGCGAAGTCGGCGCGGCCGCCAACTGACGGCCCGATGGACGGCGCCCGTCTCCTCCGGGCGCCGTCTTCCCGAAACGACACACCATAGCGAGGTCGGCCATGAGACATGGCAATCGCAGGCTGGACGTGGTCCTGATCCTGGGCGCGGTCGCTTTGACCCTTCTGCCCTGGTACCGGATCGACGGCGGCTTCTACGGGTTCGGTTGGCTGGCCGGTTTCCCTCTTTCGACCGAGGTCGCGCCCGGCCTCGTGCAGATCGCCGCGCATGGCCGGTGGTGGCTAGCCGGCGTCGTTCTGCTGCTTCTTCTTGCCGGCGCGGCGCGCGGCATGGCGGACCCGATGCGCCGCGGCGCCGCGCTGGCCTGGCTGGGTGCGCTCGGCGTCCTCTTCCTGTCGCTGCAGGGCCTTGCCATCGGCTTTTCCGGCTGGACGTGGACGATCAGCGAAAGCCTGTTCGGCGCGCTTTCGGACGGCCAGCCCTCGATGGGCGCCGGCGCCGTGCTGTCGGCCGTCGTCTTCGTGCTGCTCTTTTCCTTCGGCCTTGCCGAGCGCGGCGTCATGAAGGGCGATGCCTTCGTCGTCAGCGCCATCTCGCTGCTCGTCTTCCTCGTCGCGGTCTTCGTCTTCTATCCGATCAGCAGCATGTTCGCCGGCTCGGTGCAGGACTTCGACGGCTCGTTCAATCCGGACAATTTCATCCGCAACCTTCAGGATCCGAGCATCTGGAGCCTGAACTGCGTCATCGGTGCGGGGCGCTGCGGCGTTGCCTGGCGCACCCTGTGGCTCGCCATCATGACCGGTCTCGGCTCGACGCTGCTCGGCCTCGCCTTCGCGCTGGTCGCCACCCGCACGCGCTTTCCCTACAAGAAGGGCCTGCGCCTCCTCACCATCCTGCCGATCATCACGCCGCCCTTCGTCATCGGCCTGGCGCTGACGCTGCTCTTCGGCCGCGCGGGCGTCATCACCGAGGGGCTTTCGGCGCTTTTCGGCATCGAGCCCGGCCGCTGGCTCTACGGCCTCACCGGCATCTGGATCGCCCAGGTCCTCTCCTTCACGCCGATCGCCTTCCTCGTCCTGATCGGCGTCGTCGAGGGCGTCAGCCCGTCGATGGAGGAGGCCTCCACGACGCTGCGCGCCGACCGCTGGCGCACCTTCCGGCGCGTCTCGCTGCCGCTGATGAAGCCGGGCCTCGCCAATGCCTTCCTTATCGGCTTCATCGAGAGCATGGCCGATTTCGGCAATCCGCTGGTGCTCGGCGGCAGCCACGGCGTGCTCTCGACGGAGATCTTCTTCGCCGTCGTCGGCTCGCAGAACGATCCCTCGCGCGCCGCCGTGCTCGCCATAGTGCTGCTCGTCTTCACGCTCTCGGCCTTCCTCGCCCAGCGCTTCTGGCTGTCGGGCAAGAACTTCGCCACAGTCACGGGCAAGGGCGACAGCGGGGCGCATATCGCGCTGCCGCGCGGCCTGTCTATCGGCGTGCATGCCATCGTCATCCCCTGGGGCCTCTTCACGCTCGTCGTCTACGGCATGATCCTCGTCGGCGGCTTCGTGAAGACCTGGGGCCTCGACAATTCGCTGACGCTCGACCACTACGCCAAGGCCTTCTCCATCAGCTTCGACGGCAGCATCGCCTGGACGGGCGTCGCCTGGAACTCGTTCTGGACGACGATGGAGATCGCGCTGATCTCCGCGCCGCTGACGGCCATCGTCGGCCTTTTGACGGCCTATATCATCGTGCGCCAGAAGTTTACCGGCAAGAACGTGTTCGAGTTCGCGCTGATGATGAGCTTCGCCATTCCCGGCACGGTCATCGGCGTCAGCTACATCATGGCCTTCAACCTGCCGCCGCTGGAGATGACCGGCTCGGCGCTGATCCTGATCGCCTGCTTCGTCTTCCGCAACATGCCGGTCGGCGTGCGCGGCGGGATCGCGGCGATGAGCCAGCTCGACAAGAGCCTGGACGAGGCCTCGCTGACGCTGCGCGCCGGCAGCTTCCGCACCATCCGCAAGGTCATCCTGCCGCTCCTGCGGCCCGCCATCACCGCAGCGCTCGTCTATTCCTTCGTGCGCGCCATCACCTCGATCAGCGCCGTCATCTTCCTCGTCAGCGCCGAATACAACATGGCGACCTCCTATATCGTCGGCCTCGTCGAGAACGGCGAATACGGCGTGGCGATCGCCTATTCCTCCATGCTGATCGTCGTGATGATCACCGTCATCACCGGCTTCCAGCTTCTCGTGGGCGAACGGCGCCTGCGCCGTGAAAACCGCGTCGCCGGCCTTGCCCCCTCTCGTCAGGAGAAAACCGCATGATCAACCAGAAAGCCGGCTCCGTCACCTTCGAGAACGTGAAGAAGACCTTCGGCGCCTTCACCGCCATCCCCGACCTTTCGCTCACCATCGAGCCCGGCACGCTCGTCACCCTGCTCGGCCCCTCCGGCTGCGGCAAGACGACGACGCTGCGCATGCTCGCCGGGCTGGAACACCCGACGGCCGGGCGCATCCTCATCGGCGGCAAGGACGTCACCATGCTGCCGGCCAACGAGCGCGACGTCTCGATGGTCTTCCAGTCCTATGCACTCTTCCCGCATATGAGCTCGCTCGACAATGTCGCCTACGGTCTGGAATCCTCCGGCCTCTCGCGCAGGGAGGCGCGGGAGAAGGCGGAGGAGGGGCTTTCGCTCGTCGGCCTTGCCGGCATGGGCGGGCGCCTGCCGGCCGAGCTTTCCGGCGGCCAGCAGCAGCGCGTCGCCGTCGCCCGCGCGCTGGTGCTGGAGCCGCAGGTGCTGCTGCTCGATGAACCGCTCTCCAACCTCGACGCCCGCCTGCGCCGCCGGGTGCGCACCGAGATCCGCGAGCTCCAGCAGCGCCTCGGCTTCACCGCCGTCTATGTCACGCACGACCAGGACGAGGCGCTTGCCGTCTCCGACCGCATCATCGTCATGAAGGACGGCGAGATCGCCCAGTCGGGCGCCCCGCGCGAGCTTTACGAATTCCCGGCCTCCTCCTTCATCGCCGATTTCATGGGTGAGGCGAATGTCATCGCCTGCGAGGTCGTCGGCATCAACGGCGCCGAGGCCGATATCCGCATCGGCAGCCTTACGCACCGCGTGCCCGCCGGCCGGGCGAAACCCGGCGCCGCCAGCCTTGCCGTGCGCCCCGGCGCGGTGACGCTCGCCGAAGGCCGCGGCGAGGGGCTGGCCGGCCGCATCCTGCATTCGGCCTATCTCGGCGACCATGTCGAATACGAGGTGGAGACCGATGTCGGCACGCTCTTCATCGTCGACCATGCCGTCGACCGCATCCTGCCCGCCGCCTCTAACGCCACGCTCGGCTTCAAGAACCGCGGCATCGCCCTCATCAGCAACTAGAGCAATTCCGCTTTTCCTCGAATCGCGGAAACGCTCTATCTTTTTGTTTTTACGCAATTCCGGACGCAAAACCGCTTCGCACTTTTGCTGGAATTGCTTACCCAAGGAAATCAGCATGACGTCGCAAGAGACGGACCTCGACAGGCGCTTCGTCCTCGCCAAGGCCATCGCCCAGGAGGCGGGAGCCATGGCGCTCGATTATTTCAACCGCCGCGACAGCCTGGTGATCGAGACCAAGCGCGACCCGCAGGACGTCGTCTCCATCGCCGACCGTAATGTGGAGAAGCTGATCCGCGAGCGGGTCGAGGCGACATTCGCCGGGGACGGTTTCCTCGGCGAGGAGTTCGGCCACACGGCGGGCATCTCCGGCTATACCTGGGTGGTCGATCCCATCGACGGCACCGCGCCCTTCGTCAGCGGCATGCCGAACTGGTGCGTCTCGGTCGCCGTGCTGCACGGCGACGAGCCCGTCATCGGCGTCATCGGCGCGCCCTGCCACAACGAGCTCTATGCCGCCGCCGCCGGCAGGGGCGCCAAGCTCAACGGCAAGGTCCTGACGCTCGATCCCACTCGCAACGTGCGCAATGCCATGACCGGCATCGGCGCCAACAGCCATGTGACGCCGGAGGCCATGGCCGATATCGTCAGCCGGCTGCTGCAGGCCGGCGGCACCTTCATCCGCAACGGCTCCGGCGCGCTGATGCTCGCCTATGTCGCGGCCGGCCGGCTCGTCGGTTACTACGAGCCCTACATGCACGCCTGGGATTGCCTTGCCGGCTATTGCCTCGTGAAGGAGGCCGGCGGCTGGCATCACCCCTTCCCGGTGGAGGGTGAGCGGCTGACCAAAGGATCGCCGGTCGTCGCCGCAGGTCCGGGCGCCCGCGCCGACCTCGAAAAGCTGGCCGGGTTTGCCTAGCCGGCCGGTTTCACACATCAATGCACGGCTGTGCAATATTGTGTTGACAAGTGCCGACCCTCAATGATTGACTGCACCCACTGACCAGCCGGGATGGGAGGAAACATTCCCGGTTTGGTCGAATTCGGTGCGGTGGCCGGCGGAAGCCGGCAGGGGAGGAAACATTGCACGGCTTTGCGAAGATTGTTGGAAAAACGTGCCGCAGCGCACAAGGCGGGCTCCATGGCCACGTCTGATGCGGCTGTAGCGCCAGCGCCCGTTGGCGGCGCGCGCTGGCGCTACCGGTTGCGGCTGGCGCTGCGCGAGCCGACGACGGTGATCGCCGTCCTGATGGCGGCGCTGTTTGCCTATCTCATCGTCGTGCCGATCCTGTCGATCCTTTCGGATGCGGCCACCGTGCAGTTCGGCGACGAGCGGCGCACGGCGGGCGAAACGGGCAGCTTCACCGCCTACTATCTCTACCGCGCCTTCGCCTCTCCCGTCGCCTACGATCTCTTCTGGGAGCCGCTCGCCAACACGCTGAAGGTGGCCTTCGGCGCCATCGCCATCTCGCTGTCGGTCGGCGGCGTGCTCGCCTGGCTGATCGCGCGCACCGACATGTTCGGCCGCCGATGGTTCGCCACCGCCCTCATCGTGCCCTACATGCTGCCGGCCTGGACCTTCGCGCTCGCCTGGACCACGCTGTTCAAGAACCGCACCGTCGGCGGCCAGCCGGGCTGGTTCGAGGCGATCGGCCTGTCGCCGCCGGACTGGCTCGCCTATGGCCAGGTGCCGATCACCATCATCCTCGCGCTGCACTATACCCCCTTCGTCATCCTGCTGTTCGGCTCGGCGCTGCGCCGCTTCGACAGCCAGCTGGAGGACAGCGCGCGCATTCTCGGCGCGCCGGGCCGGGTGGTCGCATTGCAGATCATCCTGCCGCTGATGCGCCCCGCGCTGCTGTCGGCGGTGCTGCTCATCTTCGCCAAATGCCTCGGCGAGTTCGGCGTGCCCTATGTGCTCGGCCTGCCGGTGAAGTTCGACGTGCTGGCGACCTCGCTCTACCGCTCCATCGGCTCGCGCCAGACCGGCGTTGCGGGCGTGCTCGCCGGCGCCATCATGCTGATCGGCGTTCTGGCCATCATGATCGACGCGCATCTCGCCCGCGAGGCGCGGCGCTTCGTCACCGTCGGCTCCAAGGGCGCGATGAACCGGCTGTCGCGGCTGAAATCCTGGCGCTGGCCGGCCAGCGGCTTTGCCGCCGCCATCTTCATCGTCTCCGTCGGCATGCCGCTCCTGACGCTGGCGCTCTCGACGGTCATGCACCAGCCCGGCAGCTTCGCCCTGTCGAACTTCACGCTCGACTACTGGATCGGCCGGGACCTGCCGACGGTCGCCATGCGCACCGGCATCCTGCTCAGCCCCGATCTCTGGCAGGCGGCGCTGAACACGATCTGGATCGTCGGCATCGCCTCGGTCTGCTCGGGCATCCTCGGCGTGCTCACCGGCTATGTCGTGGTGCGCACGACCATCCGGCCGCTGGCGATCTTCCTGCGGCAGGTCACCTTCATGCCCTATCTGGTGCCGGGCATCGCCTTCGCGGCCGCCTATCTCTCGCTCTTCGCCGTGCAGCGCGGGCCGATCCCCGGCCTCTACGGCACGACGCTGATCCTCATCCTCGCCCTGATGGCGGACCAGATGCCCTATGCGTCCCGCGCCGGCATCTCGGCCATGATGCAGCTCGGCAAGGACCCGGAGGAGGCGGCGCAGATCGTCGGCGCCGGCTGGTTCCGCCGCATGACCTCGATCGTCATCCCGATCCAGAAGGGCTCGCTCGTCACCGGCATCCTCCTGCCCTTCATCTCGGGCATCAAGGGGCTCAGCCTCTTCGTCATCCTCGCCGTGCCCGCCACGGACGTGCTGACGACCTTCTCGCTGCGCCTCGTCGACTACAACTACACCCAGGCCGCCAACGCCGTGGTGCTGATCATCGCCGGCCTTGCCTATGGCGGCACGGTGCTCGCCCAGCGGCTCACCCGCACCAACCTTGCCGAGGGACTTGGAAACTGATGCCCGATATCGTTCTCAGCAATGTGCAGAAATCCTACGGCGCCGGCTCGCCCAACGCGGTGAGCGACCTCGACCTTCACATCAAGGACGGCGAGTTCATGTGCCTGCTCGGCCCCTCCGGCTGCGGCAAGACGACGACGCTGCGCATGATCGCCGGGCTGGAGAACCTGACGGACGGGGAGATCCGCGTCGGCGAGAAGATCGTCGACAGCCCGGCGCGCGGCGCCTTCATCGGCCCGGAAAAGCGCGGCATGGGCCTCGTCTTCCAGTCCTATGCGCTCTGGCCGCATCTCACCATCGAGCGCAACACGGATTTCGGCCTGCGCCTGCGCAAGGTGCCGAAGGCCGAGCGCGAGGCGCGCGTGACCGAGGTCATGAAGGCGCTGGACATCGAGAAGTACCGGCACCGCTACCCCTCGCAGCTCTCCGGCGGCCAGCAGCAGCGCGTGGCGCTCGCCCGCATGCTGGCGGTCAATCCCGGCGTGCTGCTGCTCGACGAGCCGCTGTCCAACCTCGACGCGCGCCTGAGGCTCGAAATGCGCGCCGAGCTGAAGCGCATCCACGCCGCCTTCGGCACCACCATCGTCTTCGTCACGCACGACCAGTGGGAGGCGATGACGCTCGCCACCTCCATCGCCGTCATGAACGAGGGCCGGCTGCAGCAGCTCGGCACGCCCAACGACATCTACGACCGGCCGGCCAACCGCTTCGTCGCCGAATTCGTCGGCAGCCCGCCGATCAACATTCTCGAAACCGCGACCGGCCATGCGCTGGATCGCGCCGCATCGCATTGGCTCGCCGGTCGGCTCGGCGAGAGCGCGGGGGTCGGCTCGGTGGGCTTTCGGCCCGAGGCCTTGCAGATCGCGCGCTCGGAGGCTGCCGTTCCCGGCGACAGCTTCCGCCATGCGGCCGAGGTCACCGGCATCCTGCCGACCGGCGGAAGCTGGATCATCGAACTGAAGGTCGACGGCCGCGCCCTCTTCGCCACCACCACCGAATGCCCGGTGCTGAAGGGCGGCGAGCGGGTCTTCGTCCATGCCCGGCCGACGGCCATGCATGTCTTCGACGCGGCGGGCCTCAGGCTTGCCGGCGCCGACGACACGCTGGCGCGCGCCGCCTGAACCGAAACGGAAACTGAAACCCGCGCCATCCGATGGGAAGAGACGGACGGGGCGAAGCTGGAGGAGGAGAGCATGCGGAAATACGGTTTACTGGCAGGCGCTGCGCTGGCGCTATGCATGGCCGGCGGGGCGCTGGCGGAAGACTTCAACCTCGACGCGCTGATCGAGGCGGCGAAGAAGGAGCCGCCGCTGTCGGTCTATGACAGCACCGGCAAGATCGTCGACATGGTCGAGGCGTTCAACGCCAAATACGGGCTGAAGGCGGAGGGCTCGAAATCCAAGGCGACCGCGCAGCTCGAAACGATCATCCGCGAATCCCAGTCGGGCAACATCCAGACGGACGTGTCCTTCATCTCCGACCCCTCGGCGGTGGTCGGCCAGCTGATGCCCGCCGGCTTCGTGGAGAACTGGGTGCCGCCGGATCTCGCCAAGGACATCTCGCCCGAGGCGCACAACCCGCTGCTCGTCGTGTCGAGCCCCAACTTCCTCGCCTACAACACCAAGCTCTACGACAAGTGCCCGATCACCAATATCTGGCAGCTCACGGAGGCGGAGTGGAAGGGCAAGGTCGCCATGCAGGACCCGCTCGGCAAGCCGTCCTACACCGACTGGTTCAACCAGATGCGCAGCCGCATCGACGACAAGATCGCCGCCGCCTACGAGAAGCAGTACGGCAAGAAGCTGGAGAGCGACCTCGGCAGCGCGACCGAGGCCTTCGTGGCGGCGCTCGCGGCCAACGGCCCGCTGCTGACGGATTCGGATTCCGCCGCCGCCGAGGCCGTCGCCGCGCCCGGCCAGAGCGAGCCCTTCGTCGGCCTCGTCGCCTCGGCCAAGTTCCGCGACAATGCGGGCAAGGGCTTCTCGCTGGGCCTTTGCACCGGGGTGGATCCGATCATCGGCTTCTCCAACCCGACGGTCGGCGTCATCGTCAAGGGCTCGGACAGCCCGAATACGGCAAAGCTCTTCGTCCACTATGCCATGACGGCCGAGGGCATCGCGCCGCAGGCCGAGGACGGCAAGCTGTCCAGCAACCGCACCGTCGGCCTGCCGGACGACGAGCCGTCGGGCATCGGCAAGCATCTCGATGCCCTGCTGAACTACGACCCGGCGACAGGCCTCGAAGACTGGGACAGCCGGCAGGACTGGCAGGATTTCTGGCGCGTCCACTACAAGCGCTGAGCCAAAGACGGGCGGGCCGTTTCCCGGCCCGCCTGCCGCCCTTGCGGCGGCAATGATGAACCGGAAACGAACAGGGCAGGAAAGACAGGGCACATGAGCATTGACGAGGGGGCGATCGACCGCCGGGAGGCCTTCCTGCACGCGCTTGTCCGCGAGGCGGCGGATCTCGCCCGCGCCGGCTTTGCCCGGCAGACGGGGCAGGCGGTCAGCATGAAGGGCCCGCAGGACTACCTGACGGAGACCGACGGGCAGGTGGAAGACCATCTGCGCGCCCGGATCTCGGAGGCTTTCCCCGAGGACGGCTTCCTCGGCGAGGAGGGCGGCGGCGAGCCCGGCCGGCAGGCCTGGGTGGTCGATCCCATCGACGGCACGGCCAATTTCGCCCGGGCGATCCCGCATTTCTGCGTCGCCATCGCCTTCATCGCCAAGGGCGAAGTGCAGCTCGGCGCTATCGTCAACCCGGTGCTGGACGAGGTCTATTTCGCCCGCCTCGGCCGCGGGGCGCACCGCAACGGCAAGCCGATCCGCGTTTCCGCCACGAGCGACATCACCGCCACCTCCTTCGAGATGGGCTGGTCGAACCGCCGGCCGCTCGCCCGCTATATCGGCGCGCTCAACGCGCTCTTCGAGGCGGGCAGCAATGTGCGGCGCGGCGCCTGCGGGGCGCTGGGGCTCGCCTATGTTGCGGACGGGCGCAGCGACGGCTATGCGGAGCTGCACATGAATTCCTGGGATTGCCTTGCCGGCCTCCTGCTCGTGCGCGAGGCGGGCGGGGTGACGGGGCCGTTCCTGTCGCTCGGCGGGCTGACCGCCGGCGCGGCGGTGCTGGCCGCCGCGCCCGGCGTCGCCGCCATCCTGTCGGAGGCGACGGGCATTCCCCTTCTGACCGGGCCGGACCTTCTGGCCGCGGCGGAAGAAGAGCATCGGAGAACCGCATGACCGACAAACCCACCCGCCACTACGATCGCCCGCCGATCAGCCGCGTCTACGAGAACCTGCCGGGCTTCGGCGTCGATCTCTTCGTCGGCGGTCGCGAGGGGGCGTCGGACGTGCCGCTGCTGCGCGAGAACGGCATTTCCACCGTGCTCAACTGCGCGGTCAACCTCGACTTCAACTATGTCGCGGCGCCCGACGAGGTCTCGCATGACAGCTGCGTCGGCTACGGCCCGGCGCCCATCCGCTACTACAAGCTCGGCATCGTCGACGGCCCCGGCAATCCCGACACGATGTTCCTCGCCGGCTACTACCAGCTGCTCGGCGCCTTGCAGCAGGTCCTGCCGGAAAAGCCGAGCTATCCCATGCGCGAGCGCGGCAACGTGCTGGTCAACTGCCGGGCCGGGCGCTCCCGCTCGGTGATCCTCGCCGCGCTCTTGCTGCATTTGCAGATCCCCGGCGAATTCCCGACGCTCGCCGCCGCGGTCGACCATGTGCGGGTGAAGCGCGAGCTGCGCCCCGACGAATGGCACGAGACGCCGAAGCCCATGCTTATCGCCGCCGCCGAGAGCGCCGCCGGCTGGGTGCGCCTCGTCGAGGCCGATCGCGCCCGCGCCGCCGCGCCCGCAAGAGCCACTGCATGATCCGCATCGCCGTCATCGCCGATCCGCATGTGCATGATTGTGCGTGGATTCCCGAGGGCTCCGGCCTGCCCGGCGCCATCCGCAGCTTTGCCGAGACCGCCGCCTCGACGCGCGTCTTCAACGAGAGCATCCCCGCCTTCCGCGCCGCGCTGGATCATGTCGCCGCGGCCGGCGTGAAGACCGTGCTCCTCGTCGGCGATCTCACCGACGACGGCCAGCGGCCGAACATCCGCGCCGCGCTCGACCTTGTCGCGGAGTATCGCGAGCGCCACGGCATCCGCGTGCTGATGACCCCCGGCAACCACGATTTCTACGCCCTTGCCGGCCGGCCGCAGGACAAGAGCTTCCTCATGGCCGACGGCCGGTCGCTGCTCCTCAGAAGCGCCGATTGCCCGGAGGCGGCGACGCTCGGCACGGCGGAGGCGCTCGCCATGCTCTCCGGCCTCGGCTTCATGCCCGAGGCGGGCGACCTGCACTGGGAAAGCCCCTTCGGCACCGATCCGGCCTGGGAGGCCCGCAGCTACGAGGCGGTAAGCCCGGACGGCGGCACGCGCTGCCGGATGATCGATTCCTCCTATCTCGTCGAGCCGGTGGAAGGCCTCTGGGTGCTCGCCATCGACGCCAATGTCTGCGTGCCGCGCGACGGGGCGGAGGATCTCGCCGATCCCGGAGAGTTCCACGATCCGACCGACGGCGGCTGGCGGGCCGTGCTCGCGCATCGCGCCCATCTCCTTGCCTGGATGGCGGACGTGGCGACGCGGGCGAAGGCTAGGGGCAAGCGGCTCGTCGCCTTCTCGCACTATCCGGCGCTCGATCCGCTCGGCGGCGTGTCGAGCGAGGAGGTCGCGCTGTTCGGCCCCACCGGCCTTGCCCGCCGCGCACCGACACCCGCGGTGGCCGATGCCTTCGCCGCGACCGGCGTTTCCCTGCATTTCTCCGGCCATCTCCATGTCAACGACACGGCGCGGCACGAGACGGGCGCGGGACGCTTCGTCAATATCGCGGTTCCCTCGCCGGTCGGCTACGGGCCGGGGCTGAAGATCGTCGATCTCTGCGCCGATCGCAGCGAGATCCGCACGCTCTCTCTCCGGCAGGTGCCCGGCCACGACGCGGCCTTCGCGGCCTATCGCACCGAGGCGGCGCGGGAAGGGGCGGCGGAGCCCGCCGCGAGTTCCGCGCCCGACCACGGCACCTTCCTCAGCCGCCATCTCGTCAACCTCGTGCACGGGCGTTACCTCGCGCGCGAATGGCCGCGCGACATGGTGGAGTTCGTGCGCACGGCGACGGTCGCCGACCTTCTCGAAACGCTCGGGCTCGCTGCCGCCGGCGCGCCGGCCTTCGGTCTCAACGAGCTCGTCGAGGACTGGTACCGGCTGCGCAAGGCGGGCGAGCTCAGCCAGGCGGACATCGCGTCCGACCGGCTCGCCTTCTACCGGGACATTTGCGCAAGGGCGCCGCATATCGAGGGCGACGGCCTGCCGGCCCGCTTTTCCACGCTGCTGCGCATGATGCGCGCCTATCTCGAGCGTCCGCCGAACCGGGATTTCTCCCTCAGCCTGCCCGACCTCGTCGTCCGGGCGCTTTAGAGTTTGTCAGGAAAAGTGGGAGCCGGTTTTCCCGAAGAGACAAACGAAAACAAAGAAACCGAGAATCTGTCTGGTTCAGAATGAACCTGACAGATTCTAGGGCCGCACGCTCTTGCGCCAGGCGACCTGCGTCGGCAGGCGCTTGGGCGGGGCGGGGTCGGCCTCGTCCTTCTCGATGATGGCGACGATATGGTCGGCGATCTCGCCGATCGGCTGGCGGAAGGTGGTGAGGTTGTAGCCGATCCAGCCGGCCTGCGGGATGTCGTCGAAGCCGACGACGCAGAGCGCCTCGGGGATGTCGAGGCGGAATTCCAGCCGCGCCACGTCCATGAAGCCGAGCGCCAGCAGGTCGGTGGCGCAGAACACGCCGTCCGGCCGGCCGGAGGCGCCGAGCAGCTGGCGGGCGCCTTCCGCGCCGGTCGCGTAGCTGGTCGGCCCGGCACGGCTGACCTGCGCTTCGAGGCCGAGCTCGGCGGCAGCGGCGACGAAGGATTGCTCGCGCGTCACGATGCTCGGCGTGCCCGCCGTCGAGCTGACCACGGCAAGGCGCCGGCAGCCGGCCCGGTGCAGCATGAGGCAGGCCTCGCGCGCCGCGCTCTCATTGTCCACCAGCACGATCTCCGGCCCCTCGATCGGGTCGTCGCGGTTGATGAGGATGACGCGCTGGCCGTTCTCGATGCAGGTCTCGATCAGCGAGACGGGCGGCGCGCCGGACACCACCACCGTGGCGTCGGCGCGGTAGTTCAGCGTCTGGCGCAGCGCCGCCTCGACATTGTCCGGCTGGCCGGCCGTGTTCAGCACCATGACCACCTTGCCGATCGCCTGCAGCTTGCGCGTGGTGACCTCCACCACATTGGAGTGGAAGGGCGCCTGCAGCTCCGCCACGATCATGCAGACGATGCCGGACCGGTGATGGATCAGCCCGCGCGCCAGGTGGTTGACGTGGTAGCCGAGCTTTTCCGCCGCCGCGAGCACCTTGGCGCGCGTCGCCGGCGAAACGCTGGCCCCGTCGGTGAAGGTGCGCGAGACGGCCGAGCGCGAGACGCCCGCGAGCTCGGCCACGCGAATGGCGCTGACCGAGGCCTTTTTCGGCCTGGACCTGGATGTCGTCACGTCTTCCTGCCTCCGGTGGCGTTTGTGCATACTTGCGCATATTCTTCGCCCTGTGCAAAGCCGCAGCGTGATGAATTTCCCCGGAAAAGCGCGAAATCGCGGGATCGCAGCGCCATTCCCACCATCGGTCCCGCGCCGGATTTCGCACGGCTGTGCAAGCAGCTCTCCGCCGACCGGCGGGCGGCAAGGGAACCCGAATCCGTCTTTCGCGTTATGGCTGCATGACGGACCTGATCGAGAACGATGGGCGGCGGGAAGGGGCGCTCTGGAGCGTTGCACGCGGCCAGTCGCCGATCATCGGCACCGCCATTCACGACGGCCACCTGCTGCGCAGCGACCTTGCAGCACGCATGAAGCTCGACGCCGCCGGCCGGCTGCGCGAGGAGGACCCTTTCACCGCCGCCTTCATCGAAGATATCGGCAACCGGATCGTCGTCCACCGTTCGCGCTTCGAGGTGGATCTGAACCGGCCGCGCGAGGGCGCCGTCTATCTGCGCCCGGAACAGGCCTGGGGCCTCGACATCTGGGCCGAGCCGCCCGGCCAGGAGGCGCTGGAGACGCTGCTTGCCCAGCACGACGGCTACTATGCCATGCTGAAGGCCGTGCTTTTGGACATGGAGCGTGCGCATGGCCGCTTCGTCCTCCTCGACATGCACAGCTACAACCATCGCCGGGCCGGCCCCGACGGGCCGCCGACCGCGCAGGCGGAGGCGCCGGACATCAATATTGGCACCTTCTCCATGGACAGGGCGTTCTGGGCGCCGGTGGTCGATGCCTTCATGGCCTGTCTGCGCGAGCAGCCGTTCCCCGGCCGGCAACTCGATGTCCGGGAAAACGTCGCCTTTGCCGGCAAGGGCGAGCAGACGCGCTTCGTGCACCAGCATTTCCCCGGCCGCGGCTGCGCCATCGCCGTGGAGTTCAAGAAGATCTTCATGGACGAGTGGACGGGCGCGCCGGACCGGGAGGCGATCGATGCCTTTCGCGCCGCCATCCGCGCCAGCCTGCCGGTGCTCGAAGGCGCTCTCCGGGCGATGCCGGGCGGGGGCGGGCCATGAGCGGGCGTGCCCGCAAGGCGGCGGACCCGCTCGCCGCGGTCGCCGCCGCGCTGGAGCGCGGCCTTCCCGTCCGGCTCGACCTGCCGCGCCGCGGCCGGCTCCACCTCGATCGCCCGCTGCCGTTTCTCGCCGTGCATGTGAACCGGCGCTCGGCTCCCGCCGCCCGCGCGGCCACCATGGCCAATGCCGCCTATCTCCTGGCCGGCAACCTCTCCGACGCCGCGGCCATCGTGCGCCTCGTCGGTGAACGGATGCGCGAGGAATTCGGCGCCTTCCTCGTGCTCGATTTCGGCGAGCTTGCACGCGACCAGCTGGCCGCGGACACGCCCTATCTCGCGCCCTTCGAGATCAGCGTCTCGGCCTCGCCCGATGCGGCGGCGGAGCGCGCGCAGTCGGCCTTCGTCGGCGCGGTGGAGAAGATCGACGGCCGCTACCGCGCGCCGCGCATCGCGCGGCCGACACTTGCCGAGGATCCCCATGCGGGCCTTGCCCGGCGCCTGCCGGATATCCCGACGCTCACCGTGCGCGTCGCGCCGATCTACCGGGTGCCGACCTCGCGCGCCGTCTATCCGGAGCTGCAGGGCCGGCTGGTCGCCCACCTGGTCGATGCCGGGCTGCGCGCGGCAAGCCAGTTCGCCCGCGCCGAGACGGCGCTGGCGCCCGCCACCCACCGGGCGCTCGGCCGGCGCGTCTTCGTCGAGGCGGTGACCCGCGCCGACCGTGCCATGGACGATATCGCCGCCAGCTTCGATTTCCTGCTCGCGGTGACGCCGATCAATGCCGACGCGGCCTTCGAAGCCTTCCGCACGGCCGGCTGCGAGCGCGCGCCGACCTTTCTCTACCGCCCGCTCGCCATCGATATCGCCGCGCGCAAGAAGGCGCTGTTCTCCATTGACCTCGACCGGTTCGAGGATCCGGTGCTGGAACGGCTCTACGGCGAAAAGCAGCAGGAGCTGGACCTCCAGCTCTCCATGCTCGCCGCCCGCGAGGATGCCCGCTTCGTCGAGATGAGCCGCGCGCTCTACGGCTCCGTCGACGGCCGTCTGGCGAAGGTCGCCGGCGATATCCTGGAGGCGACCGCGAAACCCGGCCGCAAGGCCGCCCCGCCGGAGGTGGACCATCGCTATGTCGAGCGGCGGGCGCGCGCGATGATCGACCGCTACAGCGCGCAGTTCTCCGCCTTCGCGCCGAGCGTCGAGGTGCGCAACGACCTTCCGCCCGGGCTGATGGTGTCGAGCGACCGGCTGCTGATCGCCCGCACCACGACGATGGCGCGCGAGCGGGTCGAGGCGCTGCTGAGCCACGAGGTCGGCGTGCATCTCCTGACCTATTGCAACGGCTCTGGCCACGGGCTGCGGCTCTTCCGTTCCGGCCTTGCCGGCTACGAGGGGGCGCAGGAGGGGCTGGCGGTTCTGGCGGAATATCTCGTCGGCGGCATGACGACGGCCCGCCTCCGGCTGATCGCCGCGCGGGTGGTCGCCTGTGCCGCCATGCTCGACGGGGCGGGTTTCGTGGAAACCTACCGGCTGCTGGTGCGCGAGCATGGCTTTGCCCCGTCCGGCGCCTTCAACATCGCGCTTCGCCTCCACCGCGGCGGCGGGCTTGCCAAGGATGCGGTCTACCTGCGCGGCCTCCTGGAAATCCTCGCGCATCTGCGCGGCGGCGGCGATCTCGAGCCGTTCTGGCTCGGCAAGATCGCGGCCCGCCACTTCGCCGTCATGCAGGAGCTCAGCCTGCGCGGCCTGCTCAAGGCGCCGCGCCTGACGCCGCAATTCCTGACCGCCAAGGGCGCGCAGGAGCGCCTTGCCCGGCTGCGCGCTGGCCTTTCACCCCTCGATCTCATCGCCTGAGGAGGCTCTCATGCGCATCGCTTTCTTCGTCAACTCGATCGCCGACGAAACCCCGCAGTTCACCACGACGACGCTGGCGCTCGCCGCGCTCAACCGCGGCCACGAGATCTGCTACGTCACGCCCGGCGATTTCGTGCTGCGCGCGGATGACAGCCTTGCCGTGCGCGGGCTGGTGCTGCCCTCCTCGGGCTACAAGAAGCCGGAGACGCTGCACAAGGACCTGCAGGGGGAGAATACCGAGACGCGCATCTTCGACGTCGCGGAGATCGACGTCCTGTTCCTGCGCAACGACCCCTCGCTCGACGTGACGGACCGGCCCTGGGCGGCCCATGCCGGGGCGCTGTTCGGGCGGCTTGCGGCGCTGCGGGGCACCCTGGTCGTCAACGATCCGGCCGGCCTCGCCAAGGCGCAGAACAAGCTCTACCTGCAGGATTTCCCGCCCTCCGTGCGTCCGGCCACGCTGGTCTCCAAGAGCATCGAGGAGATTCGCGGCTTCATCGCCGGGGAGAAGAAAAAGGGGGCGATCATCAAGCCGCTGCAGGGTTCGGGCGGCAAGAACGTCTTCAAGGTCGCCTCGCCCGACGACCAGAACCTCAACCAGATCTTCGAGGCGGTGAGCGGCGAGGGCTATCTCATCGCCCAGAGCTTCATGCCGGAGGCGAGCGAGGGCGATGTGCGCTTCTTCGTGATGAACGGCCGGCCGCTGATGCGCGACGGCAAATACGCCGCCTTCCGCCGCGTGCCGGCCAAGGGCGAGATCCGCTCCAACGTGCATGTCGGCGGCGGACCGGCGCCGGTGGAGGTGACGCCTGCCATGCTCGCCGTCGTCGAGGCGGTGCGCCCGAAGCTCGTCGAGGACGGCATGTTCCTCGTCGGCCTCGACATCGTCGGCGACAAGATCCTGGAGATCAATGTCTTCACGCCAGGCGGGCTCGGCAATCTGGCGCAGCTCTACGAGACCAACTTCTCCGACACGGTCATCGCCGCGCTGGAGGACAAGATCGCCATGCGCGCGGCCTATGGCGGCCGGCTGGACAACAGCCGGCTCGCCACGCTGTGAGCGGCGTGCCTCTCCCGTTTCAGCGCCGGGTGGCGATGCCGGCGGTGAGGATGCCGAGCAGCGTCAGGAGTGCGATGCCGAGCACGACATAGCGCGCCGCATCGACCGCCACGTCCCCGCCGGCCGCCATCAGCGTGCCGGCAAGCGCCGAGGTGACGGAGAAGGCGATGAGCTGGGTCGTGGTGATCGCCGCGGCCGCCTTGCCGCCCTCGGCCGGGTCGTGCGTGCTGCGCATGGCGGCAACGCCGAGCAGGGGCCAGGCAAGGCCGATGCCCGCGCCGGCCAGCGCCAGCACCGCGACCCAGGCGGCGACCAGCCCCGTGCCGGCGCCGTCCACCTGCAACAGGCCGTAGGCGATGAGGCCCGCCGTCAGCAGCAGCGGCCCGGCGCGCACGGCGCGGCGCCGGCCGGCGGGCGACGTCACCGACACGACGAAGAGCTGCGCGATGACCCAGGCGAGCGAGAGCACCGCCCCGAGCAGGCCGCCGACCAGCGGGCTGACGCCGGCGAGCTGCTGGCTGAAGAGCGGGATGAAGGTCTCCACCATGACGCCGGCGCTGAGCGCGGCGACGGTGAGATAGACCCATTTCAGCGCATTGCCGCGCCGGTAGGTGATGCGCGGCAGGATGGTGTTGCGCGCGCGCCGCTCGACGAGCACGAAGAGGACGAGAAGCAAGAGGCCGGCGCCGACGGTCGCCAGCGTCGGCCAGCCGATCGGCACGATGGCGCTGAGGCTGATGGCGATGGTGGCAAGCACCAGCGGCACGAGCGATGCGACGGGCACGGGCGTACGGTGCGGCGAACCGCCCATGCCGGCAAAGGCGCGCTGCGCGAGAAGGGCGAAGAGCAGCGCGACGATGGCGAGCGCCCCATAGGCCCAGCGCCAGAGGCCGAGCTCGGCGAAGATGCCGCCGAGCGCCGGCCCGAACAGCGTGCCGAGGCCCCACATGGCCGAGACGGCGCCGGTTCCCCGCGCCCAGTGCCGCTCGGGCAGCGCCGCGCGGATCACGGCATAGCCGAGCCCGGCGAGCAGCCCGCCGCCGAGCCCCTGCACCACGCGGCCGACGATGAGAAGATCCATGGTCGGGCTGGCGGCATTGCCGGCCGCGCCGAGCGCGAAGACGAGGAAGGCCAGCACATAGGCCGGCCCCGGCCCCTTCCAGTCGAGCATGCGGCTGACGAAGAGCGAGGCGACGATGGCCGAGACGACGAAGGAGGTCGTCACCCAGGCATAATAGGCCTGGCCGCCGATATCGGCGACGATGGAGGGCATCAGGGCCGCGGTGAAGTAGAGGTTCATCGCATAGAGCAGCACGCCGCTCGCCAGGATGGCGACGATGACGAGATGGCGGCCGGACAGGAGGTCCGACCAGGTGTCGAGGTGTGCGCCGGGCGCAGGCGAGGGATCGGCCGGGCCGGCCGATGTCAGCGGTTCTTTCATGGGAATGCTCCGGGGGAAACGGTCAGGTGCGCGGGCGCGAGACGGCCAGCACGATAAGCGAGACGACCAGCACGATGGCGGGGGCCGTCGTGTGGGCATAATCCTGGTTGATGAGGGTGGTGAGGGTCGCCGCCGCCATGACCGCCGTGCCGAGCGCGGCGCCGGGGCGGCGCGTGGCAACGGGGATCAGCAGCAGGGCGGCCGCAAGTTCAAGGGCGGCGGTGAGGTAGGGAAACCAGCCCGGATAGCCCCAGCGTTCATAGGCCGCCGCATTGTCGGCGGAGAGGAAGGCGTTGCCATAGGCGCCGAACAGGAAGAACGCCGCGAGCGGCCAGGCGAGCAGCGCGGCGAGGCGGGAGGAGAGGGACGGGGAAAGGATCGACTGGGACATGACACTCCGCTTTTCGGCAAAGCCCGCCCTTTCCAGCGGCGCGAGGCTGGACGGGGCGGTGGTTTCTCCATAGATTGAGCGTTCATTCTAATTATGATCGCCGCTCCGTCAAGATAGATAGAGCGATCATTCTATTTTGGAGGCCGCATGGCACGCAAGCTTGTTCCCGAGCAGCACGAGGGCAAACGCCACGAGATCCTGGAGGCCGCACATCGCTGCTTCCTGCGGCACGGGCTGCAGGGCGCGTCGGTCTCGATGATCTGCAAGGAGGCGGGCATCAGCCCCGGCCATCTCTACCACTATTTCCCCAGCAAGGAGGCGATCGTCGAGCAGATGGCGGACGAATACCTCGCGCGCCTGCACGGCGTCTTCGGCCGGCAGCGGGAGACGGGCGATGCCGCGACCGTGCTGCTTTCGGAGATCTGGAGCATGGAGAGCTGGAAGGACACCGCCCACTGTCGCATCCTGTTCGAGCTTCTGGCGGAAGCGGGGCGCAACGAGCGGGTGCGCGCCATCCTCGCCCGCAACACCGACGGCGTGCGCGCGCTCCTGTCGCAGGTGCTGAAGGCCGGCCAGGCACGCGGCGAGGTGGACCCGGCGCTCGATCCGGAACACACCAGCGCCATGCTGATCGCCATCGTCGACGCCGCCCCCATGCTGCCGCTGATGGTGCCCGGCATCCGCTTCGACGAGAGCCGGGCGCTGATCACCACCATGGTCCGGCGCTTCCTGCGGCCCGAAGGCCAGGTCTGAGAGCCGCCTTGCCGCCCTAGATCCTTGTTTGCCGCATTGTCCGACGCCGAAGCGACTTTGCTTCGGCTGGAAATGCTAGCGGATCAGCGGCAGCGCGGCGAACTGGTGGTAGGGCGGCGGCGAGGAGAGTGCCCATTCCAGGGTGGCGGCCCCTTCGCCCCAGGGGTTGTCGCCCGCAACGCGCTTGCGCGCGAAGGCTTCTGCGACGGCGAAGAAGAAGACGGCAAGGCCGGCGGCCGAGATGTAGGAGCCGACCGAGGAGACGAGGTTCCAGCCGGCAAAGGCATCCGGATAGTCCGCATAGCGCCGCGGCATGCCGGCGAGGCCGAGGAAATGCTGCGGGAAGAAGACGAGGTTGACGCCGACGAAGGTCAGCCAGAAATGCAGTTTCCCCAGCGTCTCGCTCATCCGGTAGCCGCTCATCTTGGGGAACCAGTAGTACCAGGCGGCGAAGATGGCGAAGGCCGCGCCGAGCGACAGCACGTAATGGAAATGCGCGATGACGTAGTAGGTATCATGCAGCACGCGGTCGATGCCCGGATTGGCGAGCACCACGCCGGTGACGCCGCCGATGGTGAAGAGCAGCACGAAGCCCGTCGCCCACAGCATGGGCGTGGCGAAGCGGATCGACCCGCCCCACATCGTCGCCAGCCATGAGAAGACCTTGATGCCCGTCGGCACGGCGATGACCATGGAGGCGAAGGCGAAATAGCGCTGCGAGTCCAGCGACAGGCCGACCGTGAACATGTGGTGGGCCCAGACGACGAAGCCGATGGCGCCGATCGCCACCATGGCATAGGCCATGCCGAGATAGCCGAAGATCGGCTTTTTCGAGAAGGTCGAGATGACGTGGCTGACGATGCCGAAGGCCGGCAGGATCATGATGTAGACCTCCGGATGGCCGAAGAACCAGAACAGGTGCTGGTAGAGGATCGGGTCGCCCCCGCCGGCCGGCTGGAAGAAGGTCGTGCCGAAATTGCGGTCGGTGATGAGCATGGTGACGGCGCCCGCCAGCACCGGCAGCGAGAACAGCAGCATGAAGGCGGTGACCAGCATCGCCCAGGCGAAGAGCGGCATCTTGTGCAGCGTCATGCCCGGCGCGCGCATGTTGAGGATCGTGGTGATGAAGTTGATCGCCCCGAGGATCGACGAGGCGCCGGACAGGTGGATCGACAGGATGACGAAATCCACCGCCGGCCCCGGCTGGCCGTCGCTCGAATAGGGCGGATAGAGCGTCCAGCCGCCGCCATGGCCGTTCACCCCGGCGGCGCCCGGCACGAACATCGACAGCACGAACATCGCGAGCGAGGCGACGAGCAGCCAGAACGACACGTTGTTCATGCGCGGAAAGGCCATGTCCGGCGCGCCGATCATGATCGGGATGAACCAGTTGCCGAAGCCGCCGATCAGCGCCGGCATGATGACGAAGAAGATCATCACCAGCCCGTGCGCGCTGACCACGACGTTGAAGACGCCGGGATCGGAGAAGACTTGCAGGCCTGGCGCCTGCAGCTCCATGCGCAGCGCCACCGAAAGCCCGGTGCCGAGGATGCCCGACAGCATGGAGAGGAGGAGGTAGAGCGTGCCGATGTCCTTGTGGTTGGTGGAGAACAGCCAGCGGGCGGCAAGGCCCGGCCGGTGTTCCGCTTCGCCGACGGTGTGTTCGGACATCGCATGCGCCTTTCCTGTGTGCGGCCGGGTGCGGCGGGGGAGCCGGCACCTCTCCCCGCCTTTGTCGGCCCTGTTGCCTGAAAGGAGTGTGGGCCGGCGGGAAGAAAGAAGGCAAACGGAATTAAATGCTGTATGAAGACAAAATAATTGCACTCAATGAGGAGCCTCATGGATATCGACCGGGCGCGCACCTTCCTCGAGATCGTCCATACCGGCAGCTTCCTGAAGGCCTCCGAGCGGCTGCACGTCACCCAGACGACGGTGAGCGCGCGCATCCGCACGCTGGAGGAGGCGCTGGGGCGCAAGCTTTTCGTGCGCACGCGCAACGGCGCGGCGCTGACGGCGGCCGGCCGCGAATTCGAGCGTTTCGCGCAATCCTTCGTCCAGGTCTGGGAGCGGGCGCGCCAGCAGCTCACCGTGCCGCCCGGCCGGACATCGGTCGTGGCGGTGGGCGGCGAGATGAGCCTGTGGAACCCGCTGCTGCTCGACTGGCTGGTCTGGATGAAGGGCAATTGCCCCGAAATCGCCATCCACGCCGCCGTCGGCATGCCCGACCAGCTGCTGGAACAGCTGCGCACCGGCGTGCTCGACATCGCCGTGCTCTATGCGCCGAAGCTGATGCCGGGCTTCAAGGTCGAGTTGGTGGAGGAGGAACGGCTCGTGCTGGTGCGCAGGCCGGCCGGCCCGCAGGAGAGCGGCGCGCCGGACTATGTGCATGTCGACTGGGGGCCGCGCTTTGCCGGGCAGGGCGGCTTCGGGCCGGCGGGCTTTGCCGAGCCGGCGCTGAAGGTGGATTTCGGCCCGCTCGCCCTCCACTATATCCTGCGCACCGGCGGCATGGGCTATTTCCGCAAGGGAACGGTCGCGCCGCATCTGGCGGCGGGCGAGCTCGAACGGGTGGAGGACGCACCCGAATTCCCCTATCCGGCCTATGCCGTCTATCCGGAGGCGGCCGGGGCCCGGCGCGACGTGGAGGAGGCCCTTCGCGGCCTCAGGCAGGTTTCGCCCTGACGCAGCGGCAGGCAGCCCGGCAGCGCGATTTGCCGCCGCCCGCAACGGGCATGCGGCGGCGGAATGTCACCCGGACAAGATTTTGTTGTTGCCGACGGCAAGAGAAGAATTTCCTGCCTATGTTAACCGGCGAATCGCCGCCAATATCGGCAGCAGACGCTGACCGCAGGAGACAAAGATGCTGATCGCGAACCCAACCCGGCGCTCGTTCTTGCAGGCCGGGGCCACCCTTCTCGCCTCGACGGCGCTGCCGGCCATCGCCCTTGCCGAGAGCGCGCCTGCCGGCGGCCGGCTGGTGGTGGCGGCCGATTCCGAGCCGAAGAACCTCAACCCCGCGATCGTCGCCTCCAACGGCGTGTTCTTCGTCGCCAGCAAGGTTATCGAGCCGCTGGCCGAGGCCGCCTTTGCGGGCGAGGACGGACTGTCGCCGCGCCTTGCGACGAGCTGGGAAGGATCGGACGACGGCCTTTCCGTCACCTTCCGCCTGCGCGAGGGCGTGACCTGGCACGACGGCAAGCCCTTCACCTCCACCGATGTCGCCTTTTCGGCACTTGAAGTCTGGAAGCCGCTGCAGAATCTCGGCCGCATCGTCTTCGCCCATCTCGAGGCCGTCGAAACGCCGGATGCCGCCACCGCCATCTTCCGCTTTTCCAGGCCCACGCCGCTCCAGCTCATCCGTAACGCCCTGCCGGTCGTCAGCAGCGTCATCCCGAAGCATCTCTACGAGGGCACGGATATCGCGACGAACCCGGCGAACACCCAGCTCGTCGGCACCGGCCCCTTCCGCTTCGCCGAATACAAGCCGGGTGAATATTACCGCCTGACGCGCAACGAGGCCTATTGGGACAAGGACCAGCCGAAGCTCGACGAGATCATCTTCCGCGTGCTGCCGGACCGCGCCGGGGCGGGCGCGGCGCTGGAGGCGGAGGAGATCCAGCTCGCCGCCTTCTCCGCCGTGCCGCTCGCCGATCTCGACCGCATCTCCAAGGTGCCGGGCCTTGCGGTCGTCACCAGGGGCTACGAGGCGTTGACCTACCAGCTCGTCGTGGAGATCAACCATCGCCGCAAGGAGCTCGCCGACCTCAAGGTGCGCCAGGCGATCGCCCACGCCATCGACAAGACCTTCGTCGTCGACACCATCTTCCTCGGCTATGCCGAAGCCGCCACCGGCCCGGTGCCGAAGAACGCGCCGCAATTCTACGAGGCCGCCGTGCCGGCCTATGCCTTCGATATCGCCAAGGCCAATGCCCTGCTCGACGAGGCCGGCTATGCGAAGGATGCGAACGGCACGCGCTTCACGCTGAAGCTGCGCCCCGCGCCCTATTTCAACGAGACGCGCCAGTTCGGCGACTATCTCCGCCAGGCGCTTGCCGCCATCGGCATCGATGCGGAACTGGTGAACGCGGATTCGGCCGCGCACCAGAAGGCCGTCTATACCGACCACGATTTCGACCTTGCCGTCGCCCCGCCGGTCTTCCGCGGCGATCCGGCGATCTCCACGACCATCCTCGTGCAGTCGGGCATTCCGGCCGGCGTCGGCTTCTCCAACCAGGGCGGCTATGCCAATGCCGAGCTCGACGCCGTCATCGCAAAGGCGGCCGAGACGATCGACACGGCGGCCCGCACCGCGCTCTACCGCCAGTTCCAGAAACTGGTCGCCGCCGACCTGCCGCTGATCAACGTCGCCGAATGGGGCTTCATCACGGTGGCGCGCGACAGCGTGCTCAACGTCGCCAGCAACCCGCGCTGGGCGGTGTCGAACTGGGCCGATACCGCGCTCAAGACGTGACGGCGGGGCCATGACGGGCGTTGTCTTGGATCCTCCCTCCGGCCAGCCGGCCATCCCTCCGGCAAGGCAGGGTGACCGCATATGAACAGTGGAGTTCGCTACCCCCCTCTGCCCTGCCGGGCATCTCCCCCTCAAGGGGGGAGATTGGATGGAGCACTGTTTCGCCCCTCTCAGGCGCTACCGGTTGAGCAAGGTTCTTGCCTCCTGCCGGGCATCTCCCCCCTTGAGGGGGAGATGCCCGGCAGGGCAGAGGGGGGTGCCATATGCGACACCCTTGCCTCGGGCCGGAGACCGCCGGCAAGCCGGAGGGCATTATCGCGCTCGCTCCACCCCACGCCCGCAACCCAACGGCGCCCCCCGTGACCCGCGCCCTCCGCCTCACCGCGCGCCGTGCCCTCAGCAGCGTTCCCGTCCTGCTGATCGTCGTCATCCTCACCTTCCTGCTCCTGGAGACCGCAGCGGGCGATGCGGTCGACGCCTATCTGCTCTCCATCGGCGGCGGGGATGCGGCGATCGCCGGGGCGCTGCGGCAGGCCTACGGGCTCGACCAGTCCATGGCGGCGCGGCTGTGGCTCTATCTCTCCGCGCTCGCCCGGCTCGATCTCGGCTGGTCCGTCGCCTTCGACCGGCCGGTGCTCGGGCTGATCATCGAGCGCCTGCCGAACACGCTGCTTTTGATGGGAAGCGCCATCGCGCTCGCCTTCGCCTTCGGCTCCACGCTCGGCATCCTCGCCGGCGCGCGGCCGGGCAGCCTGCGCGACCGGCTGCTCTCCACCCTCTCGCTGGTCGTCTATGCTATACCGGGCTTCTGGCTCGGCCTGGTGCTCGCCATCGTCTTTGCCGTGCAACTGCGCTGGCTGCCCACCTCGGGCATCGAGACGATCGCCTCCGGCCGCACGGGCCTTTCCCGCGCCGCCGACATCGCGGCCCATCTCGTCCTGCCCGTCGGCACGCTGGCGCTCATCTACACCGCGCTGTTCCTGCGCGTCATGCGCGCCGGCATGGCCGGCATCTGGCGGCTGGATTTCGTGCTCTTCGCCCGTGCCAAGGGGCTTTCGCGTGCCCGCATCGTCTTGCGCCACGTGGCGCGCAATGCGCTCCTGCCGCTTGTCACCATGCTCGGCCTGCAGGCGGCCGCCATGCTCGGCGGCAGCGTCGTCATCGAGAGCATCTTCGCCATTCCCGGCTTCGGGCGCCTGGCGCAGGAGGCGGTGAGCGGGCGCGATGCGGCGCTGCTCTGCGGCATCATCGTCGTGAGCGCCGTGCTGGTCATCCTCGTCAACCTCCTCGTCGACATCGTCTATGCCGCGCTCGATCCGCGCGTCGGCGCCGCGGAGCGCGGCGCATGAAACTTGTCGGCGACATGCTGCGCCGGCCGGAGGCGGCGGCCGGCCTTGCCATCCTCGTCCTGCTCGCGCTTCTCGCGCTTCTCGCGCCCGTCCTCTTCCCCGGCGATCCGCTGAAGATCGCCGGCCGGGCGCTGACGGCGCCCTTCACCGATCCCGCCTTTCCGCTCGGCACCGACCGGCTCGGCCGCGACGTCCTGGCCGGCATCGTGCACGGCGCGCGCACCTCGCTCTTCGTCGGCCTCGCCGCGGCGCTGGCGGCGCTGGCGATCGGCCTTTCGGTGGGGCTTGCGGCGGGTTTTGCCGGAGGGATTGCCGACGAGGCGCTGATGCGCGTGGTCGATGCCTTCCAGATCGTGCCGAGCTTCCTCCTGGCGCTCGCCTTCGTCAGCGTCGTCGGCGCCTCGGTGCCGGTCGTGGTGCTGGCCATCGCGCTCGGCGCCTGGGCCGATCCCGCGCGGCTCACCCGTGCCGAGGTGCTGTCCGTGCGCGGGCGGGACTATGTCGCCGCCGCGCGTATTGCCGGCATGCATCCCGTGGAGATCGCCCTGCGCGAAATCCTGCCCAATGTGCTTCCCCCCGTGCTGGCGCTCTCGGCCATCATCGTCGCCACCGCCATCCTGACGGAGGCGGCGCTCTCCTTCCTCGGCCTCGGCGATCCCAATGTCGTCACCTGGGGCTCGATGATCGCCGAAGGGCGCAACGTCCTGCGCTCCTCGCCCTTCCTGTCGATCTTCCCCGGCCTCGCTTTGGTCGCCACGGTGGTCGGCGTTTACCTGCTCAGCGAGGGGCTGACCAATGCGCTTGCGGGGGAAGCGAGTGCCGAGAGGAAGAAACCACGGCGCGCCGGCAAATCCCCCCCTCTGCCCTGCCGGGCATCTCCCCCTCAAGGGGGGAGATCGGCAAGCGGCGGGAACCCTGCTCAACCGGAAGCGCCGGAGGTAGGTGAAACGGCCCTCCATCCAATCTCCCCCCTTGAGGGGGAGATGCCCGGCAGGGCAGAGGGGGGTGCCGGCACTGAAAGCGATCGTCCTGCTCAACGAAGGCAGGAAGATGTGCTGTGCGAAACCCAAGATCTCTCCGTCACCTATCGCGACCAGGAGACACCAGCCCTGACGAACCTCGACCTTGCGATCCGCGCCGGCGAGCGGCTGGCGATCATCGGCGAGAGCGGCTCGGGCAAGAGCACCTTCGCGCGGGCGCTGGCCGGGCTCCTGCCCGAAGGGGCCGAGGTGGAGGGCACGGTGCACTGGGCGGCGGGCGCCGCGCCGCTTCCCGGCCGCGATCTCGGCTTCGTGCTGCAGGACCCCTCCGCCAGCCTCAACCCGGTGCTGACGATCGGCGAGCAGGTGGCCGAAGGCGCGCGCCGGCATCTCGGCCTCTCCCGGCTCGAGGCCCGCGCCCGCGCGCTCGACATGCTGGAGCGGGTGCGCCTTCCCGAGCCGGAAAAGCTGCTCGCCGCCTATCCGCACCAGCTCTCCGGCGGCCAGCGCCAGCGCGTGGCGATCGCCGCCGCGCTCGCCGCCCGCCCGGGCCTCGTCATCGCCGACGAGCCGACCAGCGCGCTCGACATGGTGGTGCAGGCGGAGATTGTCGCGCTGCTCGACGAACTGGTGCGCGCGGCGGGCATGACGCTCGTCTTCATCACCCACGACATCGCGCTGGCCGCCGGCTTCGCCGACCGGGTGGCGATCTTCAAGGACGGGGCGCTCGTCGAAACCGGCCCGGCGGCGGCTGTACTGGCCGCACCGCGCGAAACATATACGAAGATGCTGGTCGCCAGCCACCGCGACCTTGCCTCCCCACCGCTGGTCGGGGAGATCCGCGCATGAGCCTTCTCGTCGCGCAAAATCTTGGCAAGCGCTTTTCCTCCGGCGGCCGCACCGTGGAGGCACTGCGCGATGTCTCGCTCAGCCTTGCGGCGGGGGAGACGCTCGGCCTTGCCGGCGCCTCGGGCAGCGGCAAGTCCACGCTGGCGCGCATCCTCACCCGGCTCATGCCGCCCGATGGCGGCAGCGTGCGCTTCGCCGGCGAGGACTGGCTCGCCCTTTCGGGCGCGGACCTGCGCCGCCGCCGCGCCCGCATGCAGATGGTGTTCCAGGACGTTTCCGGCGCCTTCAATCCGCGCGCCACCGTCGCCGACGCGCTCGACGATCCCCTGCGCATCCACGCCGTGGTGCCGAAGGGTGAGCGCCCGCGCGAGATCGCGGCCCTGCTCGATCGTGTCGGCGTGCCCGCCGCCTATGCCGGCCGCGCGGTCCGCGACCTCTCCGGCGGCCAGCGCCAGCGCGTCGCCATCGCCCGCGCCATCGCCACGCGCCCGGCGCTGATCGTGCTGGACGAGGCGGTCTCGGCGCTCGACGTCTCGGTGCGCGAACGCATCCTGCACCTGCTCGCCACGCTGCAGGAAGAGCGCGGCATCGCCTATCTCTTCGTCTCGCATGATCTTGCCGTGCTGCGCGCGCTCTCCCACCGCATCGCCGTGATGGAGGCCGGGCGCATCGTCGAATGCGGGCCGGCGGGCCGCGTCATCGCCGATCCGCAATCGCCCGCCGCCCGCGCCCTCATCCGCGCCGTGCCGCGCCTCCTACCCCAGGAAAGCAAGGAAAGCCCCGATGGCCGCTGACCGCTGGAACGCCCTGAACGATGTCCCCGATTTCCCGCCCCACCGCCTCGGCCCGCTCGCCGACCGGCTCGCCCGCATCCTGAAGACCCGCAACGACATCCTCCTCTTCCAGACGGAGGCCGTCGTGGCGCTGGAGGCGGTGGCGACCAGCATCGCCCGGCCGGGGCTGACGGCGCTCAACATCGTCACCAGCCCGTTCGGCGCCTGGTTCGGCGACTGGCTGCGGCGCGGCGGCGCGGACGTCGTCACGCTTTCGGCCGAACCCGCCCGGCCCATCGATATCGAAAGCGTGGAGGCGGCCTTCGATGCCCATCCCGACGTGAAGGCCGTCATCCTCTGCCATGCCGAATCGGCGAACGGCGTGCTCAATCCGCTGGCGGAGATTGCCGCCGCGGCCCGTGCCCGCGGCATCGTGACGATCGTCGACGCGGTCGCCTCGGTGGGCGGGCATGCGCTCGACGTCGATGCGCTCGGCATCGACATCGCGGTGATCGGCCCGCAGAAATCGCTGGCCGGGCCGGCCGGCGTCTCGGCGCTGTCGGTCAGCCAGGCGGCCTGGGCCCTGATTTCGGCGGCGGGCGGGCGGCGCAGCTCGACGCTTTCCCTGCTCGACCGCCGGGATTGGCTCGACAGCGGGCGCGGCGCGCTTCCCGGCACGGCGGCGCCGCTGGAATTCTTCGCGCTCGAGGCCGCGCTCGACCGCTTCGAGGCGGAGGGGGCGGAAGCCGTGCTCGCCCGCCATGTCCGGGCGGCGGCGGCGGCGCGCGACGGCCTCCTTGCGCTGGGCGCCCGTTCCTGGGCGGATTTCGGCCGGGCGTCCCATCTCGTCACCACCGCGGTGCTGCCCGAGGCCGTCGATCCCGAGACCTTTCTTGCCGCCGCCGTGCCGCTCGACATGGAGCTGTCCGCCGGCATCGGCCCCGGCGCCGCGCGCCTGGTGAGGCTCAACCATACGGGCCGCCGCGCGCGCTTCGATAGCGTGCTCGGCAATGTGCTTGCCTATGGCATCGCCCTGCAGAAATGCGGCGCCCCGGCGGATCTTGCCGCCGCGGCCGCGGCTGTCGCCGCGCATTACGGCGCGGATTGAAGCCGTTCGAGGAAATCGGCACTGCGCGGTTGAAGAGGTCCAGCCGCTGCAACGGGCAAATCGCTGGCGCCGGGCGGCACGCTGTGCGGGGGGGCGCCGGCAGGGCAATCGCATAGGGAACTGGAAGCGTGCCTCCTGCCCCTTCTCCCCCGCGGGGAGAAGGTCGCGGCAGCGGGATGAGGGGGCGGCGCAGGCGGAAGACGGCGTGCTTACCCCCTCATCCGACCCTTCGGGCCACCTTCTCCCCGTGGGGGAGAAGGGGGAAACGGCACCGTTGTGCGCCCTGGTGGCACCGGGGGTAGTGGTGCGCGCCAGGCGGGCGGCGTGCTGCTGCCGTCGCCATCCGACACGCCTGCGCAAAAATCGGGCACGCCGCGCCGCCGGCAGAAGCAACGCGGCATTTGCATAGCTGCATTGCACAATAAATGTTTCCCATATGGTCAAAAAAATCGCATAGTGCCCCCAGTTGATGCACACGGCGGTTTTCCTCCCAGTGCCGCCGCATCAGCTGTTCCCCTCTGGAGGTTTTTGACCTTCACACTTCATGGGCCGCGGTTTCCGCTGGCCCATTTTTTTTGGCCCCTTCGCGGCTTGATTTTCCCGGCCATTCGGAGGCATCTGCGGGAAACCTTCACGCCGACACGGTGGGGACATGCAACCGGGCGCACTGAACGTACTGGTCATCGACGAGAACCGCATCCGCGCCGCCATCATCGAGGAGGGGCTGCGCGATGCCGGCTATGCCGTGACCGTGGTCGAGGAGATGCAGGGCCTCGCCCGCCGCATCGCCGAGCTCAATCCCGACGTCATCGTCATCGACCTGGAAAACCCCAACCGCGACATGCTGGAGAGCATCTTCCAGCTGACGCGCGCCATCCAGCGCCCCATCGCCATGTTCGTCGACAAGTCCGACGAGGCCTCCATCGAGGCGGCGGTGGAGGCGGGCGTCTCGGCCTATATCGTCGACGGGCTGAAGCAGGAGCGCGTGCGGCCGATCCTGAAAATGGCGATCAGCCGCTTCAACGCCTTCTCCCGCCTTGCCCGCGAACTGGAGGAGACGCGCAGCGTGCTGGAGAACCGCAAGGTGATCGACCGCGCCAAGGGCCTCCTGATGCGCTCGCGCGGGCTGTCCGAGGAGGCGGCCTATGCGCTCTTGCGCCGCACGGCGATGAACCAGAACCGCAAGATCGCCGAGATCGCCCAAAGCCTCGTCACGGCGGCGAGCCTGCTCGATCCGGGAGCGCCCGATCCGGGAGTGAAGACATGACGACGCGCCACGCCATCACCGCCGGCTTCGTGCCGCTGCTCGACAGCGCCCTCCTCGTCGCCGCGAAGGAGAAGGGCTTTGCCGCGGCGCAGTCGATCGACCTCACGCTGGTGCGCGAGCGCTCCTGGGCGAGCATCCGCGATCGCCTCGCCGTCCGCCAGTTCGACGTCGCCCATATTCTCGGCCCCATGCCGATTGCCTGCAATCTCGGCCTTTCCGCCCCGGCCCCGAAGATGATCGTGCCCATGGCACTCGGCCTCGGCGGCAACGCCGTCACGGTCTCGGCGGCGCTCTGGCAGGCAATGGCCGAGGCGGGCGCGACCGCCGACCTCGACGCGCGCGAAAACGGCGCTGCGCTGCGCCGGGTCATCGACGGGCGCAGGGGCGAGCCGCTGCGCTTCGGCGTCGTGCATCCCTATTCCGGGCATAATTACGAGCTGCGCTACTGGCTGGCGGCGAGCGGCATCGATCCGGACCGCGAGATCGACATCCTCGTCCTGCCGCCGCCGGATATGGGCGATGCGCTCGCCGAAGGGCTCATCGACGGCTATTGCGCGGGCGAACCGTGGAACACGTTCGGCGTCCTGAAACGCAACGCGCATCTTGCCACCGTCAAGGCCGCGATCTGGAAATCGAGCCCGGAAAAGGTGCTCGGCGTCGATGCGGGCTGGGGCGAGGCGAACCCGGAGGCGCTGGCCGCCCTGCTGGTCGCGCTGCACCACGCCTCGCTCTGGTGCGGCGATCCGCGCAACCACGCGGAACTCGCTTCGCTGCTGGCGCTGCCCGCCTATGTCGGGCGCGAACCGGACCTCCTGCTGCCGGCCCTCACCGGCGTCCTGCCGGTCGGCGGCGGCGCGGTGCGCACGGTCGGCGATTTCTTCGTGCCGCAGGCCAAGGCGGCCACCTTCCCCTGGAAGAGCCATGCGCTGTGGTTCTACACCCAGATGGTCCGCTGGCGGCAGGTGGCGCATACCGAGGCGAACCGCCAGGTCGCCGCCAAGACCTATCGCCCGGATGTCTATCGCGCGGCGCTGAAGGCGCTCGGCATCGCCATGCCCTCGGCGAGCGCCAAGGTGGAGGGCGCGCTGACCGCGGAAACGCCCGTCGGCTCCTCCGGCGCGCTGACGCTCGGCCCAGACGGTTTCTTCGACGGCGGGCGCTTCGATCCCGACGACGTCGACGGCTATATCGCAGCGCAATCGCGCTAGCGCCTATTTTATGCGCACTGCACAAAATTTGGCGCCGCTTTGCCGACGGCCTATGCGCATGCCGGCATGCGGTCTTCCAGGAAATGAATTAAATCAATCGCTTGCCGACTTGGCACGCGGATTGCTTTTCTCTCCGTAGGCCTTCGGGCCACGATATCGGCGTCCAACGACGGGCGCCACCAGCAAAGCCGCTGATCGGGTTTTTCGCGCACATGGCCTCCCTCGTGTCGCGCGAAAAGAACCTGGCCAGCGGCTTTTTGTTTTTCACCCCCAAAGATGGAGCGGCACGACCTTGTCGGGCCACGGAGACGCCATGTCAAAGATCAAGCAGCCCCTGTCCCCGCGCGAACCTGCCGTCGCGCTCTGGATGTCCACCTTCGCCTTCACCATCTGTTTCGCCGTCTGGACGATTTTCGCCATCATCGGCATCCGCATCAAGGAAGACCTCGGGCTCACCGAAGCCCAGTTCGGCCTCCTCGTCGGCACGCCCATCCTCACCGGCTCGCTGGTGCGCATCCTGCTCGGCGTCTGGACGCCGCGTTACGGCGGCCGCCTCGTCTATACGCTGACCATGCTGGCGGCGGCGCTTTCGACGCTCATGCTCTCGCATGCCGCGACCTTCCCGCAGATGCTGCTCGCCGGGCTCGGCGTCGGCCTTGCCGGCGGGTCCTTCGCGGTCGGCGTCGCCTATGTCTCGCCCTTCTTCCCGCCGGAAAAGCAGGGCACGGTGCTCGGCATCTTCGGCGCCGGCAATGTCGGCGCGGCGCTGACGAAATTCCTCGCACCCTTCGTGCTCGTCGCCGCCGGCTGGCAGATGGTGGCGGAAATCTGGGCGGCGGCGCTGATCCTCACCGCCTGCCTCTTCTGGTTCACCACCAGCGACGACCCGGCCTTCCGCAATCGCCGCGACGGCAAGGCGCCGAAGCGCAGCCTCATGCAGGAATTCGCGCCGCTGAAGAAGGCGCAGGTCTGGCGCTTCTCGCTCTATTATTTCTTCGCCTTCGGCGGCTTCGTGGCGCTGGCGCTCTGGCTGCCGCGCTACCTCGTCGGCGTCTACGGCTTCGATATCGCCACCGCCGGCATGGTCGCCGCGGCCTATTCCATCCCCGGCAGCATCTTTCGCGCGCTCGGGGGCATGCTTTCGGATCGCAAGGGTGCGCGCGCCGTGATGTACTGGATGTTCGGCATTTCCGCGGTCGCGACGCTCGTCCTGTCGCTGCCGTCGGGCGTCACGCCCGCCGTCTTCATCGTCACCGTCTTCGTGCTCGGCTTCGTCATGAGCCTCGGCAAGGCGGCGGTCTACAAGCACATTCCGGCCTATTACCCCGATGCCGTCGGCCCGGTCGGCGGGGTCGTCGGCATGGTCGGCGGGCTCGGCGGCTTCGTGCTGCCCATCGCCTTCGGCCTGCTGAAGGACGCGACCGGCCTGTGGTCGACCTGTTTCCTGCTGCTCTTCGCCGTCGTCGCCGTCTCGCTCCTCTGGATGCATCTTTCCATTCGCCAGATGGAGCGCCCCTCCGTCTCCGCCGTCGCCGCGTAACGTTGAGAAAAATCCCATGACCGAGAAACTCGTCATCGTCGGCAATGGCATGGCCCCCGGGCGCATGCTGGAGCACCTCCTCGAAAAGGCCCCCGGCCGGTACGAGGTCACCATCTTCAACGCCGAGCCGCGGGTGAACTACGACCGCATCATGCTCTCGCCCGTCCTCTCCGGCGAGAAGGCGTATGAGGAGATCATCATCCACGGCGACGGCTGGTACATCAAGCACGGCATCACGCTCTACAAGGGCCACCGCATCGTCGCCATCGACCGCGATGCGAAGACCGTCACCTCCGATCACGGCGTCACGGAACGCTACGACAAGCTGGTCATCGCCACCGGCTCCGTGCCCTTCATCCTGCCCGTGCCGGGCAACGACATGCGCGGCGTCATCACCTATCGCGACCTCGACGACGTGCAGGCCATGCTGCTCGCCGCCCAGTCGCGCGAAAAGGCCGTCGTCATCGGCGGCGGCCTGCTGGGCCTCGAAGCCGCCGCCGGCCTTGCCGGCCGCGGCATGGACGTCACGGTGCTGCACGTCATGCCGACGCTGATGGACCGCCAGCTCGACCCCGCCGCCGGCTATCTCCTGCAAAGGGAGCTGGAAGGGCGCGGCATCAGGATCATCTGCAAGGCGAACACCAGGGCCATCGTCGGCAACGGCAAGGTCGAGGGCATCGCGCTGGACGACGGCCGCGTCATTCCCGCCACGCTCGTCGTCATGGCCGTCGGCATCCGGCCGAGCGTGAGCCTCGCCAGGGAGGCGGGCCTTGCCGTCAACCGCGGCATCGTCGTCGATCACGGCATGCAGACCTCGGACGGCAGCATCCTGGCGCTCGGTGAATGCGCGGAAGTGGGCGGCATGGTCTACGGCCTCGTCGCCCCGCTCTACGAGATGGCGCGCGTCGCCGCCGCGCATCTGGCCGGCGACCGCTCGGCCGCCTTCGTGCATTCCGATACGCCGACGAAACTGAAGGTCACCGGCATCGAGCTCTTTTCGCTCGGCGATTTCGCCGATGGCAACGACCGCGAGGAAATCGTGCTGCGCGATGCCTCGGCCGGCGTCTACAAGCGGCTGGTGCTGAAGGACAACCGCATCATCGGCACCGTGCTTTACGGCGAGACCGCCGATGGCGCCTGGTTCAACGACCTGAAGAAGAAGCAGACCGACATTTCCGAGATGCGCGAGACGCTGATCTTCGGCCAGGCCTATCAGGGGGGCGCCCCGCTGGACCCTATGGCGGCCGTTGCAGCCTTGCCGGATGATGCGGAAATCTGCGGCTGCAACGGCGTCTGCAAGGGGAAGATCGTTTCGACGATCACGGAAAGGGGCCTGGCCTCGCTCGACGACGTGCGCGCCCACACCAAGGCGTCCGCCTCCTGCGGCTCCTGCACCGGCCTCGTCGAGCAGCTGATGACGCTGACGCTGGGCGACAGCTACAACCCCGCCGCCGTTCAGCCCCTGTGCGGCTGCACCGATCTCGGCCATGACGACGTGCGCCGCCTGATCAAGGCGAAGGGGCTGAAGACCATTCCCGCCGTCATGCAGGAGCTGGAGTGGAAGACCTCCTGCGGCTGCGCCAAGTGCCGGCCGGCCCTCAATTATTACCTCGTCTGCGACTGGCCCGACGAATATGCCGACGACTACCAGTCGCGTTTCATCAACGAGCGCGTGCATGCCAACATCCAGAAGGACGGCACCTATTCCGTCGTGCCGCGCATGTGGGGCGGCGTCACCAATGCGCACGAACTGCGCGCCATCGCCGATGTGGTCGACAAGTTCGAGATACCCTTGGTGAAGGTGACGGGCGGCCAGCGCATCGACCTGCTGGGCATCGAAAAGGAGGACCTGCCCGCCGTCTGGGCCGATCTCGGCAAGGCCGGCTTCATCTCGGGGCAGGCCTATGCCAAAGGCCTGCGCACGGTGAAGACCTGCGTCGGTTCCGACTGGTGCCGCTTCGGCACGCAGGATTCCACCGGGCTCGGCATCCGCATCGAGAAGTTCATGTGGGGCTCCTGGACGCCGGCCAAGTTGAAGATGGCCGTCTCCGGCTGTCCGCGCAACTGCGCGGAGGCGACCTGCAAGGACATCGGTATCGTCTGCGTCGATTCGGGCTTCGAGATCCATTTCGCGGGCGCCGCGGGCCTCGACATCAAGGGCACGGAGGTGCTCGGCCTCGTCAAGACCGAGGACGAGGCGCTGGAGCATATCGTGGCACTGACGCAGATGTACCGCGAGCAGGCGCGCTATCTGGAGCGCATCTACAAATGGGCCAAGCGCATCGGCCTCGACGAGATCCGCCGCCAGATCATGGGCGACGCCGACAAGCGCAAGGCCTTCTACGACCGGTTCGTCTTCTCCCAGAAATTCGCGCAGGTCGATCCCTGGTCGGAGCGGGTCTCCGGCAAGGACAAACACGAATTCAGGCCGATGGCGACCATCGGCTACGGCGAGGCCGCGGAATGAGGAGCACGGACATGACCTGGTTTCCCATCGGCAACATCGCCGACATTCCCCTGCGCGGCGCGCGCTGCGTGAAGACGCCGGAGGGGAAGATCGCCGTCTTCCGCACGGCGGAAAACGAGGTCTTCGCCATCGAGGACCATTGCCCGCATAAGGGCGGGCCGCTCTCGCAGGGCATCGTGCATGCCAAGGCCGTCACCTGCCCGCTGCACAACTGGGTGATCTCGCTGGAGACCGGCAACGCGCTCGGCGCGGACGAAGGGGCGGTCAGGACCATCCCGCTGCGCAACGAGGACGGGGCGCTGTTCATCGCGCTGGAACGCCTGATGGCGGCGGCGGAGTAGGCCATGACAGGAGCCAGCCTTGCCCCTCATCCGGCTGCCGCCACCTTCTCCCCGTTTCGACGGGGAGAAGGCCGATGGAGCACCGACGTCGCCATACCCTCCTTCTCCCCGCTTGCGGGGAGAAGGTCCCGGCAGGGGGATGAGGGGCGTGCAGCGTCCCCGCGAGGCGCCGCCCATGCCCGTTGAAACGAAAACCACCTGCCCCTATTGCGGCGTCGGCTGCGGGGTGATCGCCACGGTCGGCGAGGACGGCGCGGTTTCCGTCAGGGGCGATCCGGACCATCCCTCGAACTACGGCCGGCTCTGCTCGAAGGGCTCGGCGCTCGCCGAGACGATCGATCTCGACGGCCGCATCCTCCATCCCGAGATCGCCGGCCGGCAATCGACATGGGACGAGGCGCTCGACCTCGTCGCGGAGAAATTCTCCGCCGCCATCGAAGAACACGGGCCGGATTCCGTCGCCTTCTACGTCTCCGGCCAGCTTTTGACGGAGGACTACTACGTCGCCAACAAGCTGATGAAGGGTTTCGTCGGCTCGGCGAATATCGACACCAATTCGCGGCTGTGCATGTCCTCCTCCGTCGCCGGCCACCGCCGGGCCTTCGGGGCCGATACGGTGCCGGGGACCTACGAGGACCTGGAGCTTGCCGACCTCGTGGTCCTCGCCGGCTCGAACCTTGCCTGGTGCCACCCGGTGCTCTACCAGCGGCTGGCCGCGGCCAAGGCGCGGCGGCCGGGCCTGAAGGTGGTGGTCATCGATCCGCGCCGCACCATGACGGCGGATATCGCCGACCTGCACCTCGCCATCCGGCCGGATACGGACGTGGCGCTGTTCGCCGGCCTGTTCTCCCATCTCGTCAAGAACGGCGCGGTGGACCAGAATTTCATCGCGGCGCACACGATGGGCTTTTCCGAGGCCTTCGCGGCGGCGGTTTCCTTTCCGGAGGCGCTGGAGCGGACCGGCCTGCCGGCCATGCAGCTTCGCGAATTCTACCGGCTGTTCACGGCGAGCGAAAAGGTGGTGACCTGCTACAGCCAGGGCGTCAACCAGTCCTCGTCCGGCACCGACAAGGTCAACGCCATCCTCAATTGCCACCTCGCCACCGGCCGCATCGGCCGGCCGGGCATGGGACCGTTCTCGCTGACCGGCCAGCCCAACGCCATGGGCGGGCGCGAGGTCGGCGGCCTCGCCAACATGCTGGCCGCCCATATGGAGATCGAAAGCGCGGAGGACCGCGAACGCGTGCAGCGCTTCTGGCAGGCGCCGCGCATCGCCGAGAAACCGGGGCTGAAGGCGGTCGACCTGTTCCGTGCGGTGGCGGAGGGACGCATCAAGGCGCTGTGGATCATGGCGACCAACCCGGTCGTCTCGATGCCGGACGCCGATGCCGTCGAGGCGGCGATCAGGGCCTGTCCCTTCGTCGTCGTCTCCGACATCCTGCGCGAGACGGACACCGCCCGCCACGCCGATGTGCTCCTGCCCTCGCGCGGCTGGGGCGAGAAGGACGGCACCGTCACCAATTCCGAACGGCGCGTCTCCCGCCAGCGGGCGTTCCTCGACGCGCCGGGCGAGGCACGGGCGGACTGGTGGCAGCTGGCCGAGGTCGGCCGGCGCATGGGCTTTGCGCGTGCGTTCGCCTATGACGGGGCGTCGGGGATCTTCGCCGAGCATGCGGCGCTCTCCGCCTTCGAGAACGGCGGCAGCCGGGATTTCGATATCGGCGCCCATGCCGGCATCGGGCCGGCGGCCTATGACGCGCTTTCGCCCTTCCAGTGGCCGCAGCCGGCAGGCCGCGGGGAGGGGGAAACCCGGTTCTTCGCGAACGGCGGCTTCTATCATCCGGACGGCCGGGCGCGTTTCGTCGCCGTCGCGCCCGCCGCGGCCGACCGCACCGATGCCGCCTATCCCTTCACGCTGAACACGGGCCGCATCCGCGACCAGTGGCACACCATGACGCGATCCGGCAAAAGCGCCCGCCTTTCCACCCATATCGCGGAACCCTTTGCCGAGCTCCACCCGCGCGATGCGCTGGAGATCGGCGTCGTGCCCGCCGGCCTGGTCGAGATCGAAAGCCCGCGCGGCAGCGTGGTGGTGCGCGCCCTCGTCACGGACCGGCAGGCGCGCGGCAGCCTCTTCGCGCCGATGCACTGGAATGACCAGTTCGCGGCGAAAGCCCGCGTCGACACCCTCGTGCCGCCGCTGACGGACAGGATCTCCGGCCAGCCGGCCTCGAAGAACGTCGCCGTCGCCGCCCGCCCGTTCAAGGCCGCCTCCTATGCCTTTGCCGTCTCGCGGGCAAGGCCGGAAGGGCTCGAGGCCGCCTATTGGGCGCTGGCGAAGGCCGAGGGCGGCTGGCGGCTGGAGCTTGCCTTCGATAGTCCCGGGGAGGACTGGGCCGTCTGGTGCCGGCGTGCCTTCGCCATCCCGGACGCGGTCGAACCGCTCGGTTACGCCGACCGGGAGACCGGCGAGATCCGCCTCGCCTTCTTCGACGGTCCGCGCCTGCTCGCGGCCTTCTTCCTTGCGCGCGAACCGGTGGCGGTGGCACGCAACTGGGCGATCGCGCAACTTTCGGCCGGGCATGCGAACCTGCGCCGGCGCTTCGCCCTCGTCGCCGGCCGGCCGGGGGCGGACAGGCCGGATCCCGGCGCCACGGTCTGCGCCTGCTTCGGCGTCGGCGTCAACCAGATCGTTGCGGCCGTGCGCGGCGGGTGCCACGGCGTCGAAGGGGTCGGGGAGGCGACGAGGGCGGGCACAAATTGCGGTTCCTGCCGCGGGGAGATCCGCAGCATCGTCGACAGGTGTCTTGCCGCGGCGGCGGAATGAGGGGGAGCCGGCGGCGCCGGCCCCTGCGCCGTACAAGGATCGCGCTATCCGGCAGCCGCCTTGCGGCCGAAGGACAGGAGGTCGCGCGTATAGGCCTCGGCAGGGGCGGCGATCACCGCTTCCGTCCGGCCGAACTCGATGACGTCGCCGCGGCGCATGACGAGGAGCGTGTCGGAAATGTGCGCGACGACCTTGAGGTTGTGGGTCACGAAGAGCATCGAGAGGCCGCGGCTTTCCTTGAGGTCCGCGAGCAGGTTGAGGATCTGCGCCTGCACGGAGACGTCGAGCGCCGAGGTGGGCTCGTCGAGGATGAGCAGGCCCGGTTCCAGCGCCAGCGCCCGGGCGATCGCCACGCGCTGCGCCTGGCCGCCGGAAATCTCCCGCGCGCGTCGGTCGAGGAAATCGGCGGTGAGGCCGCAATCGGCGACGAGCGCGGCGATCTTCTCGCGCAGCGCCGGGCCTTGCCGTGCGCCGGCGGCCAGCAGGGGCTCGGCGACGATCTCGGCGATGGTGAGGCGCGGGCTCAGCGACAGGAAGGGATTTTGCGAGACGACGCCGATCTTCTGGCGCGCGCCGCGCAGGGCGTCGCCCTGCAGTGCCAGCCAGTCCTGCCCGTCGAGCCGCACCGTGCCGCTTTCCACCGGCAGGAGGCGCAGGATGGCGCGCAGCAGGCTCGTCTTGCCCGAGCCGCTTTCCCCGACGATGCCGAGGGTCTCGCCCTTTTCAAGGCGGAAGCTGGCGCCGTTGACGGCCGGTTTCGGGCGCGGCGCGAAGAGGCCGGCGCGATAGCGGATGACGAGATCCTTGACGTCGAGCATCGGGGCCGGGCTCATGCCGCATCCTCCGGCAGGTGGCAGAGCCAGGTGTGGCGGTCACGGGCGCGTTCGGGCGGCGGCTCGGCGGCGCAGACGGGCATGGCCTTCGGACAGCGCGGGGCGAAGGCGCAGCCGGCGATCCTCGTCCGCGGCGGCGGGATGGAGCCCTCGATGGCGGCAAGGCGGGCGCCGTGCGGGGCGGCATCCGGCAGGGCGGCGAGCAGCGCGCGCGTATAGGGATGGCCGGGCTTCTGCAGCACGGCCTCCACCGGGCCGGTCTCGACGGAGCGGCCGGCATAGAGCACCGTCGCCCGGTCGCAGGCCTCCGCGATGACGTCCATGTCGTGGGTGATCATCAGCACGGTGAGGCCGCGCTCGGCGACGAGCTTGCGCAGCAGCGCGAGGACCTGCGCGCCGACGGAGACGTCGAGCGCCGTGGTCGGCTCGTCGGCGATGAGGAAGTCGGCGCCGGTCGCCAGCGCCTGGGCGATCACCACGCGCTGCTGCATGCCGCCGGAAAGCTGGTGCGGATAGCTCTTCAGCACCCTTTCAGGATCGGGCAGGCCGGTGGCGGCGAGAAGGTCGGCCGCCTCCCTGCGGCGGGCTTCGCGCGGCAGGGTGCGGTGGGCGCGGATGACGTCGTCCATCTGGCGGGCGATGGAAAGCACCGGGTTGAGCGCGGCCGCGGGGTCCTGCGCGATCATGCCGATGCGCTTGCCGCGCAGGGCCTTCGCCTGTTCGCGCAGGTCCGCGCCGTCGAAATGGAAGCGCGCGGCCTCGATGCGGGTGCCCTTCGGCGCAAGGCCGAGCGTGGCCATGCCGGTCATCGTCTTGCCGCAGCCGGATTCGCCGATGACGCCGTGGATCTCGCCGCGCTCGATCCTAAGGCTGACGGCGCGCACGGCATGCACCTCGCCCTCCGGCGTCGGGATGCGGACGGAGAGGTCGCTTATGTCAAGCAGGGGCACGGACGGTCCCTCCCTTGCGCTCGCGCAGCGCATCGCCGAGCACGCTGAACGCGAGCGCGACAATGAAGATCGTCAGGCCGGGCATGGCCGAATACCACCAGCGCGCCGGGAAGAATTTCCGGCCGGCATCGACCATCTGGCCCCAGTCGGCCGTCGGCGGCAGAACGCCGAGGCCGAGGAAGGAGAGGGCGGCGGCGGTCAGCAGCGCCGGGCCGACGTCGAGCGCGGCCTGCACGGTCAGCGGCCGGCCGGTGGCGGGCAGGATGTGGCGGGCGATGATGCGCGGATGCGACACGCCGGCAAGCCGCGCCGCCTCCACATAGGGCTGGCCGCGCAGCACCAGCACTTCCGCGCGGGCAAGCCGGGCATACCAGGGCCACCAGGTCACGGCGACGGCGATGATGCTGTTGAGGAAACCCGGGCCGAGGGCGGCGGCCATCAGCACGGCGAGCAGCAGCGCGGGAAAGGCGAGGAAGACGTCGGTGCCGCGCATCAGCGCCTCGTCGATCCAGCCGCCGAAATAGCCCGCCGCAAGGCCGACCGGCAGGCCGATGAGCAGCGAGAAGGCGACGATCAGCACGCCGTTGGTCAGCGAGACGCGGGTGCCGTAGATGATGCGGCTCAGGATGTCGCGGCCGAGATGGTCTGTGCCGAGCCAATAGTCCGCCGAGGGCGGCGCGAGCTTCGCCAGCACGTTCGGCGCGCCGGCGCCCTGCGCGGGATAGGGCGCGATCCACGGCGCGAAGAGGCCGACGAAGACGAAGAGGAGGACGACGGCAAGGGCGATCGTGCCGGGCCAGCCGAGGCGGTGAACGAGCTTTTTCATGAGAGCGCCACCCGCGGGTCGACCAGCGCCTGGGCGATGTCGATGAGGAGGTTCATCACGACATAACAGATCGTCACCACCATGGTGACGGCCGCGATGACCGGAAAGTCCTTGGCGAGGATCGCCTCGGAAACGTAGCGGCCGAGCCCCGGCCAGGCGAAGATGATCTCGACCAGCACCGCGCCGGTCAGCGCATAGGCGAAGGAGAGGCCGATCACCGTCAGGGCCGGACCCATGGCGTTCGGCAGCGCATGGCCGAACAGGATGCGCGGCTCGGACAGGCCGAGCGCGCGGGCGGCGACGACGTGGCGGCGCTCGAGGATCTCGATCATCGCCGAGCGCGTCAGGCGCATGGCGACGCCGGCGGGGTAGGAGGCGAGCGTCAGCGCCGGCAGGATGAGATGGGTCACCGCATTGCCGAAGGCATCGAGCCGGCCGGCAAGGAGCGCGTCGACAAGCGTGAAATTGGTGACGACGGGCAGCGGCGCGCCGATCGCGATCTCGCGCGACAGCCGGCCGGACAGCGGCAGGATGCCGAGCCATTGCGCGAAGACCAGCTGCAGGATCATGGCGAGGAAGAAGGTCGGCATGGCGACGGCGGCGATGGAGCCGAAGCTGCCGAGCCTGTCCGGCCACCTGCCCTGCCTTGCGGCCGCGAGCACGCCGAGCGGAATGCCGATGAGAAGCGCAAGGCCGGTGGAGAAGACCGCAAGCTCCAGCGTCGCCGGCAGGTAGGCCTTGAGGTCTTCGGCGATCAGCCGGCGCGACTTGTAGGAGACGCCGAAGTCGCCGGAGGCCATCGCGGCCGCGAAGGTGGCGAAGCGGGCGGGCAGGGGCGCGTCGAGGTTGAGTTCCTGGCGCGCCTTCTCGATCTGCTCGGCCGTCGGGCGCGGGCCGGCATAGAGCGCGGCGGGATCGGAGGGAACCACCTGCGCCACGATGAAGACCAGGAAGGTCACGCCGACGACGACGAAGGCGGAGAGGACCGTGCGGCGCAGGATGTAGCGGAGGAGTTCCATCAGCGGGCCGATCGCATGGCGGAGGGGAGGGTGAAAGGGCTGCGGCGAGCACCCCCGCCGCCTGCCGGCATTTTCCGGGCGGACGCGTCGCGCCGGGCCGGATGCGGGGCGCGGGCGCCATGATCGGACGGGTTCGCCTGCGGCATTCTCCCCATGTCGCTGCCGCGACCTCCTCCCCGAGGGGGAGAAGGGAGCAGGCAGGACGGGTCCGCCCCATGGGCACGACCTCTCGCCGCCAAAGGAGAGGTCGCGAGGCGGGAACCCGGCTTCAACGGCACCGTCGAAGAAGGGCGGAGCGCCACCCCACCCGATCTCCTCCTTTCAGGGGGAGATGGCCGGCAGGCCAAGGAGGGGTGCGCGCGCGTCATCTGGGGGTTTCCCGTTCCGTTACCGGCTCAGTTCGTTGACGAAGGTGACATGGCCATAGGCCGGATTGTCGGTATAGCCCTTGATGTCCGAGCGGATAATGTGGACGTTCGGCCGGTCGACCATGAAGACGGCCGCCGCTTCCTCGATCACCGTGCGCTGCGCCTCGATGAAGAGGGCTTCGGCGCGGGGGCGGTCGGTGCCGGAGAGCTTGGCCGCCTCGTCGATCTTGGCGTCCACCTCGGGGTTGGAATAGTAGCCGAGGTTGAAGTTCGGCTTTTCTTCCGTGTGGAACAGGTTGAAGAGGTAGTCGTAGGGCGTGACGAAGGTCGGCCACCAGAACATGACGAAAATGTCCTGCGCGGCCTTCGGGTCCGACTTGCCGAGCTGCCATTGCGCTTCCCAGGCCATCGGCTGCAGCGTCAGCGTGATGCCGAGGGTTTCGAGGTTCGCCTTCCAGAGCTCGCCGGCAACGGCCGAAAGCGCCTGGGTGGTGGAATAGGTCATGACCAGTTCCAGCCCCGGCTCGATGCCTTCCTCCGCCAGCAGCGCCCTGGCGGCTTCCAGGTCGGTGCTGGGGATCGGCGCATCGGCGTCGTGGCCCCAGATGCCGGCGGGCACGACGCCCTTGGCGCGGGTGCCGAGGCCCATCGTGCCGGCGGCGATCACGTCGTCATAGGGGAAGGCGAGCGACAGCGCCTGGCGCACCTTCACCTTGTCGAGCGGCGCACGCTTGACGTTGTAGAGGCCGAACAGCGTTTCGAAGGAGGGGTTGGAGACGACGTTGAGGTCCGGATTGGCCTTCATCGCCTCGAGGTTCTCGAAGGGAATGGAATAGGTCCAGTCGGCCTGGCCGCTCTCGATCATGTTCTGGGCGAGCGTCGTGTCCTCGATGATCTCGAAGGAGATCGTCTGGAAGGCGCCGTCCGGCACGGTGTCCCAGTAGCCTTCGACGCGGTCGAGCACTGCGCGCTGGCCGGGCTCGTAGCGCGAGATCCTGAACGGGCCGGTGCCGGCATCGTTGCCGGCGTTGAACCAGGCATTGTCCTTGTCGAAGGAGGAGGGCGCGTAGATCCAGGCGGCAAAACCGGCCGAGGCGATGAGGTCGAGCGGCTGCGGCTCGGAGAGCTGGAAGACGACCTTCAGCGGCTCGGGCGTCTCGATCGCGGTGACCGGACCCCAGATGAAGGCCGCGCCGCCGCCGATCTTCTTGGTGCGCTCGATGGAGCCCTTGACGGCCTCGGAGGTCAGCGGCGTGCCGTCGTGGAATGTCACGCCGTCGCGCAGGGTGAAGGTCCAGGTCTTGCCGTCGGCGCTCACCTCCCAAGCGGTGGCGAGCCGCGGCTCGATCTTCGCCTCCGTCTTCTCGTCGCCGGGAATGTAGCGCGTCAGGCCCTCATAGACATTGGCCAGCACCGCGCCGTCGTTGGAGAACGAGGTCGCCGGGTCGAGGTCCGGGAAGCTCGTCGGATAGGCGAGCGTGAAGATCTGGCTGGCGCCCTGCGCCATGGCGAAGTTCCAGCGCGCGGTGGCGGCGCTGGCGAGGGCGGCAAGGACGGTGGTCTTCAGGAAATTGCGGCGGTTCATGTCGGGCTCCCAATGGATGGTTTGATCGGACGATCAGGCGTCTTCTTCGTAATGCGGGACCGCGGGCGCATCGGCGGAGACGCCCATCGGCACGAAGTCGAAATCATAGCCGAAGGCCCGGGGGCCGACGGAGGCGAGCGCGATCTCGCTGCGCAGCAGCACCGGCGCGGGCATGGACAGCACGTCGATGCGCAGGCCGTAGCGCAGCTCCTCCGTGCCGATGGCGCGGCCGGTCTCCGAATCCACGATGCAGATGAGGTCCGGCACCATGGTGATGATCGTCTCGCCCTCGCGGGCGATGAGATATTCGTTCTGGATCTCGACGGTCAGCGTGCGGCCGGCATCGCCATCGAGCCCCGCCACGGTCAGCTTGCCGCGGGTGAAGCCCGCCATGACGCGGCGGCCGATATCGGTCACCTTGCCGCGCATCAGCCGCACGCCGCCGGATTGCTGCAGGATCGCCTCGACCGGGTCCGCCTTGGCGGCGCGGGCGGTGAGCACGGCGTCGCCGAGGCTCCAGGCCTGGCTCGTCGTGTGCGGCACGCCGAAGCGGCGCACGAAGTCGCCGGACATCGGCGCGGTCGTCATCAGAGCCGTGCAGCCCATGGCGATGGTGCTGGCGCGCAGCAGCTTTTCCAGCATTTTCGGCGTGGTGGCGTCGGTGACGACCAGCACGTTGCCGTCCGCATCGGCGAGCGCCGCCGGCTGCACCGGCTGGCCGTGGATGAAGAAGGTCGTCATCTGCACCTCCGGGAAGGCGCGGCCCATGCCGTCGGCGTCGACGACCGGCAGGTCCACCATGGCCGCCGTCAGCATCGGCGCGATGCCGTTGCCGCCGCCCACCTCGTCGCCGAGCAGTGCATCGACCTTGCGGCCCATATGGCGCTCCAGCGCATGCAGGAGCCGCACGCCCTCGCCGCCCTCGGCGATCTTCTCGATGCCGACGGTGGGCGCGCCGATGCCGCCGATGCCGATGATCTGCGCATCCGGGTCCATGTCGGCCGGGCGCACCATGCGGATGCGTTTACCCTCCCGCAGCAGCGCCTTGGCGCGCAGCGCGCCGTGATAGGTGCTGCCGCCGCCGCCGGTGCCGAGGATGCCGCAGCCGATGGCGATGCGGTCGATATCCGCCTCGGTGAGCGTCCAGTATTTCATGCCCGCAATTCTCCAATGACTTTCGCCGCGACGCGCACGGCATTGCCGGGCAGGTAGGCGAGCGGCGTTTCCTCGATCTCGGCGAGCGTCGTCGTTTCGGCGGCCGCGCCCGCCTCGACGGCGCGCGCCCGCGCTTCCGCGACGACGGATTCGAGCGCGATCTCGCGTGTCGTGCCTTCCAGCGAGACCACGCTGTCGACCTCGCCGGAAACCTGCGCGATGGCCGCGCCGATGGCGTTGGCCGAGCCGAAATGATCCGGCTTCAGCGAAACGGAGGTGCCCTCCAGCAATCCTTCGACCAGCACGGAGCCGCCGCCGACGAGGATGGCCGGAATCGGCTCGGCGCTCGGCTTCATGCGGTCGAGCACGGTCTCGATGCTGGCCTTCATCTGCGCCAGCATCTTCTGCGCGAAATCCGGCGTGATGTGGGAAAGGCGGCTGCGGTCGCCGAGGTCGACGAGGCCGGCGGCAACCGCAATATCGGTCGCCGTCAGCGTGTCGCCGCCAAAGCACAGCGCCCTTTGCGGCAGGCGGAAGCCGACGGAGTCGGGGCCGACGGTCGGCGCTGCGCCGTCTCGCACGATGCTGCCGCCGCCGAGGCCGAAGGAATAGACGTCGGGCACGCGGAAATTGGTCGGAACGCCGCCGATCATCGCGCCCTCGCTGCGGGTGCGCGGGAAGCCGGCGACGAGCATGCCGATATCCGTAGTCGTGCCGCCGATATCGATGACCGCGGCGTCGGAAAGCCCGGTGAGGAAGGCGGCGCCGCGCATGGAGTTGGTCGGGCCGGAGGCGATGGTGAAGACCGGGTAGCGTTCGGCGAAGTCCGCCGCCATCAGCGTGCCGTCGTTCTGGGTGAGATAGAGCGGGCAGGCAAGGCCGAGCGCGGCGAAGGCCGAGCGGAAGGCGCCGACCGTCTCGCGGCCCAGCGTGTGGAGGCTGGCATTGAGGATCGCCGCGTTCTCGCGCGGCAGGAGGCCGGTGCGGCCGATGCGGTGCGACAGGCTGATCGCGGCATCCGGCATTTCCCCGGCGACGATGGCGGCCGCCTCGATCTCCATGCGCGGATCGACCAGCGCGAAGACGGAACAGATCGCGATGGCGGAGATGCCCCGGGCGCGCCAGTCGCGGCAGGCCGCGCGGATGGCGAGGCCATCGAGCGGCGCGATGTCCGAGCCGTCATAGTTGAGGCCGCCGCCGACCAGCGCCGCGCCGCCCTCGACGATGGGACGCAGGGTGTCCGGCCAGTCGATCATCGGCGGCAGCGAGCGCGTCGCCGCGCCGCAGAGCCGGAGCACGCCGACCTTCTTGAGGTGCCGTCCCTCGACCACCGCATTGAGGAAATGCGTGGTGCCGATCATCACGCCGTTGACCGCGCCGGCGGCGATGCCGGCCTCGGCCAGCACCGTGCGGATCGCCGCGGCGACGCCGGAGGTCACGTCCGCCGTGGTCGCGGATTTCACCGTGGCCAGAACCGTCGTGCCGGAGAGCAGCGCCGCATCCGTATTGGTTCCGCCCACATCCACCCCGATGCGCAGCATGGGTTATCCTTTCTTCTTGCCGCCGAGGTCCGTGCCGCGGCTGATCGCGGTCGTCCTCGTGCCGAATACCTTGTAGAGGCGCAGGACGACCGAGCTCGTCACGCGCTTCACGCCGGGCAGCTTGCCCAGCTCCTGGTCGATGAATTCGAGAAGCGCCGCATGATCGGCGACGAAGAGCGAGGCGCTGAGATTGGCCGTGCCGCTGGTGGCGGCGAGGTAGCCGATCTCGTCATATTCGGCGAGCTGAATGGCGACCTCCTCCTGCCGGCCCGGCTCGATTTCGATCAGAAGCTCGACCTGCACGTCGCGCCCCAGCGCCACGGGATCGGGAATGGCGCCGATGACGATCATCTTGGCCTGCAGCAGGCCGGCGATGCGGTTGCGGATGGTGCGCTCGGAGACGCTGCCGATCCGGCCGGCGATCTCGGCGGCCGAAAGGCGCCCGTCCTCGCTGAGGTAGCGGATGATCTCGCGGTCCAGATCGTCGACGAGGTAGCGTTGGCTCATGCGCGGTTCCATTTCGGCCTGAATGCATCAAGTAGATTTCCGAAACGGAATTGTGTCAAGAATATTTCAGCCATATCGGGCCATTCTTTCCGAAAATATCCCGGTTTTCGGCTTCCGGATGCAGAAAATTGCCGATCCGGCAACCGGAGAGGAGTCTTTCCGGGGCTGTCCGTTGCCGAAACGGAAACGCGCGGACGCAGCCCGCCGCCTGCCATGGCGCGGTTTCCGGACGGCTTTGGAGGGGTCAGAGGCCGGCGGTCTTCCGCAGCGGCAGGTTTTCCTTCAGCAGCACCTCGATGCGGATGCGCTCCTGCGAGGCGAGAAGCTCGCGATGGTCGGCGCGGGCGCGCATGATGCGCAGGGCGCTGCGCACGGCATGGCCGGGGTCCTGCGCGATCACGGCGTCGATGCGCTCGTCCATCAGCGCCTGCGCGCTGAAGGGCGTGTGCTCGTGGGCGATGACGGTGAGGGGGCGGTCCCCTTGCGCGTTCCAGACTGCGGAGAGGGGGACGCGCGCCTCGGAACTCAGGACATAGACGGCGACGGTGTCGGGATTGTGCTGCAGCGTGCGCCGGATGATGAGGTCGGCGCGCTTCTCGTCCGCATAGGTCTCCAGCGAGGGCAGGCTCTCGAGATGCGGAAACTGCGCGTTGATGATGCTGTCGAAGCCGAGGCGGCGCTGGATGCTGTCGAGCGCCATCATGGTCTCGGCGACGACCATGATCTTGCCCGGCCGCGCGCCGATGAAGCGGCCGGCGATCTTGCCGGCCGTCGCGCCGGCGGCGAAGTTGTCGATGCCGACATAGTCGGCGCTCTCCAGCCGCTCCTGGCCGGAGAGGAACTGCACCACCTTGACGCCCCGCTCGACGAGGCGCAGCAGCGCGTCGCGCACCTGCGGCGATTCCGGCGCCATCACGGCGACGCCGTCCACCGCGTCGTGGTCGATGGCGGTGAGGTACTTGGCGACGTGGTGCGGGTCGCTCATCGGGATCTGCACGGCCTCGACCTCGGTAGAATCGGCGCGCAAGGCCTCCTTGGCCTCGCGCACGCGGGCGAGGAGTTCGGCAAGATACTGGTCGCCGGAGGTCGGCAGCACGAAGCGGAAGCGGTAGGTCTTGTTGCGTGCCAGCGCCACGGCGGCGGGATTGCGCACGAAGCCTATGCGCTCGATGGCCTCGGCCACCTTCCTTGCGGCCTTCGGGCTGACATTCGGCCGCTCGTTGAGCACGCGATCGACCGTCGCGAGGCTGACGCCCGCGGCTTCTGCCAGGTCTTTCGCGGTGGGCCGCATTCTCCGCTCTCTTTCACGACGGCGTGATCCTGATCCGATTCCTCCAACAAAAGCAGGCGAAAAGCAAGAATTGAAGTGCGCACCTCAAAAATTGCTTGCATTGAGGTGCGCACCTCAATATGACTCGTTGCGTGGCCGGCAGGAGGAACGGCGCGTGCCACAAGAGGCGGCGCGGAGGAGGAGGGCCCGATTGCGGGCCCGCCGGAAAGCCAGTCCGCGCCATATGCCCGCACCGGGCGTTTTCAGCCTTCCGATGGGGTCGGAAGGCGAGGGAGGAGGTCCCCGCCATGACATTTCGCCATGCCACATCACTGGCCGCTTTCGCGGCCCTCTTGGCTGCCGGCGCCGCAGCCACGGGTGAAGCGAGCGCAAAGGATCTGACGCTGTGCTGGGCCGCATGGGACCCGGCGAACGCGCTCGTCGAGCTCAGCAAGGATTTCGAGGCCAAGAACGGCGTCACGATGAAATTCGAGTTCGTGCCATGGCCGAACTTCGCCGACCGCATGCTCAACGAGCTGAATTCCGGCGGCAAGCTCTGCGACCTGATGATCGGCGACAGCCAGTGGATCGGCGGCGCGGCGGAGAACGGCCAGTACGTCAAGCTCAACGATTTCTTCGACAAGGAAGGAATCAAGATGGACGACTTCATTCCCGCGACCGTCGTCGGTTACGCGGAATGGCCGAAGAACTCGCCGAACTACTGGGCGCTGCCGGCCTTCGGCGACGTCGTCGGCTGGAGCTACCGCAAGGACTGGTTCGAACGGCCCGAGCTGCAGGCGGCGTTCAAGGAGAAATACGGCCGCGACCTCGCCGTGCCGAAGACCTTTGCCGAATTGAAGGACATCGCCGAATTCTTCCAGAAGCGCGAGATCGACGGCAAGACCGTCTACGGCGCGGCGATCTATACGGAGCGCGGCTCCGAAGGCATCACCATGGGCGTGATGGACGTGCTCTACAGCTTCGGCTTCCAGTACGAGAACCCGGACAAGCCCTATGAGCTGGAAGGCTACGTGAACTCCGCCAAGGCGGTGGCGGGCCTGGAATTCTACAAGCAGCTCTACGATTGCTGCACGCCGCCCGGCCATTCCGACGCCTACATGTCCGAGGACATCGACGCCTACAAGTCGGGCCAGGTCGCGCTGCACATGAACTTCGCCTTCACCTGGCCGGGCATCCATGCCGACGCCAATGTCGGTGGCGAGAAGTCCGGCTATTTCCCGAACCCGGCAGGCCCGGACGGCGTCGCCTTCGCCCAGCTCGGCGGGCAGGGCATTTCCGTGGTCGCGGCCTCGGAAAAGCAGGAGGATGCGCTCGCCTATATCAAATGGTTCGCCCAGCCGGAAATCCAGGAAAAATGGTGGCAGATGGGCGGCTATTCGGCGCTGCGCAAGGTGGTCGAGGATCCAAGCTTCGCCACCAGCCAGCCCTATGCGCAGACCTTCCTCGATTCCATGGCGATCGTGAAGGATTTCTGGGCCGAGCCCGCCTATGCCTCACTCTTGCAGGCGGCGCAGAAACGCTTCCACGACTATGTCGTCGCCGGCCAGGGCTCCGCGCAGGACGCGCTCGACGGCCTTGCCAAGGACTGGACGCAGGTCTTCGACGACGAAGGCAAGTACTGACGCCGCCGGGCGGCCGGGTTGAACGCAAGCCGATGCGGCTCCCTTCTTCCCATGGGGCAGGGCCATCGCATCGGGGTTCGACACTGCCGTTGTCCCCTTCTCCCCCGCGGGGAGAAGGTGGCCCGAAGGGCCGGATGAGGGGGTGGCTCGGATAGAGCCTTTGCGCCTCCGGCATCCCCCTCATCCGCCTGCCGGCACCTTCTCCCCGCGGGGGAGAAGGGGATGGGGCAGCGGTTTCCTTCTTTCTGCGATGGCGCTGCCCCCGTAGAGGAGAAGGGAAACGAGGCACCTTCTTGCGTCGCGGCCGATCGTCTTCATACTCTGCCCTGTCCCGCCGCCTCCCAGCGGGCCACGGGCGCGGCCGGAGCCGGGGATCTGCCCCGGCTCTGTCGCCGCCCAGTCAGATAGTCAGGGGAACACCCATGCTGAAATCCTCCGTGGACCGGATCGCCGAGGCGACGCCGCACGCCATTGCCAGACGCATGCACGGCCTGTCCGACCGCGCGCTCGCCTGGCTCTTCGTCGCCCCGTCGATCGTGCTCTTGCTGGCGGTCAACATCTTCCCGCTCATCTGGACGATCCGGCTGAGCTTCACCAATTTCCGCGTCAACCGGCCCAATGCCGAGGTCGATTTCGTCGGCCTGAAGAACTATGCCAGCATCCTGTCCGACCGCGACATCTGGCTGACCATGCAGGCGACGGCGCATTTCCTGATCTGGACCATCGTGCTGCAGGTCCTCATCGGCTTCTCGCTCGCCTATCTCATCAACAAGAAGTTCCGCGGCAACGATCTGTGGACGACGATCATCGTGCTGCCGATGATGCTCAGCCCGGCGGTGGTCGGCAATTTCTGGACCTTCCTCTACCAGCCGCAGATCGGCCTGTTCAACTATGCGGTCGGCTTCCTCACCGGCGCGGACCCCTCCAGCTTCTCGATGATCGGCGACGTCAAGCTCGCGCCCTGGGCGATCATCATCGTCGACACCTGGATGTGGACGCCCTTCGTCATGCTGATCTGCCTTGCGGGCCTGCGTTCCATTCCGGGGAGCATCTATGAGGCCGCCGAATGCGACCGCGCCAGCAAGTGGCGGCAGTTCTGGACGATCACCATCCCGCTCGTCCTGCCCTTCCTGATGCTCGCCGTGCTCTTTCGCGGCATCGAGAACTTCAAGATGTTCGACCTCGTCGTGCAGCTGACGGGCGGCGGCCCGGGCTCGATCACCGAGCTCACCTCGATCAACCTCAAGCGCGAGGCCTTCGAGAAGTGGCGCACCGGCTATGCCTCTGCCTATGCCGTCATCCTCTTCGTCACGGTCTTCGGCCTAGCCTCGATCTACGTCAAGGCGCTCAACAAGGTGAAACAACGATGAGCAGCTATTCCGTCACCGAGCCCTCGCCAAGGCAGAAATGGGTCGCGGGCATCCTGGTCGTCGGCTACGCGCTGATCACCATCCTGCCGCTGGTCTGGATCATCGCCACCAGCTTCAAGACCCCGTCCGACGCCATCGCCTATCCGCCGAAGACCTTCTTCACGCCGACGGTGGAAGGCTATGTCAACGTCTTCACCACGCGCACCCGGCTTTCGACCGAGCAGTTGCAGGCGCTGGGCGAGCCCACCACCTGGTACGACAAGCTGGTGCGCAAGGACGGGCTCGTCATTTCCGGCCCCTCGCGTTTTGCCGAACGTTTTACCAATTCCGTCATAATCGGCTTCGGCTCGACGGTGCTCTGCATCGTGCTCGGCACGGCGGCTGCCTATGCCTTCTCGCGCTTCAAGGTGCCGCTGAAGGACGATCTTCTCTTCTTCATCCTCTCGACGCGCATGATGCCGCCGATCGCCGTCGCCATCCCGATCTTCCTGATGTTCCGCTCGCTCGGCCTCAGCGACACCCATGCCGGCATGATCCTGCTCTATACGGCGGTCAACCTGTCGCTCTCGGTCTGGTTCTTGAAGGGCTTCATCGACGAGATCCCGGTCGAATACGAGGAGGCGGCGCTGATCGACGGCTATACCCGCTTCCAGGCGTTCTACAAGGTCGTGCTGCCGCAGGCGGCGACCGGCATCGCCTCCACCGCGATCTTCTGCCTGATCTTCGCCTGGAACGAATATGCCTTCGCCGTGCTGTTGACATCCGGCAACGCCCAGACGGCCCCGCCCTTCATTCCCACCATCATCGGCGTCAGCGGCCAGGACTGGCCCGCCGTCGCCGCCGGCGCGACGCTCTTCCTCGTGCCGGTCATGGTGTTCACCATCCTCCTGCGCAAGCATCTCCTGCGCGGCATCACCTTCGGAGCAGTCCGCAAATGACACGATTTTTCAACGGCCTCCTGCATTTCCGGCGCAGCGCCTGGGAAATGCTGGCCTCGGTGCTGATCGCGGCGGGCGTCGTCATGCTCATGCAGCCCTTCGCGCTCACGCTCTATTCCTGGTCCTTCGTCGTCACTCTCCTCGGCACGGTGATGTTCATCATCGTCAGCCATTTCCCGGAATAGGCCGATGGCGCAGATAAAAATCCAGAACGTCCGCAAGGAGTTCGGCGCCTTCACCGCGGTGCGCTCCTCCTCCTTCACCATCGAGGACGGCGAGTTCTTCATGCTGCTCGGCCCCTCCGGCTGCGGCAAGACGACGACGCTGCGCATGATGGCCGGCCTCGAACTGCCGACCTCGGGCGAGATCTTCATCGACGGCGAGGAGGTCGGCATGAAGCCGGCCAGCCAGCGCGACATCGCCTTCGTCTTCCAGATGTTCGCGCTCTACCCGCACATGAACGTGCGCAAGAACATCTCCTATCCGCTGGTCAGCCAGGGCATGAAGCGCGAGGAGGTGAAGACGCGCGTCGCGGAGGTCGCCCGCATCCTCAGGATCGAGCATATCCTCGACAAGCCGGTCGGCGGGCTTTCGGGCGGCGACCGCCAGCGCGTGGCGCTCGGCAGGGCCATCGTGCGCCGGCCGAAGGCCTTCTTCATGGACGAGCCGCTCGGCGCGCTCGACGCGGAATTCCGCGAGCACATGGCGGAAGAACTGCGCGCGCTGCACGACCGCATGGGCGCGACCACCGTCTATGTCACGCACGACCAGCTCGAAGCCATGCAGATGGGCGACAAGATCGTCGTCATGAACCATGGCGTCGTGGAACAGTTCGGCCGCCCGCAGCAGATCTACGACTGGCCGGCGACGAAATTCGTCGCCCAGTTCATCGGCTCGCCGTCGATGAATTTCCTGGAGTTCGAAGGCATGATCGGCATCGGCGGCAGCAGCGTCGATCTCGGCGGCGTCACGGTCAACGTGCCCGCCGCGCGCGAAGGCCGCGACGGCCGCCTGACGCTCGGCGTCCGGCCGGAACATGTGAAGTTCCGCGACGATGCCGCCTATCGCGGCCGTGTCAGCGCCGTCGAATATCTCGGCACGACGCAGATCGTCACCCTTTCGACGGAACACGGCGAGGTGAAAGCCCGCATCTCCTCGGCGCAGCTGGTGCGAGAGGAGGAGCTTGTCGGCCTCGATTTCGACGCGCGGACCCTCTCGCTCTTCGATGCGGAAAGCGGCAAGGCCCTCCTCTCGGAAGGCAATGAAGGAGTGCTCGGACATGGCTGAGGTCGTGCTTGAAAACGTCACGAAACGCTTCGGCGGCACCGTCGCGCTCGACAACGTCTCGCTGACGGTGCCGGACGGCTCCTTCGTCGTGCTGCTCGGCCCGACAGGCGCGGGCAAGACGACGGTGCTGCGCATGGTCTCCGGCCTCGATGCGCCCGACGGCGGCGAGGTCTTCATCGGCGGCCGGCCGATGAAGGGCCTGTCGCCGGCCGAGCGCAATGTCGCCATGGTCTTCCAGCAATATTCGCTCTATCCGCACCTCACCGTCCGCCAGAATCTGGAGTTCCCCCTGAAATCCCCGCTCCTGAAGACGCCGAAGGCGGCGATCGACCGGAAGGTCCAGGAGGTCGCGGAGGTGCTGCAGATCGCCCACAAGCTGGAGAACAAGGCGACGGCGCTTTCGGGCGGCGAGATGCAACGCGTCTCCATCGGCCGCGCGCTGGTGCGCAATCCCGAGATCTTCCTGATGGACGAGCCGCTGAGCTCGCTCGACGCGAAGCTCCGGGCGGACCTGCGCATCGAATTGAAGCGCATCCAGGCGAAATCCGGCGCGACACTGCTCTACGTCACCCACGACCAGATCGAGGCGATGACCATGGCGACCCATGTCGGCGTGCTCAATGAGGGCAAACTGGTGCAGTTCGGCTCGCCGCGCGAAGTCTACGAGGAGCCCGTCAGCGTCTATGCCGCGACCCGCCTCGGCCAGCCGCGCATCAACGTGCTGCCGGCCGACCTCTTCGCCGGCGCGCCGGCGGGGGCGAAAAGCATCGGCCTTCGCCCCGAGCACATCGCGCAAGGGGAGGGGGAGGAGGCGCTGGTCAAGCGCGTCGAGCATCTCGGCGACCAGACGCGCCTGCACCTTTCCTTCAAGCGGCACGACCTCATCACCGTCACCGACGCCCACACGCCGCTGAAGGGCGGCGAGACCATCCGCATCCAACCGTCGCGGCCGCTCTATTTCGACGCGGCCGGCATGCGTTTAGCTTAGGGAGAACAACAACCATGGCGCAATTCATCAACAAGCGCGAAGACGTCGTCACCGAGGCGATCGACGGAGTGCTCGCCCTTTCGGGCGGCGCGCTGACCCGGCTCGACGGCTATCCGCATATCCGCGTCGTCAAGCGCAGCGACTGGGACAAGTCGAAGGTGGCGCTCGTCTCCGGCGGCGGCTCCGGCCATGAGCCCGCCCATGTCGGCTTCGTCGGCAAGGGCATGCTGACCGCCGCCGTGTGCGGCGACGTCTTCGCCTCGCCGAGTGTCGATGCCGTGCTCGCCGGCATCCTCGCGGTGACCGGTCCTGCCGGATGTCTCCTCATCGTCAAGAACTATACCGGCGACCGCCTCAATTTCGGCCTCGCCGCCGAGCGGGCGCGTGCCTTCGGCCTCAATGTCTCGATGGTCATCGTCGGTGACGACATCGCCCTGCCCGACCTGCCGCAGGCCCGCGGCGTCGCCGGAACGCTCTTCGTGCACAAGATCGCCGGCGCGCTCGCCGAACGGGGCGCCGACCTCGACACGGTCACGGCGGCCGCCAGGAACGTCATCGCCGGCACGCGCTCCATCGGCATGTCGCTCGACACCTGCCGCGTGCCCGGCTCGCCGAAGGAGGACCGCATTCCCGAGGGCAAGGCCGAGCTCGGCCTCGGCATCCATGGCGAGGCGGGCGTCGAGCAAATTGACTTCGCCGGCGCGCGCGCCTCGGTCGCCACCATGGTCGAGCGGCTCGCCGCCGTCATGGGCGAGGGACCGCATGTCGCGCTGATCAACAATCTCGGCGGCGCGTCCGTCTTGGAAATGTCGGTGCTCGCCCATGACCTGCTCGGCTCCTCGGTCGGCGCACGGATCACCCATGCCATCGGCCCCGCGCCGCTGATGACCTCGCTCGACATGCAGGGCCTTTCCATCTCCGTCTTCCCCGCCGACGCGGCCGAGCTGGAGCTCCTGAAAACCCCCGTGCCGATCGCCGCCTGGCCCGGCGTCTCGGAAGTCCGGCCGATCGCGGTCGCGGCCCTGCCGGACGGCCTGACGCCGATCACGCCGATGCCCTCGAACCACGAGGCGACCCGTGCCTTCGTCATCAACTGCTGCAACGTGCTGATCGCCGCCGAACAGGACCTCAACGCGCTCGATGCCAAATCCGGCGACGGCGACACCGGCTCGACGCTGGCGGGCGCCGCCCGCGCGCTGATCAACGCCATCGACCGCCTGCCGCTCTCCGACCACACGCAGCTCCTGCGCGCCATCGGCCAGGAGCTGAGCCAGACGATGGGCGGCTCCTCCGGCGTGCTGCTCGCCATCTTCTTCGCCGCCGCCGGCGACGGCGCCTCCAGCGGCCTGCCGATGCGCGAGGCCCTGCGCGCCGGGCTCGCCCGTATGCAGGAGATCGGCGGCGCCAGCATCGGCGACCGCACCATGGTGGACGCCCTCTCCCCCGCCCTCGAAGCGCTCGGTGAGAGCGTGGCGGCAGCCGCCGGCGCGGCGCGCGAGGGCGCGAACTTCACCGCGACGCTGACGCGCGCGAAGGCGGGGCGGGCGGCCTATATCAACGCGAAGCAGCTTGAGGGGCATGTCGATCCCGGCGCGGAGGCGGTCGCCCGGCTGTTCGAGCATCTGGCGGCTTGAGGGGCGTCGAAAAAATCAAGGCTGGGGCGGCGATGGTGCCGCTCCGGCCTTTTCGTTTGCGGTGAAGACCCCCTCTGCCTGCCGGCATCTCCCCTTGAGGGCAGGCGAGTTGCATATGGAATGAGGCGACGCGTCTTGCCCCTTCTCCCCCGCGGGGAGAAGGTCGCGGCAGCGGGATGAGGGGGTGGCGCAGATGTCGGACGGTGTGCAAGCCCCCTCATCCGGCCCTTCGGGCCACCTTCTCCCCGCGGGGGAGAAGGGGAAAGCAGCAGCGTGCTGCCATATGCAATTCGCCTGCCCTTGTGGGCAGGGGCCTTCCGCTTTACACCGCCTGCGTCTCTCCCTCCATCGTCGACTTGCCATGCTGCACCAAAGGACGGTTGCCCGCCAAACGCCGCAGCAGCACGTAGAAGACCGGCGTCATGAAGATGCCGAAGAAGGTGACGCCGATCATGCCGGAGAAGACGGCAAGGCCCATGGCGGCGCGCATTTCCGCGCCCGCGCCGGTGGACAGGACCAGCGGCACGACGCCCATGATGAAGGCCATCGAGGTCATCAGGATCGGGCGCAGGCGCAGGCGGCTCGCCTCGATCGCGGCCTTGATCGGCGTCCTGCCCTCGAATTCCAGCTCGCGCGCGAATTCGACGATCAGGATGGCGTTCTTCGCCGACAGGCCCACCAGCACCACGAGGCCGATCTGGGTGAAGACGTTGTTGTCGCCGCCCGTGTACCAGACCCCGGCGAGCGCGGCGAGCACGCCCATCGGCACGATCAGGATGATGGCGATCGGCAGCGTCAGGCTTTCATATTGCGCGGCGAGCACCAGGTAGACCAGGAGCAGCGCCAGCGGGAAGACGACGATGCTCGAATTGCCGGCGAGGATCTGCTGGTAGGTGAGGTCCGTCCACTCGAAGTCGATGCCGGGGGGCAGCGTCTCGGCCGCGATCTTCTCGACGGCTTCCTGCGCCTGGCCGGAGGAGAAGCCGGGGGCCGGGCCGCCGTTGATGTCGGCGGCGAGGAAGCCGTTGTAGCGCGTGGTGCGCTCCGGCCCGGTCGTCGCGTCCACCTTGAGGAGGGCGGCGAGCGGGATCATCTCGCCCGTCTGCGAGCGCACTTTCAGCTGGCCGATATCCTCCGGCTTGGCGCGGAAGGCGGAGTCCGCCTGGACGCGCACGGAGTAGGTGCGGCCGAACGCGTTGAAGTCGTTGACGTAGAGCGAGCCGAGATAGATCTGCAGCGTCTCGAACACGTCGGTCACGCGCACGCCGAGCTGCTGGGCCTTGGAGCGGTCGAGGTCGGCGTAGAGCTGCGGCACGTTGATCTGGAAGCTGGAGAACAGGCCCGCCAGCTCCGGCGTCTGGTAGGCTTTCGCCAGGAACGCCTGCGTCGCCTCGTTGAGCGGCCCGTAGCCGAGGCCGGCGCGGTCCTCGATCTGCAGCTTGAAGCCGCCCGTCGTGCCGAGGCCGTTGACCGGCGGGGGCGGGAACATGGCGATGAAGGCATCCTGGATGGCGCCGAACTTCTGGTTCAGCTGCATGGCGATCGCCCCGCCGGAAAGCTCCGGCGTCGTGCGCTCCTCGAAGGGGGCGAGCGAGGCGAAGACGATGCCGGAATTCGAGCCGATGGTGAAGCCGTTGATCGACAGGCCCGGGAAGGCGATGGCGTGCTCGACGCCCGGCTGCTCCAGCGCGATCTCGCTCATCTTCTTGATGACCTCTTCCGTGCGGTCGAGCGTCGCGCCGTCCGGAAGCTGGGCGAAGCCGATGAGGTACTGCTTGTCCTGCGCCGGCACGAAGCCGCCCGGCACGGCGTTGAACACCGCATAGGTCGCGCCGACCAGGGCGAGATAGACCGCCATCACCAGGGACTTGCGCGTGACGAGCCCGCCGACGCTGCGGCCGTAGCCGTTGCCGGCGGCGCTGAAGGCGCGGTTGAAGCCGCGGAAGAACCAGCCGAACAGGCCGTCCATCACGCGCGTCAGCCAATCCTTCGGCGCATGGTGATCCTTCAGGAGAAGGGCGGCGAGCGCCGGGGAGAGCGTCAGCGAGTTGATGGCGGAGATGACCGTCGAGATCGCGATGGTCAGCGCGAACTGGCGGTAGAACTGGCCGGAGAGGCCGCTGATGAAGGCGAGCGGCACGAAGACGGCGACGAGCACCAGCGCGATGGCGATGATCGGGCCGGAGACCTCGCGCATGGCCCGGTAGGTCGCTTCGCGCGGCGAAAGGCCGTTCTCGATGTTGCGCTCGACGTTCTCGACGACGACGATCGCATCGTCCACCACGATGCCGATGGCGAGCACCAGGCCGAAGAGCGTCAGCGCGTTCACCGAGAAGCCGAAGGCATACATCACGGCGAAGGTGCCGATGATGGAGACCGGGACGGCGAGCAGCGGGATGATCGAGGCGCGCCAAGTCTGGAGGAAGATGATGACGACGAGCACGACGAGCGCCACGGCCTCGAGCAGCGTGTCGACGACCTTGTCGATCGAGGCGCGCACGAATTCCGTCGTGTCGTAGACGATCTCGTATTTCACGCCCTCGGGCATGGCGATCTGGAGCTGGTCCATCGTGGCGCGGACGTTGTCGGCGATCTCGATGGCGTTGGAGCCCGGCGCCTGGAGCACGGCGACGGCGACGGCCGGCTCGCCGTCGAGCAGCGAGCGCAGCGAATAGTCGGCCGCGCCCATCTCGATGCGGGCAACGTCGCGCAGGCGGGTGATCTGGCCCTCCGCGCCGGTCTTGACGATGATGTTGCCGAATTCCTCCGGCGTGCGCAGGCGCCCCTGCGCATTGACGTTGAGCTGGAGGTTGACGTCGTTGGCGGTGGGCGAGGCGCCGATGATGCCGGCGGCGGCCTGCACGTTCTGCTCGCGGATGGCGTTGGAAATGTCGCTGGCGGCGAGCGCATGCTCCGCCGCCTTCTGCGGATCGATCCAGACACGCATCGCATAGTCGCCCGCGCCGAACACCTGGACCTGGCCGACGCCCTCGATGCGGGCGAGGCGGTCCTTGATGTTCAGCGTGGCGTAGTTGCGCAGATAGGTGATGTCGTAGCGGTCGGTCTTCGAGACGAGGTTCACCACCATGATGAAGTCCGGCGAGCTCTTGACCGTGGTGACGCCGAGCGCGCGCACTTCGGCCGGCAGGCGGGGTTCGGCCTGCGACACGCGGTTCTGCACGAGCTGCTGGGCTTTGTCCGGATCGGTGCCGAGCTTGAAGGTGACCGTCAGCGTCAGGACGCCGTCGGAGGTCGCCTGGCTGTTCATGTAGAGCATGTCCTCGACGCCGTTGATCTGCTCTTCGAGCGGTGTCGCGACGGTTTCGGAAATGACGACCGGGTTTGCGCCGGGATAGGTGGCGCGCACGACGATCGAGGGCGGCACGACCTCCGGATATTCGGAGATCGGCAGGGCGCGCATGCCGATCAGGCCGGCGACGACGATGAGGATCGACAGCACCCCGGCGAAGACCGGGCGATCGATGAAGAAACGGGAGATGTTCATGGCAATACCCCTCTCCAGGGACGAACGGGCCCATCCGGCGGGCGATGCGCCGCCGGCGGGTATGGGATTGTTGGTATTGGCGGCCTCTAATCTTGGCCGTTTGCCGTAGCACCCCCCTCTGGCCTGCCGGCCATCTCCCCCTCAAGGGGGGAGATCGGATGGAGCAGCCTCTCGCCCATCTCCGACGTCGCGGATTGAGCGGGGTTCTTGCCTCCTGCCAATCTCCCCCCTTGAGGGGGAGATGGCCGGCAGGCCAGAGGGGGGTGTCACGGCACCGTTGGAATATGCTTATGAGACGCCGCGGCTGCGGCGGCCCGTCTACTTCGCCGAGGCGACGTTCTCCTGCACCTGCGGCTCGACGACGACGCCGGGGCGGATGCGCTGCAGACCGTTGACGACGATGCGGTCGCCGCCGGAAAGGCCGCTTTCCACGACACGCTCGTTGCCGGACAGGCTGCCGAGCACGACCGGCCGGTAGGCGACCTTGTTGTCCTTGTCGACGACGAAGACGAACTTCTTGTCCTGGTCGGTGCCGATCGCCTTTTCGCTGACGAGGATCTTGCTCTCGGCCTTCGGCTCGCCCATGCGGATGCGCACGAACTGGCCGGGGATCAGCCTGCCGCCGGGATTGTCGAAGACGGCGCGCACGGTGATCGTGCCGCTCGCCGCGTCCACCTCGTTGCCGATGAGCTGGAGCTTGCCGCGGATCGGCGTGCCCTCGTCGGCGAGCGTGCCCACCTCGACCGGGATCTGGTCGATCGGCGGCAGCGCGTCCGTGGAGGCCGGCAGGGCGGCAAGGGCTCTCGCGACCGTCTCCTCGCTGACATTGAAGCCGGCATAGATCGGGTCGACCGAGACGAGCGTCGTCAGCGCCGGCGAGGTCGAGCCGGCGGCGACGAGGTTGCCGGTGGTGATCTCCACCTTGCCGACGCGGCCGGAAACCGGCGCGCGCACTTCCGTATAGCCGAGCTCCAGCTTGGCGGCGTGCAGCGTGGCCTCTGCCGTCTTCAGCGCGGCGCGGGCCTCGGCCAGCGCGTTCAGGCGCGTGTCCACCTCGCTTTGCGAGATGCTGTTGCTCCTGGCGAGGCGCTGGCCGCGCTCAAGCTCGGTCGTGGCGAGCTTGACCCGGGCCTCGGCCGAGGCGTACTGGCCTTCCGCCTGCGTCACCGCGGTCCTGAAGGGCTCCTGGTCGATGGTGAAGAGCAGGTCGCCCGCCTTCACCAGCGCGCCTTCGCGAAAGTTCACCGCCTCGATGGCGCCGGCGACGCGCGAGCGGATCTGCACACGGTCGATCGCCTCCAGGCGGCCGGAAAATTCCTGCCAGGTCACCACGTCGCGGTTTTCCACGACCGCGACCGTCACCGGAACGGCGGGCACTTCCGCCGTCACGGTGGCTTCGGCCTGGGCGACATTGCCCGGCAGTTGGAAATAGAGGGCTGCGGCGGAAAAGGACACAGCCAGTCCCAGGCCGGCGCCCGTCAGGGCCCAGCGTTTGCGCTTCGACGTCATTTCTCGTTCTCCTTGCGGCCCCCTGGGCCGCGGGTTCAAATTAAATTAGTGAATGCTTATATCCTGAACAAAACCCGAAAACTGGCGGCCGACCTCCTCTTGCCAGGGGGAGGGCCGGTTGGGAGACCAGCCGGGGGTTTCGCCTTCGCTCCCGCCGTAAATCTCCGGCCAGCCTGCTCCGGCGGGAAGCACATGCTGGCGAACCTTCACGCCCGCCGCCCTGAGGCAGTCGGCGTAACCGAGGGCTTCGTCGCGCAGCGGATCGTCCTCTGCCGACATGACGAGGGCGGGTGCGACGCCTGCAAGCCGCGAACAGAGGCAGGGCGCCGCATAGGGATGGCAGACGCCGCCGCTGAGATAGTGGCTCCAGCCGTCCGCCCAGCGCTGGCGCATGCCGAGCGCCTCGGACTCGCGAAAGGAGGCGGTGCCCATGAAGGGATCGAGCAGCGGCGAGAACAGCACCTGGCCGTCCAGCTCGTTGGCGAAATGGTCGCGGGCCTTCAGCGCGACGCCGGCGGCGATGTTGCCGCCGGCCTCCTCGCCGCCGATGATGAGCGGCGACTTGCGGTCGCCGAGGCCGGCGCGCTTCTTGGCGAGATAGGAAAACATCGAAAAGCCGACTTCGAGCGGCTTGGGAAAGACACCGCCGCCCGGCGCGCCATAATCCAGCACCGCGACGATGGCGCCCGTGGAGGCGATGGCCTCGGCGACGGGGGAGGGGCGAAGGCCCTCTTCCAGGAACGCGCCGCCATGGAAGTAGAGGAGGATCGGCGCGCCCTTGGCGAACTCCGCTCCCTGATAGACGCGCGCGGACACGGGGCCGATGGCCACCTTGTCGAACGTCATATCCTTGATCTCTACCGACATTGCCGTGTCCTCGGACCCCCTGGAATTAGGATGGGGCCTCACCATTTATATCGTGCCTGATCTCTGCGATATAAGTGCGCTAAAATTGACTTCACTATCCAGATTTTCGAACAATAGCAGCTTCCAACGTGGGAATGTTCCATGGATCAGCTTTCCGCAATGCGTGCCTTCCTCCGCGTGGTGGAGACCGGCAACTTCACCCGGGCCTCCGCTGCGCTCGGCATGCCCAAGGCGACGGTGAGCAATCTCATCCAGAACCTCGAGACCCACCTCCAGACCAAGCTGCTCAACCGCACGACGCGCCGGGTCGTGGTGACGACGGACGGGGCGCTCTATTACGAACGGGCGATCCAGATCGTCGCGGAGATCGACGAACTGGACGGCAGCCTTTCCCATTCCCATGCAAGCCCGCGCGGGCGCCTGCGCGTCGAGATGGCGGGGGCCTTCGCCGACCTGCTGGTCATCCCGCGGCTCGGCGATTTCCACAGGAAGTACCCCGACATCCATATCGACCTCGGCGTCGGCGACCGGATGGTGGATTACCTGGCGGAGAATGTCGACTGCGCGCTGCGCGGCGGGGCGCCGGGCGACCAGTCGCTGATCGCCCGGCGCGTCGCCGAGATCGACGTCGTGACCTGCGCCGCCCCTGCCTATCTCGAGGCGTTCGGGGCGCCGGACCATCCGCTGGACCTCGGCGGGGAGCACCATTGCGTCAACTATTTCCTGGCGCAGGCCAATCGCATCATGCCCTTCGCTTTCGAGAAGGATGGCGAGAAGGTCGAGGTCAACGGCCGCTACATCGTCTCGGTCAACGACGCGCGCAGCTATCTTGCCGCGGCGCTCTCCGGCCTGGGCGTCGCGCCGCTGCCGCGGTTCATGGCGACGGAGGCGCTGGCGAGCGGTGCGCTCGTGCCGGTGCTGCCGGGCTGGCGCTGCGAGCCGATCCCGCTCTATATCGTCTATCCGCCGAACCGGCACCTCTCCAACAAGGTCCGCGTCTTCGTCGACTGGCTGGTGCGGCTTCTCGCCGACGCCGAGCTCGGCGCGCCGGCAAGGGCTGCGGGGCGGATGAAGGGGTGATCCTGCGGGCTTGAAGCAGGCTTGTGGTGCGCGGGGACTACCCCCCTCTGCCCTGCCGGGCATCTCCCCCTCAAGGCAGGCGAGTTGCATATGGAATGAGACGACGCGTCTTGCCCCTTCTCCCCCGCGGGGAGAAGGTCGCGGCAGCGGGATGAGGGGGCGGCGCAGACGTCAGACGGTGTGCAAGCCCCCTCATCCGACCCTTCGGGCCACCTTCTCCCCGCGGGGGAGAAGGGGAAAGCAGCAGCGTGCTGCAGTTCGCCTGCCCTCAAGGGGGAGATTGGATGGAGAAACGTTTTGCCCCTCACCAGCGTTGCGGTTTGAGCAAGTTTTCGCATCTTGCCGATCTTCCCCCTTGAGGGGGAGATGCCCGGCAGGGCAGAGGGGGGTGTAGCCGTAGCCCGCCGCCGCTCTCCCGCAACGCCTCAGTGCTGGTCGAGCACCCGTGTCAGGGCGAGGGCGGCGATGGTGCAGATGGCGCCGGAGATCAGGTAGCCGCCGATGAAGACGATGCCGAAGCTGGTGGCAAGGCCGAGCGCCACGAGGGGCGCGAAGCCCGCGCCGACGAGCCAGGCGAGGTCCGAGGTCAGCGCCGCGCCGGTGTAGCGGTAATGCTGCGTGAAGCGCGAGGAGACGGCGCCGGACGACTGGCCGAAGGTGAGGCCGAGGATGAAGAAGCCGATCAGGATATAGGCATCCTGCCCCTTGCCGCCGGCATCCAGCAGGAAGGGCGCGGAGAAGGAGAAGATCGCGATGAGGATGGCGCCGGCCATAAGCTGGTTGCGCCGGCCGATCCGGTCGGCGATGACGCCCGACAGCACGATGCCGACCGCGCCGACGGCCGCGCCCGCCACCTGCACCCAGAGGAATTCCTGCACCGACTGGCCGCCGGTGAGCGTGATCCAGGACAGCGGGAAGATGGTGACGAGATGGAACATGGCGAAGCTTGCGAGCGGCACGAAGGCGCCGAGCACCACGTCCATGGCGTGCTTGCTCAGCATTTCGAAGACCGGCCGGGCCTGCAGCTCCTGCGCCTCCATGGCCGCGCCGAACTCCTTGCTGGCGACGATGCGCAGGCGCGCGAAGAGCGCCACCACATTGATGGCGAAGGCGACGAAGAACGGATAGCGCCAGCCCCAGGCGAGGAAATCCGCTTCGGACAGGCTGGTGACGAAATAGGCGAAGAGGACGCTGGCGAGCGCGAAGCCGATGGGCGCCCCGAGCTGCGGGATCATGGCGTACCAGCCGCGGCGGTTCTCCGGCGCGCTGAGGTTGAGCAGCGAGGCAAGCCCGTCCCAGGCGCCGCCGAGCGCAAAACCCTGGCCCAGCCGGAAGAGCGCGAGCAGCGCGACGGCCCAGTAGCCGATCGTCTCGTAGCCCGGCAGGAAGGCGATGGAGGCGGTCGAGCCGCCGAGGATGACCAGCGCCACCGTCAGCTTGGTGCCGCGGCCGTAGTTGCGGTCGATCCACATGAAGACGAAGGAGCCGACCGGGCGGGCGAGGAAGGCGAGCGGGAAGAGCGCGAAGGACATCAGCGTCGCGGCGACCGCGCTGCCGGCGAAGGGGAAGATCAGCTTCGGGAAGACCAGGATGGAGCCGAGGCCGTAGACGAAGAAATCGAAGAATTCGGAGGTGCGCCCGATCACCACGCCGATGGCGACGCTGCCGGGCGAAAGCGGCTTGTCGTCCGCATGCATGCGGCGGGCGTCCCGCTCGAGGCCCGAGGACGAAGGGTTAGCGACCGAACTCATGAATTTCTCCGAGCGATGTGCGCCATGTCGTTAGAGTGTTGACTATTCGGCGTCCAATATCAAGAATTAGGCGAAACGTGCGCGCTGCGGCAGGGTTGCGTCCGAACCTTCGACCCGACGCAGCGGGTGTGCGAGACCCGCGACGATTATTGCGCTAGATCAATTTTGCGGCGGCGGACAGCCCAAAAGTTTCTACCGCACTGCGACAGAATGCTGCGCTGCGACGAAGCACCTCACTTCCAAGCGCGACGATGCCCGCTTATTGCCGACTAGACAGAACGCAAGTTGAGGCCGCAATGCCGAAGCCATTCAGTTTAGCCCGAGTCTCGATCCTCCCCCTGATGCTGGTCCTGCTTTCCGGATGCAACATGGTCGTCATGTCGCCTTCCGGGGACATCGCCACGCAGCAACGGGACCTGATCGTCATCTCCACCATCCTCATGCTGGTCATCATCATCCCGGTGATCGCCATGACGCTCTATTTTGCCTGGCATTACCGCCAGTCGAACACGGCGGCGAAATATGATCCGGAGTGGCACCACTCGACGGGCCTGGAAGTCGCCATCTGGTCGGCCCCGCTCGCCATCATCATCGCGCTCGGCGCGATCACCTGGGTCAGCACCCACAAGCTCGATCCGTACCGGCCGCTGGAACGGCTCGACGCGGCGCGGCCGGTGACGGAGGAGATGAAGCCGATCACCGTCGAGGTGGTGGCGCTCGATTGGAAATGGCTGTTCTTCTACCCGGACTACGGCATCGCCACGGTCAACGAGATGGCCGCCCCCGTCGACGTGCCGATCAACTTCAAGCTCACGGCCTCCTCCGTGATGAACTCCTTCTACGTGCCGGCGCTCGCCGGCATGATCTATACCATGCCCGGCATGGAGACGAAGCTGCACGCCGTCATCAACAGGCAGGGCGAATACGAGGGCCTGTCGTCCAACTACAGCGGTGACGGCTTCTCGCACATGCGCTTCAAGTTCCACGGGCTCGACCAGGCCGGTTTCGACGCCTGGATCGCGCGGGTGAAGCAGAACGGCACGGCGCTCAACCGCGACGCCTACCTGAAGCTCGAAAAGCCGAGCGCGAAGGAGCCCGTGCGCTACTATGCCACCGTCGACGACGGGCTCTACGAGGCCGTGCTCAACATGTGCGTGCGCGAAGGCCAGATGTGCATGAAAGACATGATGCATATCGACATGACGGGCGGGGCGGGCAAGGAGAGCCACGAAAACAAGGCGAAACTCGAGCACGACAACCGCCATGCGAAGGACGAGGCGCCCGCCGCCACCTTCCCCGAGACCGGCAATCCCGCGCGCAGCGAGGAACCGGCCGAGGGCGTGGAGGAGAACCCGGCCACGATGAACCACGACGCGCACCAGTCGCACTAGCTTTCATTGCGCCCGCCGGCCGCGGCGGGCGCGCAAGGCCCTCGAATGCACCGGGCCGCCTACGAAACGATATTGGACGATCCCATGTTCGGCGACATCAGCCTCACGCAATTCCTCTTCGGACGGCTTACCTGGGAGGCAATCCCCTACCACGAGCCCATCCTCGTCGTGACCTTCGCGGTCGTTGCGCTGGGCGGCATCGCGCTTCTCGGCCTGATCACCAAATTCAAGCTCTGGGGCTATCTCTGGCACGAATGGTTCACATCCGTCGATCACAAGAAGATCGGCATCATGTACATCATCCTCGCCATCATCATGCTGCTGCGCGGCTTCGCCGACGCCATCATGATGCGCATCCAGCAGGCGATCGCCTTCGGCGGCAACGAGGGCTACCTCAACCCGCACCACTACGACCAGATCTTCACCGCGCACGGCGTGATCATGATCTTCTTCGTGGCGATGCCCTTCGTCACCGGCTTCATGAACTATGTCGTTCCGCTGCAGATCGGCGCGCGCGACGTCTCCTTCCCCTTCCTCAACAACTTCTCCTTCTGGATGACGACGGGCGGGGCGGTCATCATCATGATGTCGCTGTTCGTCGGCGAGTTCGCCCGCACCGGCTGGCTCGCCTATCCGCCGCTCTCGGGCGCGGACTACAGTCCCGGCGTCGGCGTCGATTATTACATCTGGGGGCTGCAGGTCGCCGGCGTCGGCACGACGCTGTCGGGCATCAACCTCATCGCGACCATCGTGAAGATGCGCGCGCCGGGCATGACCTTCATGAAGATGCCGGTCTTCACCTGGACGTCGCTGTGCACCAACATCCTGATCGTCGCGACCTTCCCGATCCTGACGGCCACGCTCGCCCTCCTGTCGCTCGACCGCTATGTCGGCACGAACTTCTTCACGAACGATCTCGGCGGCAACCCGATGATGTACATCAACCTCATCTGGATCTGGGGCCATCCGGAGGTCTACATCCTCGTTCTGCCGGCCTTCGGCATCTTCTCCGAGGTCGTTGCCACCTTCTGCGGCAAGCGGCTCTTCGGCTACACCTCCATGGTCTACGCGACCTGCGTGATCATGATCCTCTCCTACATCGTCTGGCTGCACCACTTCTTCACCATGGGCTCGGGCGCCTCGGTGAACGCCTTCTTCGGCATCACGACGATGATCATCTCGATCCCGACGGGCGCGAAGATGTTCAACTGGCTGTTCACCATGTATCGCGGCCGCATCCGCTACGAGGTGCCCATGCTGTGGACGGTCGGCTTCATGGTGACCTTCGTCATCGGCGGCATGACGGGCGTGATGCTCGCCATCCCGCCGGCCGATTTCGTGCTGCACAATTCGCTCTTCCTCATCGCCCATTTCCACAATGTCATCATCGGCGGCGTGCTGTTCGGGCTGATGGCCGGCGTCGTCTACTGGTTCCCCAAGGCCTTCGGCTACAAGCTCGATCCCTTCTGGGGCAAGATGAGCTTCTGGTTCTGGCAGATCGGCTTCTTCTTCGCCTTCATGCCGCTCTACGTGCTCGGCCTCATGGGCGTCACCCGCCGCGTCAGCCAGTTCGAGGACCCGTCCCTGCAGATCTGGTTCGTCATCGCCGCCTTCGGCGCGGCGCTGATCGCGCTCGGCATCGCCTCCTTCGTCATCCAGCTCGTCGTCAGCTTCTTCAAGCGCGACGAGCTGCGCGTCACCTCCGGCGATCCCTGGGACGGGCGCACGCTGGAATGGTCGACCTCCTCGCCGCCGCCGGACTACAACTTCGCCTTCACCCCCGTCGTGCACGACCATGACAGCTGGTACGACATGAAGAGCCGCGGCTACGAGCGCCCGCTGGAAGGCTTCAAGCCGATCCACATGCCGAAGAACACCGGCACGGGCGTCGTCCTGTCGGCCATCAGCGTCGTGCTCGCCTTCGCGCTGATCTGGTACATCTGGTGGCTGGCGGCGCTCTCCTTCATCGCGCTCGTCGCGGTGTCGATCGCCCACACCTTCAACTACGACCGCGACTTCTTCATCCCCGCCGAGACCGTGACGGCGACCGAGGACGCGCGCACGAAACTGCTTGCGGAACGGACCTGAGCCCATGAGCGCGACCCAAGTCCACGATACCGGCGAAAAGCCGACCTTCTACCTGACGGAAGACCATCATCCGGAAAACAGCACCATGCTGGGTTTCTGGCTCTACCTGATGAGCGACTGCCTGATCTTCGCCGTGCTCTTCGCAACGCATGGCGTGCTCGGCCGCAACTATGCGGCAGGGCCGTCGCCGGCCGATCTCTTTGACCTGTCGCTCGTCGCCATCAACACGGCGATGCTGCTCCTCTCCTCCATCACCTACGGCTTCGCGATGCTCCAGATGGAGCGCAACGCCAAGATGGAGACGCTCGTCTGGCTCGGCATCACCGGCGTCTTCGGCGCGGCCTTCCTGGCGCTGGAGCTCTACGAGTTCTACCACCTGATCCATGAGGGCGCCGGGCCGACGCGCTCGGCCTTCCTGTCGTCCTTCTTCACGCTGGTCGGTACGCACGGCCTGCACGTCACCTTCGGCATCATCTGGCTGGTCACGCTGATGGTGCAGGTCAGGAAGCACGGCCTCACCCATGAAAACCGCCGCCGGCTGATGTGCCTTTCCATGTTCTGGCACTTCCTCGACGTCATCTGGATCGGCGTCTTCTCCTTCGTCTATCTCCTGGGAGTCCTCGGATGAGCGCCCACCCCGCCCACGAAAACGCCGCCGAGGCCCACCACGCCCATAGCCATGGCCACGATGCCGGCCACGGCTCGTTCAGGGGCTACATGATCGGCTTCGTGCTCTCGATCGTCCTGACGGCCATTCCCTTCTGGCTGGTCATGGGCGACGTCATCGACAGCAAGCTCTTCACCGCCGTGCTGGTCATGGGCATCGGCGTGGTGCAGATCGTCGTGCACATGGTCTACTTCCTGCACATGAACCCGCGTTCGGAAGGCGGCTGGACGCTGATGGCGCTGATCTTCACCCTCATCATCGTCGGCATCGCCATTGCCGGCTCGCTCTGGGTCATGCATCACCTCAACACGAACATGATGCCGATGACCCACGAGATGATGAAGACCATGCCCTGACCGGGGTGACGGGAATGAGCGCGGCGGTGATCACCCCCCTCTGCCCTGCAGAGCAGCATGGAAGATGGATGAAACGGTGCCCCATCCCCTTCTCCCCGACGGGGAGAAGGTGCCGGCAGGCGGATGAGGGGGTGCCAAAGGTAAACGCATCGAGAGACTCTATCCGCATCACCCCCTCATCCGACCCTTCGGGCCACCTTCTCCCCGCGGGGGAGAAGGGGAGGAGCGGCAACGTCGCATTCCCCATCCATTTTCCCCCCTCTTGGGAGAGATGCCCGGCAGGGCAGAAGGGGGCGGCCTAGCCCATGTCCGAGCCCTCCGCCCGCGCCCGGCGCCTCCTCACCGGTTTCCTCCTTGTCCTCGTCGCCGTCTTCCTCGCGCTCGGCACCTGGCAGGTGCAGCGCCTGTTCTGGAAGCTCGACCTCATCGCCCGTGTCGAAAGCCGCGTCCACGCCGACGCCGTGCCGGCTCCCGCCCGTGCCGAATGGCCGGCCGTCAGCCGGGAGAAGGACGAGTACCGCCGCGTCACCGCCACCGGCCTCTTCCGGCACGACAAGACGGTTTTGGTGCAGGCCGTGACGGAGCGCGGCGCCGGTTTCTGGGTGCTGACGCCGCTCCTGCTGCCGGATGAGACGGCCGTGCTGGTCAACCGCGGCTTCGTGCCGGCGGACCGGCGCGATCCGGCCGCGCGCGTGGCAAGCGAACTGGCCGCCGGTCCCGTCACGGTGACGGGGCTGCTGCGCCTCAGCGAACCCGGCGGCGCGTTCCTGCGCGCCAACGATCCGGCCGCCGACCGCTGGTTCTCCCGCGATGTCGCTGCGATTACCGCCGCGAAGGGCCTTTCCGGCGCGGCGCCCTATTTCATCGATGCGGATGCGACGCCCAATCCCGGCGGCCTGCCGGTCGGCGGGCTGACGGTCGTCGCCTTCCGCAACAGCCACCTCGTCTACGCGCTCACCTGGTATGCGCTGGCGGCGATGAGCGCGGCCGGCGCCTGGGCCGTCCATCGCCGAAGGCTCGGCTGACGCTCAGTCCAGGCTTTTCGCCAGGATGCGGGCGAGGGCGGCGACCTCCCTTTCCAGGCGCTCCGGCGTGATCCCCACGAAACGGCCTTCCAGGCTGACGGCGATGACGCCGTGCACGGCGGAGAAGAAGGTGCGGGCGCGGATGGCGATGTCCTCGGCGGTCGCACCCGGCATGCGGCCGGCGAGCGGCCCGGCGATGAGGCCGATCAGGAAGGCATGTTCGGCAAGGTGCCAGTCCGGCACGGGCACGCCCTCCGGCATGCGGTGCTCGAAGAGGGCGGCCCAGAGGTTCTTCTCGGCCTGCGCGAAGCCGAGATAGGCAAGCGAGAGACTGAGGAAGGTCTGCTCGACGGTGGCGTCCGGCGGGATCGCGCGTTCCAGCGCCGCCTCCAGCCGCTTCAGCGTGCCGGAGTTCACGGCGAGGATCAGCCCGTCGAGATCGTCGAACACCGTATAGAGCCCGCCGAGCGCCGCGCCCGCCCGTTCGGCGATGTCGCGGGCGCGCAGGCCCTTCAGGCCCTGGTCGCGGATCAGTTGCGTCCCGGCCGTGACCAGCCGCGTGCGCAAGTCCTCCTTCTTCGCCTGCCGCTTCGCCGCCATCGATCCCGTTCTCCTATTTTTGAACGTTGTTCATTTTCTATATTGAACATCGTTCATTTTTATGCGACAAGATTATTGAACATTGTTCATACAGGGAGAGAGAAAAATGTTCAAACAGATCCTGACATTGGTGCGCGGCCGCGCGCACGAGGCGGAGGAAGCCTTCGGCGACCGCCATGCCCTTCCCGTCCTTGCCCAGCAGATCCGCGACGCGGCCCGCGGCGTCGAGGCGGCGCGCCGGGCGGTGGCCGTCGCCATCGCGCAGAACCGGTTGGAGGCGGAGAACGCCGAACGCCTCGCCGCCCGCATAAAGGATCTCGAAGCCCGCGCCATCGCCGCGCTCGAGAAGGGCCGCGAGGACCTTGCCATCGAAGCCGCCGGCTCGATCGCCCGCCTGGAGACCGAATTGCAGAATGCCCGCCAGGTCGAGGCCGAATTTTCCGGCGGCATCGACCGTCTGAGACAGGCGGTGCGGCAGAGCGAGATGCGGCTTTCGGCGCTGCGCCGCGGCGAGCGGCTCGCCTTGGCGCGCGACCGCACCCGCCGCCTCGCCCACGACGCGCCGGGTGAAAACACGCTTGCCGATGCCGAGGCGACGCTTGCCCGGCTGGAGCGGCGCCAGCGCGAGGCGGAACTGACCGCCGAGGCCCTCGGCACGCTGGAGACCGGCCCGGACCCGGCCGCGCTCGCCGAAAAGCTCGCCGCCGCCGGCTGCGGCCGCCCGCTGGTGACAAGCGCCGACGAAGTGCTCCAGCGCCTGCGCAGCCGCATGAACGCCCACTGACAAACGGAAGGGACCACTGCCATGAACGACAGCCTGATGAAACATTCGCCCGCCTGGACGACCTTTTCCTATGCCAGCTTCGGCCTTGCCGCCTTCATGCTGGCGCTCGGCCTCTATCTCATGCCGCTCGATCTCTGGGGCAAGGGCTATCTCGCCATGGGCATCCTGATGCTGGTGCAGACGACGGTGAACGTCACGAAAACCCTGCGCGACAACCAGGAAGCCGAGAAGCTGCTGCGCCGCATCGACGACGCCAAGACGGAAAAGCTGCTGCTCGGCATCAAGAGCGACGAGGCTTGACCGGAAAATCGGCCCTGCCGCCCGATCGATGAACGAAGCGGCAAGGCTTTTTCCCTAGAGCAGTTCCAGCAAAAGCGCGCAGCGGTTTGCGTCCGGAATTGCGTAAGACAAACAGACAGGGCGTTTTCGCGAAAGCGGAAATGCGCGAGAAATCCCGCAGGATGGGAGACACGCCGTGCAACAGAACCTCATGACCTCCCGGCGCTTCGCGCCGCTCTTCTGGACCCAGTTCCTGTCGGCCTTCAACGACAACTTCCTGAAGAACACGCTGGTCTTCCTCATTCTCGCGACGATGGCGGCGGAGGAGGCGGGATCGCTGGTAACGCTTGCCGGCGCCGTCTTCATGGCGCCGTTCCTGCTGTTCTCCGCCCTCGGTGGCGAGCTTGCCGACAAGTTCGACAAGGCCGTCATGGCCGAGCGGCTGAAGCGGGTGGAGCTCGCCGCCGCCGGCGTCGCGGTCGTCGGCCTCGCCTTCCACTCCGTCGCGGTGCTGATGGTGGCGCTCTTCCTCTTCGGCGTCATCTCCGCCTTGTTCGGCCCGGTCAAATACGGCATCCTGCCCGATCATCTGGAGCGCAGGGAGCTGCCGCGCGCCAATGCCTGGATCGAGGGCGCGACCTTCATCGCCATCCTCGGCGGCACGCTGGTCGCCGGCCTTGCCGCCGCCGACGGCGTCAACCCCTGGCTCTTCGGGCCGATGATGCTGGGCCTGGCGCTCGCCTGCTGGCTATCGAGCCGCTTCATCCCCCGCGTCGGCGCGAAGGCCCCGGACCTTGCCGTCGAGCGCAACGTCTTCCGCTCCACCGGCCGCCTCGTCAATGCGCTGCGCGGCGACAAGCGGCTGTGGCGCGCGGCGCTGATGGCCGCCTGGTTCTGGCTGGTCGGCGCCATCGTGCTCTCGCTGCTGCCGCCCATGGTGAAGGGCAATCTCGGTGGCAGCGAGACGGCCATCACCGCCTATCTCGCCGTCTTCGCCGTCGCCGTCGGCATCGGCTCGGCCATCGCCGCCTGGATGTCGGCCGGCCGCATCGTGCTCCTTCCGGCCCCGCTCGGCACGCTGATCATGGCGCTGTTCGGCCTCGATCTCGCCTGGAGCGTCGGCCATGCCGGCGCCGCCGCCCCGGCCGAAACGCTCGCCGCCTTCTTTTCCGGCCCCTATGCGATCCGCATCGCCATCGACCTTGCCGGCATGGCGATCGCCGGCGCCTTCCTCGTCGTGCCCACCTTCGCCGCGCTGCAGGCCTGGGCGGAGGAGGACCAGCGCTCCCGCGTCATCGGCGCGGCCAACGTGCTCTCCGCCGGCTTCATGACGGTCGGCGGCGGCCTCGTCGCGGCCCTGCAGGCGGCGGGCGCCTCGACGCCGATGCTGCTCGCCGGCCTCGCGCTCGCCAATATCGCCGCCGCCTGGATCATGCTGCGTACGCTACCGACCAATGCCTTCCGCGATTTCATCTCCATCCTCTTCCGCGCCTTCCTGCGGCTGGAGGTGGACGGCCTCGACAACCTGAAGAAGGCCGGCAAGGCGCCGATCATCGCGCTCAACCACGTCTCCTTCCTCGACGGCGCGCTGGCTTTGGCCCTCACCGACGAGGAGCCGACCTTCGCCGTCGACTACACCATCGCCAAGGCCTGGTGGGTGAAGCCCTTCCTCAAGATGTGCAACTTCCTGCCGCTCGACCCTTCCAAGCCGATGGCGACGCGCACGCTGATCAAGACGGTCAACAACGGCGAGCCGCTGGTCATCTTCCCGGAAGGCCGCATCACCGTCACGGGCGCGCTGATGAAGGTCTATGACGGCGCCGCCATGGTGGCCGACAAGACCGGCGCGATGGTCGTGCCCGTGCGCATCGACGGGCTGGAGAAGAGCTATTTCTCCCGCCTCTCCTCGCTGCATGTGCGCCGCCGGCTGTTCCCCAAGGTCAAGGTGACGATCCTGCCGCCGGTGCGCCTTTCCGTGCCGGCCGAGCTGAAGGGCCGCAAGCGCCGCATGGCGGCGGGCGCCGAGCTCTACCAGGTCATGTCCATGCTGATGTTCAGCACCACGGACACCGACACCACCGTGCTCGAAAAGGTCATCGAGACGGCGAAGGAACGCGGCATGCGGCGCCTTGCCGTGCAGGATCCCGTCACCGGCTCGCTCACCTATGGCAAGCTTTTGATCGGCGCCGCCGTGCTGGGCGCGAAATTCAGGGCGCTCTACCCGCAGGACAAGACCCTCGGCGTGCTGCTGCCCAACGCCAACGGCTCGGTCGCCACCCTCCTCGGCGTCATGTCCGCGGGCAAGGTGCCGGCCATGCTGAACTTCACGGCCGGCGCGACGAACATCCTCTCGGCCTGCAGGGCCGCCGAGGTGCGCCGCGTGCTCACCTCCCGCGCCTTCGTCACCCAGGCCAAGCTCGGCCCCGTCGTCGAGGAGCTGGCCAAGGCGGTGGAGATCGTCTGGCTGGACGACCTGCGCCAGACCATCGGCGTCAGGGACAAGGCGCTCGGTTTCCTGCGCAGGGGCCGGCCGCTCGCCAGGCGCAAGGCGGACGACCCGGCCGTCATCCTCTTCACCTCCGGCTCGGAGGGCACGCCGAAGGGCGTGGTGCTGACCCACCGCAACATCCTCTCCAACGCCGCGCAGGCCGCCTCCCGCATCGATTTCCATTCGGGCGACAAGGTGTTCAACATCCTGCCGGTCTTCCATTCCTTCGGGCTGACGGCGGGCACCATCCTGCCGCTCGTCTCCGGCGTGCCGGTCTATTTCTATCCCTCGCCGCTGCACTACCGGATCATCCCGGAGCTGATCTATTCCTCCAACGCCACCATCATCTTCGGCACGGACACCTTCCTCAACGGTTATGCCCGCACCGCGCATCCCTACGATTTCCGCTCGATCCGCTACTGCTTCGCCGGCGCCGAGCCGGTGCGCGCCACCACGCGCGCGCTCTACATGGAGAAGTTCGGCGTGCGCATCCTGGAAGGCTACGGCGTCACCGAGGCGGCCCCGGTCATCGCGCTCAACACGCCGATGTTCAACAAGGCCGGCAGCGTCGGCAAGATCATGCCCGGCATGGAATACCGGCTCGATCCCGTTCCCGGCGTCGAGGAAGGCGGCCGCCTCTTCGTGCGCGGCGCCAATGTCATGGCCGGCTATCTGCGCGCCGAAAACCCCGGCGTTCTGGAGCCGACGCCGGACGGCTGGCACGACACCGGCGACATCGTGACGGTCGACGAGGAGGGCTTCATCACCATCCGCGGCCGCGCCAAGCGCTTTGCCAAGATCGGCGGGGAAATGGTCTCGCTCGCCGCCGTCGAGGCGCTGGCCGGCGAACTCTGGCCGGGAAGGCTCTCCGTCGTCGTCTCCCTGCCGGATGCCAAGAAGGGCGAGCGCCTGGTCCTCCTCACCGACGCCCCCGACGCCACCCGCGCCGCCTTCCTGCGCTTCGCCAAGGAGAAGGGCGCGATGGACATGATGGTGCCTTCGGAGGTGACGGTCGGCCCGGTGCCGGTGCTCGGCTCCGGCAAGGTGGATTTCGTGACGGCGCAGAAGCTGCTGGCGGAACGGGCGAAGGCGGAAGCGGCGGCCTGAGGCTTCGGCGGTCGGGCCCAGCCCAGGCGGATTCCGGCAGAGAGATCCGCAACCCGCTCCGCCGTCATGGTCGGGCTTGCTGTAAAGCCCGACCATCCACAGGCCGCGGGTGCCGCGTGGATCCTCGGGGCAAGCCCGAGGATGACGCTGGTGGGTGAGGGGAGGGGCTTCGAAAACAGAACCGCCTCTTTACGGCGGTTAATCCACCACAAGCTCCCCCGCCGGCAAGCGATATTTCGGCAGCATGACAGGCGCCGGGCCGACGCGCAGCACGTTGACCAGCCGGTGGTTCGCCGGCAGCGCGAAACGCCGGCGCAGGGTCTCGGCGGCCCCGGGCACGTCGGCGAGAACCGCCATCGGCCAGCCGGCAAGGCCGAAGCGGGTGAAATCCAGCCAGAACCGATAGAAGGCCCGGCCCGTCGCGACCGGGCTTTCGCCTTGCGGGCGGTGGAACAGCAGGCAGGCCGCCGCGGTCATCGTCCTGCCGGCCTCGGAAACCAGCGTCCTGGCAAGGCCGAGGCGGTCGGCGAGGGCGAAGAGCGGCGAGGCGAGCACCGTGCCCGCCACGGCGCCCTCCAGCCGGCCCATGCGCAGGGCCTCGAGATTGAGGCCGTCGAGGGCATAGGCGGGGTGGCGCGGCGAAAGGCGCATCCAGAGGACGAGTTCGTCGCGGAAGGCGCGCCCGCGCATGACGGTCAGGCTCGCCTCGTCGTTGAGCGCGGCGATGAAGGCGAGGGTGTCCTTTCCGCCGGCGAAGGCCACGTCGTCCTTCCGCCCTGCCCAGCCCTCGAGGCTTGCCGGCGTCTCCGGCGGTGCGGGCGAGAAGGCGCCGCGCCAGGTGAAGCGTTTCTCCGTCCACGCGGCGAGCGGCGAGGGCGCCGCGTCCCCGCCCGGGGTGACGCGGGCGGCCAGCCGGTAGCCGGGGCGCCATTGGGCGTCTTCCGCCCAAAAATCCTCCACCGCGGCCCCGAGACCGCGCCCGGCGAGCGCCATCACCAGCCCCTCCAGCGCCGCGCCGCAGGAAAGGCCCATGTCGCGGTTCGTCGGATCGCCGACGGCGAGGCGCCGGGAAAGATCGGCGAGGACGAGGATGCGGCCCTCCGCGTCCAGCGCAAAGCGCGCCGGCTGGGTGTTGTGCGTGGAGGGCGCGCGGTTCGCCTCGGCGGCGAGGGTTGTCAGCATGGTGCGGTCGATCACAGCGTCCTCCCGAAAAGGTGCAGCCGGTGCAGCGGGCGGGCGCCGGCCTTTTCGGCCTGGCGCAGGCTCGCGGCATTGGCATCGGCGATCCAGGTGCCGCCGGCGGTCTCATAACCGGCGGCTTTCATTTCGCCGAGGATGTGGGCGAGCATCAGCGGGTTGAGGCCGCGGCCCTGATAGGCCGGCTTGACGCCCTGGAAGATGACGACGGCGCGGCGCCGCCGGAGGCGATGCTTGAGGAGATGCCAGGGCGCGGAAAGGCCGAGGCGCGACCCCATCGCCGTCAGCATCGGGTTGACATCGGGAATGGCGATGACCGCGCCCGCCGGCGCGCCGTCCTTTTCCGCGACGGCGGAGATGCGCGGGTCCATGATCCACTTCATCTCCTTCGCCTGGAATTCGTATTCCGCGCGGCTGACGGGCACGAACATCGGGTTGCCGGCAAAGCTCTCGTTGAGGATGAGCCGCGAATCCTCCAGTCGGCGGTCCAGCGTTTTCCGCCGGATCGGCGAGAAGGAGAAACCGTCGGCGCGCAGCGCCCGCATCTCCGCGCCGTCGAGAATGCCGCCGAGCGGCGCGGCGCGGATGTCGATCTCGAAGGTGGTCATGGGAAAGGACGGCGAGTAGCCGCGCTTTTCCAGAAGACGCGGCAGGTGCGGCGGTCCCCAGACCTGGTCCGTATAGGGCGCGTGCTCGAAGCCGCCGGTCATGATGCCGACCTGCTGCATGGCCGTGAGGTTGAAATTGCCGAGGATCTCGGAAAAGCCCCTCTGCCGCGCCCAATCCTCCGCCCGTTCGAGGAGGGCGGCGGCGACGCGTTCGTCGGCGGCGCAGTCGAAATAGCCGAAGTAGCCGCGTTTCAGGCCGAAGCGGGCATTGGCGGCGCGATGCACATGGGCGGTGATGCGGCCGCGCACCGCGCCGTTCTCATGGGCGGTGAAGACGGCGAAATCATCCGGCGCTTCGAAGAGCGGGTTCGTCCTTGCCGACAGGAAGCGCTTGAGGTCGCTCCGCATCGGCGAGACATAGGGCGTGCCCGCATAGACCGCGAAGGGCGCGGCGAAGAAGGCGTCGATATCGCCCTCACGGATCTCGATCATGCGTTCTCTCCGAAATCAGGAGCGCCATGCGCTGGACGACCTTCAGTTCCGCCTCGGCGCCCGGCGTGGCGGAGACGGAGGGCATGTTGAGCGCGATCAGCCGGAAGGGCTTTCGCGAGACCAGCATCACATGGGTCGCCTCGTATTTCTCGGTCAGCCAGGCGAGCTGCTCGGCGTCCGCTTCCGAAAGGCCGGATGTCTCCGTGGCGCGCAGCAGCGGGCGGGCGGCGGTGAGTTCCTTCAGGCCGGCAAGGTCGAGATCGGCGAGCTCCGCCTCCTCGAGCAGGAGCGCCCCCTCGACCAGCGGATGGTTCTGCAGCTCCTTCAGGAAGCCCAGCGTGTCGTCGATGCGGTCCTCGGCAAGGTGGCGGATGAGGCTCTGGCGGCGCTGCTCGGTTCTGAGGCCGATGCCGTCCTTCCAGATGACGCCGAGCAGCGCCGCCGCCGTGACGACGCTGGCGGTGCGGGCGAGCGCGGCGGCGTCAAGGTCGTTCTCGATGCCGATGGCAAGCGCGGCGATGAGGGCGACGGCGGTGAGGATGACGAAGGAGACGACCGTGTCGCGGTGGCCGACGGCGCGCTGGCCGAGGCTGATCAGCAGCCAGCAGAGGAAGAGGATGGCGAGACCGCCGAGCCGCACCGGCAGGTCCACATAAGCCGAGCGGAAATCCGTGACGAGCAGCGGCAGGATGAGCAGCAGCGACAGGGCGATGCGGTCCACCGCCTGGTTTTCCGCCCGGGAAAGGCTCTTTCGGTCGCGCGTGACGGCCATGTGGCCGGCGAGCGCGAAGGTGACGAGCTGGTAGAGGAAGAGGCCCACCAGCCGCCAGGGATCGGCAAGGGAGGCGGGCAGGAAGGCGAGGACGGCGAAGGCGGCCGCGCCGCCCGCGGCGATCCATTTGGTGAGGCGCGGGGCGTGGCGGCGCATCAGGCCCTCGGCGACGAGCACCGTGGCGAGCGGCACGAGGCCGGCGGCGATGATCGTCGCGGCCTCGAAGAGGAAGAGGCCGGTCCACCAGGCAAGGACGCGGCCGATCATCAGCGCGGCGAGCACCTTGAGGCCGAAGAGGAAGCGGCGCGTCAGCGGGCTTCCGGCATCGAAGGTGCGGATGGCGCGGATCAGCACGACGAGCCCCAGAAAGGCGGCGAGCGAGATGAACGTGTCGGCGACGGTCGGCGCGATCATGGCGCGGCGAGCCGGTTGAGGAAGCGCCGCACCAGGGGGCGCAGGAGCACGGCGATAAGGGCGCTCCGCGGACGCTCGACGCGGCCGGCATAAGGATTGAAGAACCAGCCGCGGCAATCGGCGCCGTGCTTCCTGCCGAGCACGGCGTTGATCGCCTCATAGGCCATCAGCATGCCCGTCGAGATGACCATGGGCGCGAAGGACATGCGGCTGCGCGTGCCGGCCACCACCTCGCCGGCAAGCTTGAGGTCGACATGGTGGCGGGAGGAGGAATGCACCATCACATGCTCCGCCTCGCGCAGGAAGGCCTGCGCGCGCTGGTCGGGCGTGAGCGCGTTCCAGGCGGTTCCCGTCGTCGGGTAGCCGAGGCGCTCCTCCGGCATCGGGTCCGCGGGGCGCGTCACATAGACGGAGGGCAGCGGCGCGGCATAGGCGTCGATCACCGTCTTTTCGTGGCGGCGGGCGGTGCGGTAGAGGAGCAGGCTCGCGCCGAGATCGTCCGTGCCGTTGATCACCACGTCGGCGCCGGACACGATTTCTTCCGCATGCTCCGTCCAGTCGGGGCCGAAGACGGTGATGGCGAGCGCGGGATTGATCTTGAGGCACAGGTCGCGCGTCGCCTCGGCCTTCGGCTGGCCGACCGTGTCGGTGAAGCAGAAGACCTGCCGGTTGAGGTTGGACACTTCGAAACGGTCGATATCGGCAAGCACCAGGCGGCCGATGCCGGCGCGCGCGAGGGCCTGGATGGCCGCGCCGCCCATGCCGCCGGTGCCGCAGATAAAGACGGTGGCGCCCTGCAGCCGGCGCTGCTCCGCCGCGCTGACGAAGCCGATGTTGCGGGTGGTGAAGGTCTCGTAGGAAAAGCTCATCGGGAAGGCCTCAGGATGCCCCATTGGCGGCGGCCGTCCGCCCAGTGCATGAGGGGCAGCACCAGCCGCTGCACGAGGATGACGAAGCTTGCCACCGCGAGCCGGCCGAGCGCATTGCGCGGCACGCTTTCGAGGAGGTAGCGCTGGGCGGCGTTGAGATCGAGCTGGCCGATCTGCAGGAGGTCGTCGCCGCGGTCGTAGTCGAGTTCGGCGGCGCAGAAATCGTTGTACTCGGCCTTGCGGTGTTTCGGCGCCGCCTCGAATGTCTTCTTCAGGTTGTCCGAGCCGCCGGTATAGGCATCGGTGATGACGAAGCGGTCGGCATCGAAGCCGGCGTCCTTGCCGACGCCGAAGACATGGCGATGGCCGGCCATGATCTCCGTCGCGATCAATTGCTGGCGCAGCGAGCGCCGCGCGCCGCGGGTGGGCGACGGAAAGACGTCGGAGAAGGTCTCGGCCACCATGCCGGCGACGGCGGGCACCTGGGTGACGTTGGAAATCCAGAGCGGGCGCAGCTGGTTGCGCAGGAAGAGCAGGAAGCAGGTGAGGCCGTAGAGCACCCAGGAAAGGCCCTGGCTTCGCACGGCGGGGTCGATCATGACGAGGCCGAGATGCAGCACCTCGACCGGCTTTCCCGACAGCGAGAGCGAGATGACCGGCAGCGCATTGAAGGCGACGGGCGTGCCGTCGGAAACGCGGTAGACGAGCGTGACGATGGTGCGCTGGAGCACGTCCTCGCGCTCGGAGAAGACGCCGTAGTCGAGATCGCCGCCCGGCACCGCCCGCCCCGCCACCTTGCGCAGCTCCGCCCGCAGCCCGGCGATCTCCCGCTCGCTCATCCACAGGCCGGGGAACTCGACGATCCGGGCGCGAAAATCGGACGAGGTCTTGAAATCGAGGTCGAGGCGCTTCTTCAGGACGACCGAGATGAGATTGTACAAGGGACCGATCCGATGAACGAGGGCACGCGCTGGCCGCGCAGTGTGGCGGCCGAGAGGTAAGATTTGGTTTAACGCGGCGGGTAGGTGGTTTGTAAGGGGGTATTGTGTGAAACGCATGGAGCGGGTGCACGGCTGCACCCCCCTCTGCCCTGCCGGGCATCTCCCCCACAAGGGGGAGATCGGCAGGAGGCAAGAGCCTTGCCCGATCGGCAACACTGGAGATGGGCGAAACGGTGCTCCATCCATTCTCCCCCCTTGAGGGGGAGATGCCCGGCAGGGCAGAGGGGGGTATCAGCGTGCACCACGCCCCTATCGGGCAGAACGCCCGCCTACCTCGACGCCCGCGCGAGGTTGCGGCCGAGGACGCCGAGGAAGATGGCGAAGAACCGCCTCGGCCCGTCCTCGGCCGCCGGCGTGAGGTCGCCGAAATGCGCGGCAAGGGACCGGTAGCAGGCGAGCCTGCCGGGGGCGACATAGGCGGGAGCCGCCGCGGGGGACTGGCGCAGGCAATACCAGTCGACGACGAGATCGAGGAGGGGGATGGCCTCCAGCAGGCCCGTATCGAGGCTGCCCGGCGGCGTGCCGTCCGCCATCAGCCGGGAGAGATCGGCGAGCGTCATGCGCCGCGCCATGTCCGCCATGTCCGCCGGCCACTCCTTCGGCAGGAAGCGGTGGACGACGAGGGCGCGCATGTGGCGGTGCAGGAAGTCGCCGTAGTCGCGGGCGGCGAGCGCCGGGTCCGGGGCATGGCCGGCACGGGCCTGCTCGGCCCGGTAGAGCGCGAGGAGATCGTCATCGAGCGGCGTTTCGGCAAGGGAGACGGTCTCGACGGACGGCGCCCCATCCCCCGTCCCGATCACGACGAAGCCGGCGGGAAAGGCGACGAGCGAGGGCACGGCGATGTTGACGAGGCGGCGGCCACCGGCATCGTGGCACGAGCGGGCCTCGACATGCAGGTGCCCGCTGAAATGCAGCGACAGGCCGGCGGCGGCAAGCGTTTCGGCGACGAGCGGCCGGGGCGTGCGCTTCGCGACGGTCGTTTCGCCGAAGAGCGCCCGCTCGCTGTCCGTCTCGTCCTCGAAGGGATCGAGCACGGGATAGTGGGAGAAGGCGAGGAGCGTCTTGCCCTTGCGCGCCGCCCGCGCCGCGACATCGGCGATCCAGGCGAGGAGATAGGGTTTGACGCGCAGGAGCGCGTTCCAGCCGGCATCGGAACTGTCGAGGAAGGCCTTCTTGCGGGCGATGTCGCGCCGGCCGTTGCGCGGCTCGAAGACATTGGCGTCGATCATCAGGAGCCACAGGCCGTCCTCCGGCTCGACCAGGTAGGAGGCGTCCATCAGCCGCCGCACGGTGCCGCCGTCGGCGGAGCGCAGGTCCTGCTCGCGCGCGGCGGGCGCGTCATCGGCGCCGAAGGGCGTTTCGAAAAGAAGGTCGCCGGGGCGGCGGAAATAGCCGAACTCGCCGAGCGCGCGGATGCCCGCCGGCACGCCGTCGCAATACATCTTCTCCGTCACGACCGGATGGCCCGGATCCTCCGCGGCCTTCTCCGCATCGCTCGTCACCAGCACCGTGCCGCCCCCGGCATGCACATAGCGGGTGTCGCGGTGCTTGCCGAGCGGGCCGAAGACGTCGTGGTTGCCCGGTGTGGCGTAGAAGTTGAGGCCGTGGCGGTCGCGATAGGCGGCAAGCAGCCGCACGAGGCTCGCCACCGTGCCGCGCTGGCCGTCGTCGGTATAGTCGCCGAGCAGGACGACGTGGCGGATGCCCATGGCGACGATCCGGTCGAGCGCCGCGGGGAGGGCGGTAAAACTCTCGTTGAAGACGCGGGTGGAGCGGACGGTGTCGGCGAAGGTGCGCACCGTCAGCCTGCGCCCGTTCACGACGATGCCGGGAAAATCGTAGTCGCCTTCGATATCGTGGAAATGGGCGTCCGCGATGACGGCGACGCGGGCCATGGGGCTCAGGCCCGCCTGCGGTAGAGGAAGTAGCGCTTGCTGTCGACGGTGGCGGGCAGCGCCAGGGGCTCCAGCGCCGCGTGGTCGAGCGGCAGGCCGCTGATGGCGATGCCGCCGGCGCCGAGCGCGCGGGCGACGATGTCGGGCAGCCAGGTCAGCGTGACCGCGTCCCTGTCGTCATAGCCGGTGCCGATATCGGCGTGGACGAGCGCGGCATCCGTGCCGGCAAAGGCCCTTGCCGTCTCGACGATCTCGCCGAGCACCAGGTCGCCCGGCGGCGGCGTGGAGGAGGAATGCGCGCCGAGCGCCCGGTCGAAGGCGACGATGCGCCGGCCGGGGAATTTCTCGCGCAGGTGATCGAAGGTCCGGCCGTTGCCGAGGCCGATCTCGAGGATCGCGCCGTCCTCTGGCAGGTGCAGGGCCTGCGCGACATGGTCGATGACGTCGCGCTGGGCGGACATGCGGCGGATGAAGCTTTCGAGGCGGCTCATGCGGGATCTCAGGCCTTGAGGATCGTGTCGGCGGCGATGCCGCGCCGGGCGAAGACGTTGCGCGTGTCGACGATCAGCGCGCCCCATTCGGCCAGCGCCGCATAGTCGACATCGTCATGGTCGGTAGCGATCAGGATCGCGTCGAAGGCGCGGATATCCGCCTCGTCCCAGGCGACCGACGGGCGACCGCGGAAGGCGCCGTATTCGCGGGTCGGCGGGATTTCCGGCACATGCGGATCGTAGTAGCTCGCCGCGCCGCCGCGCTCCTCGATCAGCTCGATCAGCTTCAGCGACGGGCTTTCGCGGATGTCGGGCACGTTCTTCTTGTAGGCAAGGCCGATCACCAGCACCTTCGAGCGGCTCAGCGCCTTGCCGGCGCGCCGGTCGAGCGCCTCGGCCAGCCTGCCCACCACATGGCGGGGCATGGAAGAGTTGATCTCGCCGGCGAGCTCGATGAAACGGGTCGGCAGCTCGTGGGCGCGCGAGGCCCAGGTGAGGTAGAAGGGATCGATCGGGATGCAATGGCCGCCGAGGCCCGGGCCGGGATAGAAGGGCATGTAGCCGAAGGGTTTTGAGCTTGCGGCGTCGATCACCTCCCAGATGTCGATGCCCATGGCCTCGTAGACGACCTTCAGCTCGTTCACCAGGGCGATGTTCACCGCGCGGAAAATGTTCTCCGTCAGCTTCACCGCTTCGGCCGTGGCGGTGGAGGAGACGGGTACGACCGTCTTGACCACCGCGCCGTAGAAGGCGGTGACGAGCGCCTGCGCCGCCGCGCCGTCGCCGGCGACGACCTTCGGGATGGTCGAGGTCTGGAACTGGCGGTTGCCGGGGTCCTCGCGCTCCGGCGAGAAGCCGAGGAAGAAATCCGTGCCGGACGTCAGGCCTCCGGCCTCCAGCGTGCGGCGCACCAGGCCGTCGGTCGTGCCGGGATAGGTGGTCGATTCCAGGACGACGAGCTGGCCGGGGCGCAGCGTCGCGGCGATGTCGCGGCAGGTCTGCTCCACATAGCGCATGTCGGGGTCGCGGTGGCGCGTCAGCGGCGTCGGCACGCAGATGGCGATGACGTCGCATGCGCCGAGCCGGGAGAAATCGCTCGTCGCGGCAAAGCGGCCGGCGCGGTGCTCGGCGGCAAGGATATCGCTCGGCACCGCCTCGATATAGCTGCGCCCGGCCTCGATCGCGGTGATCTTGCCGGGATCGGTGTCGAAACCCGTCACGGCAAAGCCGGCGCGGGCGGCGGTGATGGCGAGCGGCAGGCCGACATAGCCGAGGCCGATGACGCCGACGCGCGCTTCACGAGACGTTATTCGGGCCAGCAGCGTCTCGTGGGAAAGCAAGGCAGTTGGCATCGGCACTCCGCGCACATATACAGGACCGCGCGTTGAGATGGGAGAGTTTGGCCGGCCTGTCAACCCTTGCCGTCCGGCCTCGCCGGGCGCGCAGCATGGTGGGCCGCAAAGCCGTGCCGCGGCTCGCGGCGCCAGGGCGACGATGAGAAAGGGCCTGCGGGCGAGCATGAAGATCGCGTTCTACGCCCCGCTGAAATCGCCGGACCATGCCGTGCCCTCGGGCGACCGGCTGATGGCCCGCCAGCTTATGGACTGCCTGAGGCATGCCGGCCATGCGGTCACGCTCGCCTCGCAGCTGCGCGCCTTTTGCGGCGACAGCGACGATGCGGCGGCCTATGCCGCGCTCGGCGCGCGGGCGGCGGCGGAGGTCGAGCGGCTTTCGGCACTCTGGCGGGCGGAGCGCGTGCCGGACCTCTGGTTCTGCTACCATCCCTATTACAAGGCGCCGGACCTGATCGGCCCTCCGCTCTGCGAGCGCTTCGGCGTCGCCTATGCCACGGCGGAGGCCTCCTATTCCGGGCGCCGCAATGTCGGCATCTGGCGCGACATGCAGGCGCGGGTGCTGGAGGCGGTGCGCGGCGCGGCCGTCAATATCGGGCTCACCGCCCGCGACCGGGCGGGCCTTGCCGCCGCTGCGCCGGATGCGGTCATTGCGGCGCTGAAACCCTTCATCGACGCGGCGCCGTTCACCGGGCAGGCCGCACGGCCGGAGCCGGGCCACCTCGTCACCGTGGCGATGATGCGGGCCGGCGACAAGCTGGAGAGTTTTCGCGCGCTCTCTGCGGCGTTGCGACTGATCGAGGACCGGCCCTGGCGCCTTTCGGTGGTGGGCGACGGGCCGCTCAGGGCCGAGGTGGAGGCGCTGTTTTCCGGTTTTGGCGACGGGCGCATCACCTGGCTCGGGCAGAAGCCGCAGGCCGCGGTGGCGGAGGTCCTGGCCGGGGGCGCGCTCTATGTCTGGCCGGGCTGCGGCGAAGCCTATGGGCTCGCCTATCTGGAGGCCCAGGCCGCCGGCCTTCCGGTCGTCGCCTGGCAAACGGCGGGCGTTCCGGAAGTGGTCGAGGACGGCGAGACGGGGCGCCTTACCGCGCCGGGCGATCCCGCCGCCTATGCGGCGGCCATCGCGGCCCTCCTGGACGATACGGCGGAGCGCCGGCGCCTTGCGGAAAAGGCCCGCGCCCGCGTGCTGGCCGAGCATTCGCTGCCGGCCGCCGCCGCGGTGCTGGATGCCGTCCTGCGGAACACTGTTGGAGAGACGGGATGACGCTGCCTGCCTGCGCAAGACCCCTTACGGAGGAGATCGCCCGCCGGGCCGCGGCGGGCAGACCGCTCCGGCTGTGGCTGCGCGACGACGATGCGGTGGCGCCGACCGCGGCGCTCGACACGCTTCTGGCGCTGACCGCGCGCCACGCGGTACCCGTGCTCATCGCCGTCATCCCGGCCTTCACCGGCGCGGCGCTGGCGGTGCGGCTGGCCGAGGCCCCGCTGGCGCGCGTGGCGGTGCACGGCTGGGCGCATGAGAACCATGCGGGACCCGGCGAGAAGAGCCAGGAGCTCGGCGCCCACCGGCCGGCGGAGGCGGTGCTTGCCGAGCTCGGCCAAGGCTTCGAACGGCTTTCCGCGCTCCATGCCGGGCGCTTCGTGCCCATGCTGGTGCCGCCGTGGAACCGCATCGCGCCGGCCGTCGTCGACGGCCTGCCGTCCCTTGGCTTCAAGGTGCTCTCCGTCTTCGGCCCGGAAAAGCCCGCGCCGCTCGCCGTGTGCAACACCCATGTCGACATCATCGACTGGCGCGGCACGCGGGGTGCCCGGCCGGCCGAGGCGGTGATCGCCGATCTCGTGCGCGTCTCGCAGACCCATGACGGCCCGATCGGCCTCCTCACCCACCACCTCGTGCACGACACGGCGGCCTGGGCGCTGATGGCGCTGATTTTCGAGGCGACGGCCGGGCACGCGGGGTGCGTCTGGGAGCGTGCGGAGGATCTGGTCGGGTAGGGCGGCGGTTTGCGGGGGCCTCCTCCAGCGCCGCTTTGCCCTTCTGGCGCTGCTTGCAAGGGCGGTGGGTTGGCCGTGCAGGAAAGAAGCGAGGGCGCCATGACCACCCCCCTCTGCCCTGCCGGGCATCTCCCCCTCAAGGGGGGAGATCGGCAAGAGGTGAAAGCCTCGCTTCATCAGCAGCGCTGGAAAGGGCGAAACGGCTCTCCATCCAATCTCCCCCCTTGAGGGGGAGATGCCCGGCAGGGCAGAGGGGGGTGCCCGCCGCTTGTCGCGCCGCAGGAAACGACCCCCGCAAGTAACCCACCGTTCCTGCATTGCGCTACATGCCCAGATCGCAGCCTTCGCAGGCAGCGAGCGGATGATCACAGAAATATGAAGGCGCAAGAGCGTGGCGAAGGCGGCTAGTCCCTTGTTTCTGCCGCAATTCCTTGGCAAATCCAGCCGGCGCCGCAAGGTGCTTCGCTGCTTCGCGGAACGGGGTCCTCCCGCCGCAACGGCGGAAAATCCGGCAACGTAACGCCTTTGCAGCGCGCGAAAAGGCTTTCGGAAAAGGATGAGGAAAGAGGCCGCACGCAGCAGCCGTCCTGTCGGCCCGAAAGGGACGTTCAGGAGATGCCGGCAGTAAAGGCCGACGGAGCGGTCCTCAGTGCGCGGTGGCGAGCCGTTCGCCCATCACGCGCATGGTTTCGGCCATGCTGCGGGGGCAGGACGAGAGGACCTTGAGGAAGCAGTCCTTGCGGATGCGCAGTGCTTCCACGACCGTGGAGGCCTTGACGGTGGCATTGCGGGTCGTGCCGCAAAGGATGGCGATCTCGCCGACGACCGAGCAGCTGCCGGTCGATGCGATCTTCTCGTCTCCCGAGGGCCCTTCCTTGTAGACGTCGACGACGCCCGAAAGGACGACATAGGCGGCGTCGCCCTCATCGCCCTGGTGGAAGAGTTCCTGGCCTTCACGGTAGCTCACCCGGTCCGAAGCGAAGGCGAGCAGTTTCAGCTTGCCTGCATCGATGCCCGAGAACAGCGGGACCCGTCGTAACATCTGCACTTCGTCGTTCAAGATCATAACAGTCAACCGCCTCGAATTCCGGTTATCTGATCACTTCATACCAGTCATGCTATCAGTTGCTTGTATACCGTACCGCTTTCGACGATCGTGTCGTAGGTTCCGTCTTCCACCAAACTTCCGCCATCAAAAGCAAGCACCCTTTTAAAGTGTTTTGCAAGCGGGGTATTTGACAAAACCCAGACAACAGCCGGATTATCACCGCTCTTGGCCAGGAACGCAAGGGCGGCCTCCACGATGTGCTCCTGCAGGTGGTGGTCGACGCCCGAGAACGCACGGTTGAAGATGTAGTAGTCCGAGCGGCGGATGAGGGCGCGGGCCAGGCCCAGCTTCAGGCGCTGCAGGTTGTTCAATCGCCGGCCGCCGGCCCCGATATTCGATTCCAACCCCAGCGCCATCAACGCGCGGTAGAGTTCCGGCCGCTTGGCCAGAAGCTCCCCGCCGATCTCCCTCAGCTTGGAAATCGCGTCGCTGAAGCGATGGTTGAGCTTGCCGAACACGATATTGTCCACCAGCGTTCCCGATGTCAGATAGGCATCCGGATTGTAACGTTCAATGTGGGCCTGGAGTTCGACCGGCAGGTTCGCGTGGAACTGGTGGCGCACCTCGACGATCTTGCGCATCAGCTTCTCGTCGAGCACGCCGAAACGGTGCCGCGGCTCGACATAGAAGAAGCTGAGCTTGATCAGCGCGATCCGGTCCTCCTCGCTCGGTGCGGCATTGTGCCGCAGCTTCTGCAGCAGGTGCTGATAGGTCGGGATCTCCTCCGCCCGCATGAAGGTCAGCTGCTCGAAGAACGGGTGGTCGGGCGGCAGGTCCTTGAAGAGTTCCACCGTGCTCTCGGCGATGGCCTTGCCCATTTCGAACAGCGCCGTGCCGAGGCCGCTCTCGCGCATGATGTTGCGGAAATAGGGCGTCTTGACGATCGCCTTGGTGGAGGCCTTCGGGTCGGGCATCATGCCGAAGAACAGGTTCTCGGCGACCGGCGCCTCGGTGTTGTACTCGTTGTCGCGGAACGGCACGATGAGGCTGTTGAGGTCGCGGCGGTCCAGCTCCTCGCGCAGGTCATGGCGCATCTCGACGATCTGGGCGGCGACGTCCGGGTCGTTGTTGACCGCGATCGAGGAATGCAGCGCCAGCTGCAGCACGTCGTCGGACAGTTCCACCACGTCCAGCACGGCCATCATCGCGCCGAAGAGCCCGTCCTTGCCGTTGGCATTGAGCGTGGCGAGGTCGATCCAGTTGCCGTTGAGGTCGAAGTCCGGATTGCCGGAGCGGCGCGCCTCCAGCACGTCCCATTTGCGCTGGTCGGCGGCCTGGCCCTTGTAGGCGGCCGGCTCGATCGGCGCGTGCTTGAGGCCGTAGAGCAGGTTGTCCTTCAGGCTGCCGTGGAAGAAATAGGCCTCGGGCGAGGCATAGGAGATGCGCCGGCCGGTCACCGCCTCCGGCAGGGCGAAGAGGTCGTCGTCGCCCGCCGTCACCTTGCCGCCGGCCGGCCAGACGACGCGCGCCAGCGCCTCGGCGAGGCGATCGCCGCCGCTGGCCGCCGTGCCGATGATGGCGACGGTCTCGCCGGGGGCGATCTTCACCGTCACATGCTCCAAGGCCCGCCCGCCGATATCGTCGTCGACCAGCAGGTTCGTGGTGCTGAGCGGATGGTGCAGCACCGGCTCGTTCCCCGCGTCGATGGCCTGGATCTCGGGCGCGATCATCTCGTCGGCCTCGAACTGCTCGACGACCTGCTCGTATTTGACCTGCACGTCCTGGCGCACCAGCTCCCAGTCGATCAGCTCCTTCAGCGGGCCGGGCAGTTCCTTGTAGGCGTTGATGACGGCGACGAGCTGGCCGACGTCCAGCTTGCCGACGATCGTGAGGTAGCCGCCGATGCAGTAGAACAGGAACGGCGTCAGCTGGGCGAGGAAGTTGTTGAGGAACTTGACCAGGAATTTCCACTGGTAGATGTCGTAGCGGATCTTGAAGATGCGGCCGAGGCGGGCGGCGATGTCGGCGCGCTCGTAGTTGGAGGTGTCGTAGGCGTGGATCGTGCCGATGCCGTCGACGATCTCCGCCACGCGGCCGGCGAGTTGGCGGGCGGTGAGCTGGCGCTCGCGGCCGAGCTCGATGAGCCGGCGGCGCATGCGCGGGATGATGCCGACCTGGATGGCGGCCATGGCGAAGGCGATGAAGCCGAGCCAGAAATGCTGGATGAAGATGAAGACCAGCGCCGTCAGCGCCTGGCCGCCGAGCAGCGCCGGCTGCACGAAGGCATCCGCGGTGAAGCCGCCGAGCGGCTCCACCTCGTCCTTGACCATCGAGGAGACCTCGCCGGCCTTGATGTGCTTGAAGTAGCGCGGCGGGAAGCGAAGGATGCGGTCGACCAGCTCGTAGCGGATGCGCCGCAGCAGCCGCTCGCCGAGACGCCCCTTGTAGGTGTTGATGAAATACTTGAACAGGCCGTTGATGATGACGAGCACGAGGAACGTCAGGCTGAGGGCGAGCAGCGAGGGCATGCGCTCCAGCGGCAGGCCGGCGAAAAGCTCGACATGGCCGAAGAACGGCAGGTCGAAGGCGATCGGCATGAAGAGCTGGGTATTGCCGGGCTGCTCGAACCCCGTTCCCTGGATCGGGCCGTTGACGATCTGCTTGGGCAGATCGAAGGCCATGTAGTAGGGGATCATGGACAGGGCGACGATCAGCAGGATGAAGAGCTGCTGCGGCCGGGTGTGATCCCAAATGTACCGGGCGAGACTTTTTTCCATGAAGAGCTTCTGTGCGTGAACGGCCGCTGTCGCGTGTGAAGATTATAAGACAGCCGCAATACCGCAAGAGCTAGGAAGTCACCCGCCGTTTTAGTAGGTCCCTCAGGATTTTCGCGGTACGATTGGCGCCATCCAGTTGCAAAACAGGCACATTTTTCTCCGTCCCGGCCTCTTCGGCCCGCAAGATTGCGTCCGCCAGCGTTTCCCCGGAAAGAATGTCCTCGCGCAGCACGACCGCCCGGCCGAGCCGTTCCAGCCGCTCGGCGCGCGCCGTCTGCTCGCTCTCGCCGCCCGAGGCGAAGGGCACCAGCACCGCGCCGCAGCCGGCCTGCAGCACGTCGCAGACCGTGTTGTAGCCGGCCTGCGAGACCGAGAGCCTTGCCGCCGCCAGCAGGTTGCGGAAGTCGGTGCGGAAGCGCACGAGATCGACATGCGCGGGGCGCGCGGCGGACAGCCGCGCGAAATCGGCCTGCGGCAGGTTGGGACCGGTGATGACCAGCCAGCGGCCGCTGCCGGTGCGACGGCCGGATGCCGCGAGCGCGGCCTCCACGAGGCCGGCGCCCACCGCCCCGCCGCCGGCCGAGACGACGACGTCGTAGCGTTCCGCGGCGGGTCCTGCCGCCGGGCTGCCGACGAGGCCGGTATAGACCACGCGTCCGGCAATGGCATCGGCTAGCGGAAAGGTGTCCTCCAGGCGCACGAAGGCGGGGTCGCCATGCACGAGAACCCCGTCGAAATGGCGCAGCACGAGGTCGATCGTCTCCTCGTCGCGGCCCGGCTTGGCGCGCTCCTGCAGGATGTCGCGCAGCGAGGTGAGGAGGAGGGGACGCGGCGTGCTCGCTTCGATCGCCGCGATCAGCGGCAGGAGCTCGAAGCGCACCTGGCGGCGGCCGAAGGGGAAGGCCTCGACGATGACGATGTCGGGCCGCATGGCGTGATAGGCGGCGAGCAGCCGGTCGCGCCGCGCGGCCTTGAAGACCTCGTCGATGACCGTGCCGTTCGCGTCGACGAGCGCGGAAAAACCGCCGTCGCCCACCGCGATGGCCGGCAGGGCGACATGGTCGATGCCGGGGCCGGGAAAGCCGTCGACCGGCATGCCGCCGGTGACGAGGGTGACGGCAAAGCCGTCGTCGACGAGCGCGCGCACGATGCGGCTGGCGCGGGCGAGATGGCCGATGCCGAGCAGGTGCTGGACGTAGAAGAGGACGCGCGGGCCGCTCATCGGCGGGCTCCGGTCGTAAATAGCGCCTTCAGCTGCGCGATGCTGGTATGGTGGTCGAAGCTCCCGCGCACCTTCGCCTCGGCGGCCGCGCCGAGCCTGTGGCGAAGGGCGGGATCGCGGATCGCCCGCTCCAGCGCGCGGGAAAACGCCGCCGCATCCTCGGAGGGCACGAGCAGGCCGTTCTCCTCGGTCTCGAAAAGCTCGGGAATGCCGGAAATGTCGGTCGCCACGCAGGCGAGCTGCTGGCTTGCCGCCTCCACCAGCACGTTCGGCAGGCCGTCGCGGTCGCCGTCCGGCGTGATGCGGCAGGCGAGCGCGAAGATATCGGCGCGGCGATAGGCGGCGAGCACGTCCTTCTGGTCGACCGCGCCGAGCCAGGTGATCTTTTGCGCGATGCCGAGTTCGTCGGCGAGTTTTTGCAGCTTCGCCCGCTCCCCGCCGTCGCCGGCATGGACGAAACGCCACTGCAAATCCCCGGGAAGCCGGGCGAGAGCCTCCAGCAGGACGTCATAGCCTTTCTTCGGCACCGCGCGCCCGACGCTGATGATGGTGACGGGATTTTCCGGGTCGGAGCCGTCGCGGGGCGGGCGGGGGTTTGCGGCCCCGGCGCAGTCGCAGGCTTCCGGATGCGGGGCGTGGCGTGCGTCACCCCCCTCTGGCCTGCCGGCCATCTCCCCCTCCGACGTTGCCGATTGAGCAAGGGTTTCACTCCCAGCCAATCTCCCCCCCTGAGGGGGAGATGGCCGGCAGGCCAGAGGGGGGTAGGCCCCGTCCTCCAGCGGCGGAAAGCGGTCGAGATCGAGGCCGTGGTAGCTGAGATGCACCCGGTCGCGGTTCGGGCCGGCGAGCGCCTGGAGGTGGGCGTGGCCGGATTTGGTGCAGGTCACCGCCCAGTCGGCGGTCGAGAGCTTGTCGGCGAGTTCCCAGTCCTTCGACGTCCAGATGTCCTTGGCATGGGCCGAGACGGAGAAGGGCAGGGCGAGCATGCGGGCCGCGTAATTGGCGACGGAGGCGGGCGTGTGGATGAAATGGGCGTGCAGCCAGCCGCCGGCCTCGGGAAATTCACCGACGAGCACCGCCGCCTGGCCGAAGCGGCGGAACCGGTTGCGGCTGAAATCGCGCGGCAGGTCCTTCAGGAACTGGCGGATGGCCGCGCCGAAGCCGGGGGCGCGAAGACTCTTGAACAGGCCGCGCAGCACGCGAAAAGGCTCTTCATGCAGGTATTCCGGCAGGTAGGACACCGGGGCCTTGATCTCGTCGTGCACGGGATGGCGTTTCTTGTCCGTCGGGCGACGGAGCGAGACGAGCACGAGGTCGAGCCCGGCGCGCTCCAGCCCGAGCAGTTCCTGGGCGATGAAGGTTTCCGAAAGGCGCGGATAGCCCTTCAGCAGCACGACGATCTTATGCGGCAGCGACACGGCGGGCGTGGCCTCTTCAAGCGACGGAGGGCGGGGTGAGCTCCCGCGCGGAAAGCTCCTCGCCGACGATGCGGGCGATGTTGCGCAGGCCTTCGAGCCGGAGCTCCGGGTTGCCGCTGGAGGGCGGGCGGCGTTCCGGCAGGGTCCTCAGCGCGGCGGCAAGGCGTGCGGGATCGGCCGATTCCTCCGGCAGCAGCATGTCGACGAGGCCGAGCTCGGCGGCGCGGGTGGCGCGGATGAGCTGTTCCTCGCGCGGCTGCACGCGCGGCACGATGAGCGCCGGCTTGTCGAAGGAGAGGATCTCGCAATAGGTGTTGTAGCCGCCCATCGCCACCACCGCCTTCGCGCCGGCGACGAGATCCTCCATGCGTGAATCGAACTCGATCACCTCGACATAGGGGATCTTCGCGGCTTCCTGCGTCAGCTTGGTGCGCTCGCCCTGCGGCATGTAGGGGCCGAGCACGATGAGGGCGCGGTGGGTGAGGCCGGCATCGTGCCGGTAGGCGCGCAGCACGTCCTCCACCAGCTCCGCCCCGTCGCCGCCGCCGCCGGTGGTCACCAGGATGTAGTCGCCCGACGGCTGGTACTGGGCGCGGTCCATCTTCAGCGCGTTGCGCTGCAGGAAGCCGACGAAGTTCAGCCTGTCGCGCACGCTTTGCGGCACGTCGAGGCCGACCAGCGGATCGTAGAAATCCGGCGGGCCGTAGACCCAGATGTCGTCGTAGAACCGCGCGATCTTGTGCATGACGTCCTTGCGCTTCCACTCGGCGTCGAGCAGGTGCGGGGAATCCATCACCTCGCGCAGGCCGAGGATCAGCCGCGTGCCGCAGCCCTTGAGGTAGGCGAGCGTCTCCTCCACCTCGCCGGAAAGGCCCATCGGCTCCTTGTCGATGATGAAGATGTCCGGATTGAACGTCTCGGCCGTGTGGCGGATGATCGACCGGCGCATGGTCAGCGTGTCCTCCAGGTCGATATGGCGCTCCAGCGAGGTGTATTCGCCGTTGCGCAGCTTGATGACGCTGGGGATCTTCACGAAATCGACGCGGGCGCGATAATCGAAGGCGCCGGCGATCGTCGCGCCGGAGATGATGAGGACGTTGAGGCCGCGATATTCCTCCACCAGCGCATGGGCGATCGTGCGGCAGCGGCGCAGGTGCCCGAGGCCGAACGTGTCGTGGCTGTACATGAGGATGCGGGCGTGCTCGAAACTGCGGCTCAAGGGCACGACCTCCCGGTATCCGCCGGGCCCGCCGTCGAGGAGGGGCGATTCTTCTGCATTCGTAATCCCGATTTCACTTATAGGGGTCAGCCGCATCACGCAGTCCATCGCCAAGGAAGTTGAAAGCCAGAATGACCAAAACGACGGGTACCACCGGAAAGAGCAGCCAAGGATAGAGAGCGATAATGTTGATGCTGCGGGCTTCCGTCAGCAGGATGCCCCAACTGGTGATGGGCGGCCTGAGGCCGAGCCCGAGGAAACTCAGTGCCGTCTCCCCGAGGATCATGCCCGGAATGGTCAGCGTCGCGCTGGCGATCAGGTGGGACATGAAGCCGGGTATGAGATGGCGGCGGATGATGCGGGCGCTGCCCGCGCCCATGACCTGGGCCGCCAATACATAATCTTCCTCGCGCAAGGCAAGAAGTTTCGAGCGCACGGCGCGCGCAAGTCCGGTCCAGTCGAGCATGCCGAGGATGATCGTAATGCCGATATAGACGAGAATGGGGCTCCAGGTGACGGGGATGATCGCGGCGAGCGCCATCCACAGCGGAATACTGGGGATCGATTGCAACACCTCGATGACGCGCTGCACGATGAGGTCGAAGACGCCGCCGTGATAGCCGGCAAGCCCGCCGATGACGATGCCCAGCACGAAGCTCATGGCAACGCCGAGCGCGCCGATGGTGAGCGAAATGCGCGCGCCGTAGAGGATGCGCGAGAGCATGTCGCGCCCCAGCCGGTCGGTGCCGAGGAAGAAGAACTGGCCGTCTTTCGCCGGGCAGACGAGGTGGACGTCGGAGGTGAAGAGGCCCCAGAACCTGTACCTGTCGCCGCGGCAGAAGAAGCGCAGCTTCTGCACGTCCGTCCTGTCGTCGGTGTAGACGCGCCGGAGGTTGTCCATGTCGAGCGTCATCTTCTGGCCGTAGACGAAGGGACCGACGAACTGGCCCTCATGCATGAAGCGCAGGGTCTGCGGCGGGGAATAGATGAAGTCGATGTTGCGGGTGTGCAGGTTGTAGGGCGCCAGGAACTCGCTGACGGCGATCATCAGGTAGATGACGATGAGGAAGATGCCGGAGACCAGCGCCATCCGGTGGCGGCGGAACTGCCACCACATCAGCTGGAACTGCGAGGCCTGGGCGACCTTCTTCAGCTCCTCGGTCTTGCGCTCGGCGGCATAGGGATCGAACGGCTTGTCCGAGACGAAATGGCCGAGCGGGGCGCCGGGTTCGGGAAGGGGCGTCTTCACTTGCGGGCGCCTCCGCCGAGCCGGATGCGCGGGTCGAGGATGGCGAGCGCGATATCGGAGACCAGCACGCCGATGACGGTCAGGAAGGCGAGGAACATCAGGAAGGAGCCGGCGAGATACATGTCCTGTGTCTGCAGGGCCTTGATCAGCATGGGACCGGTCGTCTCGAGCGACAGCACGATGGCGGTCACCTCCGCGCCGGAGATGATCGAGGGCAGGATGGAGCCGATGTCGGAGATGAAGAAGTTGAGCGACATGCGCAGCGGATATTTGGTGAGGACCCGCATCGGATGCAGGCCCTTGGACCGCGCGGTCACCACATATTGCTTGTTGAGCTCGTCGAGCAGGTTGGCGCGCAGGCGCCGCACCATCGCCGCCGTGCCCGCCGTGCCGATGATGATGACCGGGATCCAGATATGCGAGAGGATGGAGCGGAACTTTTCCCAGCTCATCGGCGCGCCGAGGAACTGGCGGTCCATCAGCCCGCCGATCGAGACGCCGAACCAGATATTGGCGAAATACATGACGACCAGCGCCAGCATGAAGTTCGGCACGGCGATGCCGATGAGGCCGGCGAGCGTCAGGCCGTAGTCGCCCCAGCTGTACTGGTGGGTGGCGGAGTAGATGCCGATCGGGAAGGCGATGAGCCAGGTGAAGATGATCGTGACGAACGAGACCAGCACCGTCAGCCAGAGCCGGTCGCCCACCACCTCGGAGACGGGCAGGCGGTATTCGAAGGAATAGCCGAAATCGCCGGTGAGCATGCCGCCGACCCAGTAGACATAGCGCAGCGCCGGCGGCTTGTCGAAGCCGTAGCGCTCGCGCAGCTCCTCGATCTCGGCCATGTCGGTGGCCTCGCCCATGGCGCGCAGCTCGGCGATGTAGCTCTCGAAATAGTCGCCCGGCGGCAGTTCGATGATGGTGAAGACCAGCACCGAGATGAGCGCCAGCGTCGGAACCATGACGGCGATGCGCCAGAGGATGTAGCGGATCATCGGGCGGGCTCCTGGGGATGGGGCCGATGGGGCTTCGTTCCCGGCCGCCCCTCATCCGCCTGCCGGCACCTTCTCCCCGTGAACGGGGAGAAGGAGGATGTGGCGCTGTTGTGCCAGGTGCCTGCATGGGCCGCGCCCGTGCCGCAAATCCCTTCTCCCCGCTTGCGGGGAGAAGGTGCCGGCAGGCGGATGAGGGGCATCCGGCCGGCCGACGACCGTGCATGGAAGATCATCGGCCCCATCACGCCTCCTCCTCGTACCAGAACGTGTCCGGCATGTAGACGCCGAGGAAGCTGGTCGGCTGGAAGCCGCAGAGGGCCTTTTCCGGCATGTTGCGCAGCCGGCGCGACCGCACGACGGGCTGCGAGATGCCGTTGACGGTGCCGATGGTGAAGACCTGGTCGGCGTGGTGGGCGAGCATGTCGTGCCAGATCGCCGCGCGTTCCTCCTCCGTCGTCGTCATTTCCCAGGCGGCGAGCTTGTCGACGAGATATTGCACCTCGGGCATGTCCGGCGGCTCGCCCTTGGTCTTGACGGTCGCGTAATACATGCCCCAGACCGGCCACTGGTACTGGTCGTCGGCGCTCGGGGCGAGCTCGGCGGGCGACATTTCCGGCGTCGGCACGCCGTTGTCGAGCCCGTACCAGACGGACATCACCACCTCGCCGCCGATGGCGCGGCTGCGGAAGATGTCGCGCTGGGAGACGCGCACGAAGAGGCCGAGGCCGATCTCGCGGAAATAGTCGGTGACGAGCTCCAGCACGTCCGTTTCCAGCGTGCTCTCCCCGGCGCTCTCGATGACGACATGGGCGGGGCGGCCGTCCGGCAGAAGGCGCGTGCCTTCCTCGTCGCGCTTGTCGAGGCCGGCCGCGTCGAGCAGGCGGTTGGCTTCCTCCGGGTCATAGCCGGCATAGGCCCTGGCATAGTCCGGCTTGAAGAGGGGGCTTTCCGGCAGCACCGTGTTGGCGCTTTCCTGGCCGAGGCCGTAGAACACGGCCTTGTTGATCTCCGTGCGGTTGATGGCGAGTGACATCGCCCGGCGCACGCGCACGTCGCGCAGCATGTCGCGCCAGCCCTTGTCGCCGCAGTTGAGATTGGGGATCAGGGCGACGCGCGAACCGAGCGTGCGCTTCCACAGCATCACCTTGATCGGATACATCGTCTCGGCGTTCTTCAGCAGCGTGTAGTCGGTGAAGTCGAGATTGGCGAGCTGGAGGTCGCTCTCGCCCGTCGCCGTCTTGGCCGAGATGAGGTCCGGCGAGGAGACGTTCAGCACCAGCCGGTCGACATAGGGCAGCTGCGTCCCGTTCTCGTCGACCCGGTGGAAGAACGGATTGCGCTCGAAGATGAACTGCTCGGCCGGCGGTGCGGTGCGCGGCCGCCAGGCCTCCAGCGTCGGCAGGTCCGGGTTTTCCGGGCGCGTCTGGCGCGACATCTTGATGTGCAGGCCGCGCCAGTCGTCGACGCGCTGCGTCTTGATGTGCTTTTCCAGCTCCTCCGCGGTCTGGAACTTCTTGTGGAACTGCCGCATGTAGGCGGACGGCAGCGCCAGCACCAGCGGAATGGGCGAGGCGAGCTTCGGCAGGAAGTCCGGGATCGGCTTTTCCCAGGTGTAGCGCACCGTGACGGGGTCGATCACCTCGAAGGCCGGCGGCTTGCCCTCGACGAGCAGGTCGGTCGGCGGGCCGCCCTTCAGGAGCTCGCGGTTGAGGATGACCTCCTCCCAGCAATAGCGGAAATCCTCCGCCGTGAAGGGATCGCCGCTCGACCATCTGTGCCCTTCGCGCAGGCGGAAGGTGAAGATGCGCTCCTCCTCCACCGTGAAGCTCTCGAGGATGTCCGCCTGGAGCTTCAGGTCCCGGTCGTAGCCGACGAGGCGCGAATAGCTGTTGATCGGCACGAGGCGCACGTCGCGCTGGCCGCCGATCAGGATGCGCAGCCTGCCGCCCTGGGTGCCGGGGGCGCCGCCGAGCGCGGCGGTGTTGATGACGCGCGGCACCTTCGGCAGCCGCTCGGCGACCGGCGGCAGCTCGCCCGCCGCGATCTTCTCCTTGAAATAGGCGGTGTCGCCGGCGGCGGCGCTGCGGGCAAGGCCCGGAACGAAGGCGGTGGCCAGGAGGCCGAGGGTGGCGCGGCGCGTGATCACGAGGAGAGTTCCCGCATGTCGGCATTCCTGCGGGCGAGCACGAAATGGCCGCCGCCGAGATCGGCCGGCGCCAGGCCCTCGCTGCCCTCCTCGTCGCGGAAGACGCGCGCCCAGCTCTCGCGCGAGACGGCGCTGGTCCGGCCGGCCGTCTCGAAGTTCAAGGGGCGTTCGAGGTCGGGGAAGGGCACGGCGTCGAGCAGCGCCCGCGTATAGGGATGCACCGGCGCGGTCATGATGATCTCGCGCGGCGCGATCTCGACGATGCGCCCGGCCCACATCACGGCGACCCGGTCGGCCATGTAGTCGACCACGGCGAGGTTGTGCGAGATGAAGAGATAGGTAAGCCCGAGATCCTTCTGCAGGTCCTTGAGGAGATTGAGGATCTGCGCCTGCACGGAGACGTCGAGCGCGGAGACCGGCTCGTCGCAGATGATCATGCTGGGCCCCAGCGCCAGCGCCCGGGCGATGCCGATGCGCTGGCGCTGGCCGCCGGAAAAGCTGTGCGGGTAGCGCTTCAGCGAGGCCTCGTCGAGGCCGATGGCGCGGATCAGCGCCTTGGAGGCCATCCTGCGCTTGGCCGCATCGCCATAGTCGTGGATGTCGAGGGGCTCGCGCAGGATGTCGCCGACCGTCATGCGCGGCGAGAGCGAGGATTGCGGGTCCTGGAACACCATCTGCATGCGCGTGCGCAGCGATTGCAGCTCCGCGCCGCTGGCGTTCAAGACGTCGACCGGCCCCTTGCCGTCGTCGAACAGCACGGAGCCGGCATCCGGCTTTATGGCGCGCATCAGGATCTTGCTGACGGTGGTCTTGCCGCAGCCGCTTTCGCCGACGAGGCCGAGACATTCGCCGCGCCGGATGTCGAAGCTGACGCCGTCGACGGCGGGCCGGGGCTTTTCCTTGTGCCGGCCCGGCAGGCCCCAGTTGTCCTTGCGGGTCGCGAAGGTCTTGCTGAGGTCGCGGACCGACAGGATGATATCCGGCCCGGTGCGGGCCTGGTATTTCTTGGAGAGCAGGCTGTCCTGGTCGACCTCGATCTCGCGCAGCGGCTTCAGCCGGTCGCCGCGCTGCATGCCGAAATGCGGGATCGCCGCCATCAGGCCCTTGAGATAGGGATGGGCGGGCCGGTGGAAGATCGTCTCGACCGGCCCCGCTTCCATGATCTCGCCCTGGTAGATCACCACCACCTCGTCGGCGATGTTGGCGACGACGCCGAGATCGTGCGTGACGAGCAGCACGGCCATGTCCATCTGCTGCTGCAGGTCGCGCAGCAGTTTGAGGATCTGCGCCTGGATGGTCACGTCGAGCGCCGTGGTCGGCTCGTCGGCGATGAGGAGCGCCGGGCCGCAGACGAGCGCCATGGCGATCATCGCGCGCTGGCGCATGCCGCCCGACAGCTCGAAGGAGTACATGTCGTAGACCTTGCGCGGGTCGGCAAAGCCGACGCGGGACAGCATGTCCTCGCAGCGCTCGCGCATCTCCGCGCCGGCAAGGCCGCTGTGGATGGCAAGGGACTCGCTGATCTGGTCGCCGATCGTGTGCAGCGGCGAAAACGAGGTCATCGGCTCCTGGAAGATCATGCCCATGCGCCCGCCGCGGATGGAGCGGATCTTCCTGCCGTCGCGCGGCAGGGGCAGGATGTCGATGGGGCCTTCGTCGGAGAGCGGGTCGTCGAAGAGGATCCTGCCGGAAACGCGCGCGGTCGGCGGCTGCAGGCCCATGGCGGTCTGGCTGATGACGGACTTGCCGGAGCCGGATTCGCCCACCAGGGCGGTCACCTTTCCGGGCAACACCCTGAGACTTGCGCCCCTGACGGCGGTGATCCTCGCGCCCATCAGGGAGAAGGAGACGTGCAGGTCTTCGATCCGCAGCAGGTCCCTCGGCCGGCGCCTCGCATTCGAGTTCATATGTGCTTTCTCGCCTGACGGATTTTTATCCACGCGGCCTTTTCTTGATGTTCCCCACAGTGACACTAGCGCGCGCACTTTTTTCTGTCCACGCCTTACTCCGGGCAAGGTTGGGGGTTGTCGTTGCTTCGGCCGGGGCCGAATATGAAGGAACGTCTCCGGCGGGCGACCTCGCTCTTGCCTTGCCCCCGGCGCCGGATGCAAAACCGCGTCGCACTTTTGCCGGACTTCCTCTAGGACAGCTTGATGTCAGCCAAGCAACGATTGAACGAACAACTGGAAAAAGCCGCCGAATATCGCGAGGCCGGCGATTTCGGCGCCGCCTGGCAGGTGCTGGAAGAGGTCTCCATCGATCCCGAGCGGGCCGCCCTCGGGCCGGAAACGGCGCTCGGCCTGCCGCGCCGCCTGCATTCGGCCTTCCTCAAGCTCGCGAAGGCGGAAGGCGATCCCCTCGAGCGCATCGGCTACCAGTATCACCTCGTGCCCGACCCGGACCTGCTGTCCGCGCACGGACGCTTCTCCTCGGCCGAGCGGCGGGCGATCGCCGAGGCGAACCGCGCCGCGATCCCGCCCGTCATCCACCAGGTCTGGATCGGGGAAGGGGCCGTGCCGCCCGCGGCCAAGGCCTGGGAGCAGCACGCCAAGGCCCATGGCTACGGCCATTTCCTCTGGCGGGAAAAGGACCTGGAAGAGGCCGGCATCCATGAGAACACGGCGTTCCGCGCCATGCTGGAGCGGGGGGACTATCCCGGCGCCGTCGATATCGCGCGCTACCTGCTCGTCGAGCAGGAGGGCGGCGTCTACCTCGACTGCGACTGGTATCCCGCCCGCGCCGACATCAGCTTCCACGATCTCCTGCCGATGACCGGGCTGACCGCCATGGCGGAGGACATTCCGCGCAAGACCGGCCGCGGCAGCCTGCTGCTCGCCAATTCCTTCCTGGCAGCGCCGGCCCATCACCCGGTCTTGGTGCGCCTCAACGCCGTGCTGCCCGAGGTCGTCGCGGCGATGCCCGGGGCGCCCGCCTGGTGGTCCACCGGCCCGCTGATCTTCACCGTCGTCGCCCGCGGCGGCGCCGTCACGCTCGCCGATGCCGGGCTGGTCGCCGGCACCCTGCCGCGCGGCGCGCCGCCTGCCGATGTCGAGGCGGCCTGCCGGGCGGCCGAGCGTGATGATGGCGGGTTGTTGCTGGCGTGGAAGTCGTGGTGAGGCATTTTCTGGCCTGCCGGATATCTTCCCTGGGGGGCAGGGTACTTGCCTGTGGACGGAAACCGTTGCCCCAACCCCTTCTCCCCCCGGGGGGAGAAGGTGCCGGCAGGCGGATGAGGGGGAGACCGAAGGCGTAAATGATTGCAATATCCCGCCTGCCTCACCCCCTCATCCGACCCTTCGGGCCACCTTCTCCCCCGGGGGGAGAAGGGATTGCGGCATCGTCCTGCCCCTATACCTGTCTTCAAGGGGAGATGGCCGGCAGGCCAGAAGGGGTGGCAAAGGCCGGGGCCTCTTCCTAGATAACCGCCCGCATTGCCCTTGAAGCCGGCCCTGTTCCGTGCTTTGCCCGGCACCATGTTCCATCTGTGACGAATGACGGCCAGGACAGCCGCGACAAAGGTCCCATCCGGAGAAGAAGCACCATGAAGATCGCGATGATCGGTTCGGGTTATGTCGGCCTGGTATCGGGCGCCTGTTTTGCCGATTTCGGCCACACCGTCGTGTGCATCGACAAGGCCGAGGCGAAGATCGAGGCGTTGAAGCGCGGCGAGATGCCGATCTTCGAGCCGGGCCTGGAGGCGCTGGTGGCGGAGAACGTCAAGGCGGGGCGGCTCTCCTTCACCACCGAGTTCGCGGGGCCTGTCGGCGAGGCCGACGTCGTCTTCATCGCGGTCGGCACGCCCTCGCGGCGCGGCGATGGCCATGCGGACCTTTCCTACGTCTACGCCGCCGCCCGCGAGATCGCCCGGTCGGTCAAGGGCTTCACCGTCGTCGTGACGAAATCGACCGTGCCCGTCGGCACCGGCGACGAGGTGGAGCGCATCCTGCGCGAGACCCGCCCCGAGGCGGACATCGCCGTCGTGTCGAACCCGGAATTCCTGCGCGAGGGCGCGGCGATCGGCGATTTCAAGCGGCCGGACCGCATCGTCGTCGGCATCGAGGACGAGCGGGCGCGCGAGGTGATGACCGAGGTCTACCGGCCGCTCTATCTCAACCAGTCGCCGCTGCTCTTCACCACCCGCCGCACCTCCGAGCTGATCAAATACGCCGCCAACGCCTTCCTCGCCATGAAGATCACCTTCATCAACGAGATCGCGGACCTGTGCGAGAAGGTCGGCGCGGACGTGCAGCAGATCTCGCGCGGCATCGGCCTCGACGGGCGCATCGGCGCGAAGTTCCTGCATGCCGGCCCCGGCTATGGCGGCTCGTGCTTCCCCAAGGACACGCTGGCGCTGGTCAAGACCGCGCAGGACAATGACAGCCCCGTGCGGCTGATCGAGACCACCATCGCCATCAACGACACGCGCAAGCGCGCCATGGCCCGCAAGGTCGTCGCGGCGCTCGGCGGCGAGGTGCGCGGCAAGAAGATCGCCGTGCTCGGCCTCACCTTCAAGCCGGAGACCGACGACATGCGCGACGCCCCGTCGATCTCCATCATCCAGGCCCTGCAGGACGGCGGCGCGAAGATCTTCGCCTACGATCCCGAGGGCATGGAGGCCTCGAGGGCCGTGCTCGACGACGTGACCTACGGCGCCTCGCCCTACGACATCGCCGAGGGCGCGGAGGCGCTGGTCATCGTCACGGAATGGAACCAGTTCCGCGCGCTCGATTTCCAGCGGCTGAAGGCGAGCATGGCAAGGCCCGTCCTGGTGGACCTGCGCAATGTCTACAAGCCGGAGGAGGTGGCCCGCCACGGCTTTGCCTATTCGAGCATCGGCCGCGGCACATGCGCCATGGTCGCGCCGGTCTGCGAGGCGGCGGAATGACGCATTTCCTCGTCACCGGCACCGCGGGCTTCATCGGCTTCCACCTCGCGCGGCGCCTGCTTGCGGACGGCCACACGGTCACCGGCTTCGACGGCATGACGCCCTATTACGACGTCACGCTGAAGGAACAGCGCCTCGCGCTGCTCACGCCCCATGCGGGCTTCCGCCAGGTCACGGGCCGGCTGGAGGACCGCGCCGCGCTCGATGCCGCGGCCGCGCTGAAGGCGCCCGACGTCATCCTCCACCTCGCCGCGCAGGCCGGCGTGCGCTACAGCCTGGAAAATCCCGGCGCCTATGTGGACTCCAACCTCGTCGGCTCGTGGAACGTGCTGGAACTGGCAAGGGCCCTGCAGCCGAAACACCTGCTGCTCGCCTCGACCTCGTCGATCTACGGCGCCAACGAGAAGATCCCCTTCGCCGAGGCCGACCGCGCCGACGAGCCGATGACGCTCTATGCCGCCTCGAAGAAATCCATGGAGCTGATGGCGCATTCCTACGCCCACCTCTACGCGGTGCCGACGACGGCCTTCCGCTTCTTCACGGTCTACGGCCCCTGGGGCCGGCCCGACATGGCGCCGATCAAGTTCTCCGACGCCATCCTCTCCGGCCGCCCGATCGACGTCTACGGCGAGGGGAAGATGAGCCGTGACTTCACCTATGTCGACGACATCGTCGAGGCGATCGTGCGGCTCGTCGACGTCGTGCCGCGGGAGGAAAGCCGCGTCACGGCGCCCGGCATCCTCGACACGCTCTCGGCCGGCGCGCCCTTCCGCACCGTCAATATCGGCGGCGGCCAGCCGGTCGGGCTGATGACCTTCATCGAGACGATCGAGAGGGCGCTCGGCCGGCCCGCCCTGCGCAACTACCTGCCGATGCAGCCCGGCGACGTGCCCCGCACCTTCGCCTCCACCGAGATCCTCGCCCATCTCACCGGCTTTTCCCCGCGCGTGACGCTGGAGGAGGGCATCGCGGCCTTCGCGGCCTGGTATCTGGAGTGGCGGGCCCGGTAGCGCCGCACCGCCCGTTGCCGCAGGCCGCCCGTCGAACGGGACGCCGCCCGGCCCGGTCACGGGTTGCATAAGGCGATTTATGGAACTTGCCCGCCGCCAGGTCCTTATCGTCCCGGCAAGCCCGGCTGGCGGCGGGAAAAGGCTTTTTCGAAATTAGTCTATATAGATGATAGAATTCCTATGCCCGGTGGCGGGACGCTGTATCCTCCCGATATGCCGTCGCCTGCGGCGATCCCCGCCGTGGCGCCTGGAAAGGCTAAGGAGGCCGCCATGCCGTCGCTCGATATTCCCGTCGATACGCTCATCCTGCCGGGCCTCAACGGCTCGCCGGAGGCGCACTGGCAGCGTCACTGGGCGCGCGACAACCTGGAAAGCCGCGTCGTCGAGCAGCATGACTGGTCCTGCCCGGAGCAGCGGGACTGGCTCGTGCGGCTGGAGCGGGTGGTGGAGATGGTCGGCAACGACGTCTGGCTGGTCGCCCACAGCCTCGGCTGCGTCCTGGCGGCGCATTTCGCCGAAAGCCGGCTGGCCGGGCGCATTCGCGGCGCGCTGCTGGTGGCGCCCTGCGACCTTGAGACGACGGAGGCGCTGCATCCCTGTATCGTCAGGTTCGGCGCCATGCCGGCGCGGCGGCTGCCCTTTCCCTCGCTCGTCGTCGGCAGCCTCGACGATCCCTACATGCCGGTCGAGCGGCTGCGCCAGACGGCGCGCGCCTGGGGCAGCGACCTCGTCGATATCGGCCATGCCGGCCATATCAACATCGCCAGCGGTTTCGGCCGCTGGACGGCCGGCTACGATTTCCTCGACCTCCTGAAGACGCGGGCGAGCGACGCGGACTTCGGCCGCATTCCCCTTCCCCGCCCCTCCCCCGCGGCCCTTGCCGGCAGCGGGCCGGTTCCCCACTGAACGGCGCGTGCGGCCTTGACGCATGCCGCGCAAAAGTGCGCAGCGGCGCGCCTCAGTCCCGCGCCTCGCGCACCAGCGCCAGCGTTTCGAGCCGCGTGATCAGGCGCTCCGCCCGCGCGGCGCCGAGATGGTCGTGCGCGGCCGCCGGCCAGAGGTCGAGCGCCAGGAGCACGGTCTCCCGCACCTCCCGCTCGATCCAGTCCGGATCGAGCCCGAGAAACGCGGCGACGCGGCGAAAGCGATGCAGCGTGACGGCGGCGAAGGCATGGGTGCCGACGAAGCGCAGCGCCAGCTGGTCGGCCGGCGCGAAGAGCACGGTCGGCACGATGTCGTAGGCCGGCGACAGGCGCACCGCCCCGCCGCCGGGAAACAGGAAGGACCAGTTCTTCAGGTGGTTGTCGCCATTGCCGACGAGCACGTCGGCGACGATGCGGCGGATGCCCTCCAGCACGTCGGCGCGCCAGTCGGTGCTGAAGCGGCGGATCATGTTGAGGATCGTCTCGTAGGTCGCCATCGTGTATTTGCGCTCGCCGACGGCGCCCACCACCTGGCCGGCATCCTCCATGTGCAGGCGCCTGCCCTCCCCCGGCCGGTCGAAGCGGTCGACGGAAAGCGCCATCGCCCCGCCCGGGAGGAAGCCCGCCGGCAGGCCGTCGATCGCGTTCACCGGCACCAGCCGGCAGTCGGCCGCCGTCACGCCGATCATCCGGCAGAGCGTCATGGCGGCGAATTCGGCCTCTGGCAGGCCGGGATAGCGCGCCGCCGGCACCTTGAGGATCGCCCTCCCCTCCCCTCCCCGCGCCGGCACGGTCAGCCGCGCGCCGGCGGGGGCGGCGGAGAATTTCAGCTGCACGCCGGCCAGTGAGAATTTTATCAGCCCCTCCGGCTGCGGCAGGTCGAGCCCGGCGAGCCGTTCGAGATGGAGCGGGCCGGCGGTTTCGGGCAGGGCCGTCTCGGGCGTCACCAGCACGGCGCCGGGCAGGTCCGCGCCGAGCCGCGTCAGGAGGTCGAACTGGTCGTGCCGGCCCGGCCCCATCTCGGCGAGCACGAGGTCGCGCAGCGCCCCTTCCGGCAAGAGCCCGGCAAACCAGGGCGGCAGGTGGCCGTTGAGGCCGATCTTGTCGCCGCGCGCGGCAAGCCGGCCGCGCGTCGCCGCCGCGTCGCCCGGCACCTGCCAGCCGAGGCTCAGCACCGGCCGCGCCGGATCGCGCAGATAGGCCTCGTCGATAAGGAAGGCCGTCGCCCCCTCCCCGTCGCGCGTCAGCGTGCCGACCCGCCGGGGCAGGCCTGCAAAATCGAGGAGATGCACCCCGAGCACCGCCGCGCGCGCCATCACGCCTCTCCGTCGGAAAGATCGACGAAGACGTCGTCGAAGGCGGTGCCGCCGGGGGCCGCCGCGCCCTCCCCCGCCCCGGCGGGCGCAAGCAGCGCCTGCACGGCCGCCAGCCTTTCGGCCGGCACCAGTACGGGCGCAAGATCCAGCGCGTCGCAGATCTCCAGGAGCAGCGCCAGCCGGTCGCGCCCGCGGCGGGCCTGCAGGAGGTCGCGCTCCAGCTCCGAAATGCGCGCCCTGTCCCGTCCCAGCCGCGCCGCCAGCGCCGGCTGGGTGAGGTCGCGGCCCTTGCGGGCCCGGCGCAGCTGCGCGCCCAGTTGTTCTGCTATCGGTGGCTTCATGCGGAAAAGCGCTCTTTTTCTAAGAACAAGCGGAATTCCGCATATCATGAAAAAAGTCGCCGCAGAAGCGGAATTCCGCTTCCTGATACAAAAAGAGCGGAATTCCGCATGCCCTTGGGCGTTTTCTATCCGTTCAGCAACCCGTTCACCGCCTCCGCCGCAGGCCGGCCGTCCAGCGTGGTCACGCCGTCGAGCCAGGGCTTCACCGCGTCGGGATGGGCCTTCAGCCATTCGGTGGCGGCGTCCTTGGCGTCCTTGCCGTCGTTCAGGATGGCGCCCATGATCTCGTTTTCCATGTCGAGCGTGAAGCGCAGGTTGGTCACGAACCGCGCGGCGTTCGGGCATTCCTGCGCGTAGCCGGCACGGATATTGGTGTAGATGTCGGCGCCGCCGTAATTGGGGCCGAAATAGTCGTCGCCGCCGGAAAGATAGTCGATGGCGTAGACCGAGTTCATCGGATGCGGCGCCCAGCCGAGGAAGACGATCCACTGCTTCTCGCCGATCGCCCGGCCGACCTCGGCCAGCATGCCCTGCTCCGAGCTCTCGACGAGCTCCCAGCCGCCGAGGCCGAAGGCCTTCTTCTCGATCATCTCGGTGATCATGCGGTTGCCGTTGTTGCCGGGCTCGATGCCGAAGATCTTGCTGCCGAACTTCTCGGCGAATTTCTGCAGGTCGGCAAAATCCCTGACGCCGGCATCGGCGACGTATTTCGGCACGGCGAAGGTGTATTTGGCGCCCGTCAGGTTCGGGCCGAAGACCTCGATCGACTTGTCCTCGAGGAAGGGCTTGCGGTCGGCCTCCATACTCGGCTGCCAGTCGCCGAGATAGACGTCGATGTCCTTGTTCTTCATGCTGGTATAGGTGACGGGGATGGAGAGCAGCTTGCTCTCCGGCGCATAGCCGAGCGCTTCCAGGATCGCCGAGGCGACGGCGGTCGTCGAGGTGATGTCGGTCCAGCCGACATCGGAGAAGCGCACCGCCTTGCAGCTTTCCGGATCGGCCGCCTCGGCCGCGCCGAGGGGCGCAAGCAGGCCGGCGGCCATGGCGAGGGTCAGTCGGGCAAGCGTCATTGTCCTCAGTCTGTACATCTGCTGTTCCCTTTCTTGTTTTCTCCGTTTCATGCGAAAGGGCGGCTCACCAGAGTGCGCCGCCCGAGATCTGTATGTTCTCCATGGTGATGCCCCTGGCCCCCTCCCCCGAGAGGAAGACGGCAAGGGCGGCGATTTCGCTCGGCTGGATGATGCGGTTCTGCGGGTTCTGCCGGGCGATGTCGGCCATGGCGTCCTCCAGCGCGCGCCCGCCGCCCTCCCGGTCGATGACCTGCTGCACGTTGCGGCGCATCAGCTCCGTCTCCACCCAGGTCGGGCTGATCATCACCGCCGTCACGCCGTGCGGCGCGCCCTCCAGCGCCACGCAGCGGGTGAGCCCGAGCAGGCCGGCCTTCGAGGCGCAGTAGGCCGGGTTGTCCTTCCAGCCGACCGTTGCCGCCGTCGAGCCGATATTGATCACCCTGCCCCAGCCGCGCGCCATCATGCCCGGCAGGTAGGTCCGGATCATGCGGAAGGCGCCGTTGAGGTTGGTGTCGATGATCTTCAGCCACAGCTCGTCCGAATGGCCGCTGACCGGCTGCTCGGCCGTCGTGCCGGCGGCGTTGACGAGGATGTCCGCCGGCCCGCAGGCGGCCTCCGCCGCCGCCGCGAAACCGGCGATACCCGCCGCGTCGCGCACGTCGAGATGGCCGGCATGGACCTTCGTGCCGAAGCGCTCCAGCCTCTCCCGCACGGCGAGGATCTCCCCGGGGTCCGGATAGGCGGCGGCATCGCCCTGCCGCCCCGCCGCCTCGCGCACGAAGGAGCCGACCGCGACATTGGCGCCCGCCCCGGCAAGGGCCTCGGCGATCGCCAGCCCCTGCCCCGTCAGCCCGCCGGTGATGACCGCGCTGCGGCCCGCAAGATGGTCCGTCATGCCGTCTCCTTCAGCGGTTTGCCCAGGGGTTTTCCAAGCCAGTCGCGGTAGAAGCCCTCGAGGTCCGGCTGGAAGTCGTGCACGATGGGATAGCCGGGCGCGGCCGCCTCCACCTCGTGCAGATGGGCGCAGGCAGGGCAGAAGAACTCGCGGATTTCCATCCAGTCCGGGTCCGGCAGGTCGGAATTGGGATAGATCTCGCGCAGGCTCGCCTCGGTGTTGCGCACGTTGATCACGGCCTTCAGCTTCCAGTTCTCCCGGTAGTCGCCGAAGGAATGGCCGCATTCGCAGCGGGTCACCCGCCCCTCCCCGCCGTCGCAGATGAACAGCCGGTCGCCGATGGGTAGCAGGATCGTGTCGTCCCATGCCACACGGTCCTGCAACACACTGATATATTTATCGAATCTGTCGTCGTCCTTGTAGGCGCTCATGATCCGGCGGGTCTGCGGCCAGGGCAAGGTGCCCTCGACCAGCTCGCGGATGACATCCTTGGAATAGGCACTCATGGCTCACGTCTCCCCGGCAAAGGCATAATCGGCGTCGAGACCCCAGAAGCTTTTGAATTCGCTGGCGAATCTCGGTGAAAGCTGCATCGCGCTGCGATACATCCTGGTGACCTCCGGCGCAAAGTCCTGCCGCTTCACGCGCGCGGCCTCCCCGGCGATCCAGTCGGATACGGGAATGGCCTTTTCCAGCCGCGCCTTGCGCATTTCGGCCCGCCGCGCGACGGTGGCGTCGATATCGGCCTGCGGATAGCCTTCCGCGTCGTCCCTGAGGATGATGCCGAAGACCGTCTCCGCCGCCTCGCGGGTGAGGAAGCCGTTTTCCACGTCCAGGGCCGTCTTCACCGGATCGCGCTCCAGCACGTCGCCGAAGCCGCCGCCGCCATTGTAGGCATGGCTGAAGATGTCGCCCGACTTGTGCGGCCGGGTGATGTAGGGCCCCTCCTCGAAGACCTGCTCGCCCTTGTAGGCGCGCTCGAAATCCGAGGTGACGGGATCGGTGCCCGGCCCGTGCGCCAGCGCCTCGCCGCGCGCGGCCTTCTCGAAGATGTCCGAGCCGCGCACGGCATGGTGCTTCTCGCAGGTCGGCGCCGGATAGCCGCCGCACAGGCCGCCATTGTCGAAGACGCGGGAGGAATGTTCCGAGGTGACGAGCCGCAGGTGCTCCGTTTTGTTGATCAGCCAGGTCGAGGAGAAGGCGCAGCCGCCGCGATATTTGCCCGCGCCCCCGGAATTGGGCACGATCGAGCGGCCGATATAGACCATCGGCATGTTCTGTTCCCAGATCTCGATATTGCCCATGTCGGATTCCGGGTTCCAGCCGACATAGGCCGTGTCGAGCCCGTCCTTGATGGCGAGCGCGCCGGAGCCGGCGGCCGCGCATTCGAAATGCGCCATGCCGAACTGCGTGCCGTACTGGCTGATGCCGCCCATCTCGATCATCGGCGAGTTCACCTGCCCGACGAAGGCCTCCTCCACGAAGCCGCGGGCGATGAAGCCGCGCGACAGGAGCCGCTGGAAGACGCCGTAGGCCGGCAGCAGCAGCGCCCAGGAGGTGGCGGTCGCCGCCATCTCGTTGTCGGGGTTGGTCCAGGTGCCGTGCGGGATGTTGATCTCGGTCGCCATCCAGGCGCCGTCATTGACGAGGCCTTCGAAGTTCATGTGCTGGGTCAGCGTCACGAACATGCCGCCGTCCATGCCGGCCGGCGTGCAGTTCATCGAGTGGTAGCCCCAGGGCTGGGTGCCGTCGAAGTCCATGCGGATCTTGCCCTCCGCGGTGATCTCCATCTCGATCGGGATGTTGTAGAGCCAGTTCGGCGGGCCGAGCGGCTGGAAGCCGGGCTTGCCCTCCGTCACATGGCCGTAGAAGGTGTGGCCGCGATAGATGCCGGGCACGGTGAGCTGGCGGGTGCGGGCGAGCTGCGCCCGCCTGCCCTCCTCGATGAACTCCTTCGACAGCCGTTGCCAGTAGTCGAGGCCGATCTCGGAGATCAGCGTCTTGACGCTCTCGCGCATGTCGATGCAGGCCGCGACCTTGGCCTTCTCGTCCAGCACCCAGTAGATCGGCATGCGCAGGTTGCGCTCGCAGCGGATGACGTAGTCGCGGCGCAGCTCGTCGTTCTCGCCGACCTTCTCCGCGCAGACGAACAGGCCCTCGGTGAAGCGCTCCTGCGCCAGGCACACGTCGCCGCCCGGCGTGATGCCGCCGGCCTCCAGCTCGTGGCAGACCGCGCCCGCCCAGCCGACCAGCGTGCCCTCGTGGAAGATCGGCACGACATCCATCACGTCGGGCACCTGCACGGTGCCGATGAAGGCGTCGTTGTTGGCGAAGATGTCGCCGTCGCGGATGGCGGGGTTCTCCTCGTAGCCGTTGCGGATCATCCATTTGATGAAGCGGCTCATCGTGTGCACATGCACCATGATGCCGTTGGACAGCGCGATGGCGTCGCCTTCCGGCGTGTAGATGGCGACGACCATCTCGCCGACCTCGCGCACGCCGGGCGAAGCGGAGATGCGCCGGGCCATTTCGCGGGCCGAGACGCAATAGGCGCGCAGCTTGGTGTGCAGCGTCTCGAACTTCAGCGGGTCCTGCCGGCGCAGCGTCAGTTCGGTGATGCCGTCGTAGCAGCCGGTTTCCTCCATCAGCCGCTCGGATTCGAGGAGGCGCGAACGGAGGGGATTTGCGGTCTTGTCCAGCATGGTCATGTCTCCCGCTCAGGCGTGAATGTAGTGGAGCAGCGTCCATTCATCGATGAAGACGCGGTCGTCCGGATGCACGACCAGCGTCGTTGCCGGGTGCTCGATGATGGCCGGGCCGGCCACCTCGTGGCCGGGCTCGAGCAGGTCCATCTCATAGAGGTTCGCCCTGTGCCAGCGCCCGCCGATATAGGCCTCGCGCACGCCCTTGTGGGCGCTTGCCGGGTTGGCGGTGCCGAGCGGGCGCCGCACGAGCGTCGGCTTGATCTTGTCGGCCGTGGCGATGACGCCGAGCTCCATCAGCGAGAAGCCGGCCTCGCCATATTTCGAGACGCGGTGGTTGGCCTTGGCATAGACCTCCTCGAACCGGGCGAGCACGGTGCGCATGTCGTCGGCCGAGTTGACAGCTGGCAACGGCGCGATGACCTCGACGTCCTCGAGCTGGCCGGTATAGCGCGCCATGAAGAAGGGCACGGTCCTGATCTTCTCGCGCGCATGGCCGTCGGCCAGCATCTCGTCGACCGCCGCCCTTTCGAGGTCCTGCCACACGCCGGTGATCTGGCTGCCGGCGGCGGCAAGCGCGTCCTCGGAGGCGCGGGCGGCGATGTCGATCTGGGTGGAGACCGAATGGCGGCGCATGTAGTCCGCCGTGGTGCAGCCGAAGGCGGAGAAGCCGGCGGCGAACTGGAAGGTGATGATGTCCTTGAAGCCGATGCCCCTCGCGCAGCCGGCCAGATGCAGCGGGCCGGAGCCGCCATAGGAGAGCAGGGTGAATTCCGAGGGGTGGATGCCCTGGCCGGAGATCACCCGGCGCAGCGCGTTGTTGGCGTCCGCCTCCAGCATCTCGATCATGCCCTCGGCCGCTTCCTCCACGCCGACACCGAGCACGTCGGCGCATTTCGCCTTGAAGGCGGCGCGCGCCTTCTCCACCTGCAGCTTCACCTTGCCGCCGAGGAAATAGTCCGGGTTCAGCCGGCCGAGGATCGCGTCGCAATCGGCGATGGTCGGCTCGGTGCCGCCGCGGTCGAAGCAGATCGGGCCGGGATCGGAGCCGGCGCTTTCCGGCCCGAGCGAGATCTTCCGCGTCAGCGGATCGACCTTCAGGATCATGCCGGCGCCCGCGCCGATCGTGTCGAGATGCAGCGTCGGCACGTTGAGTTTGAAGCGGTCCATCAGGGGCTCGTTCTCGATGCGCGTCTGGCCGCGCGAGATGACGCCCATGTCGAAGGAGGTGCCGCCCATGTCGGAGCAGATGAGGCTGTCATTGCCGATCAGCTTGCCGATATAGGCCGCGCCCAGGATGCCGCCGATCGGGCCGGAGATCATCGTCTCGTGCAGGCGGGGGTGGTTGATCGAGGTGAGGCCGCCGAAGGAGAGCAGGGTCTGCACGCCGTATTTGAAGCCGTATTTCTTCGAGGCGTCCTCGATGCCGCGCAGCTGCCTGCGGCCGCGCGAGGTGGCATAGGCCTCGATCAGCACCGAGTTCAGCCGCGATTGCTCGCGGATGACGGGGCGCACCTCGTGGCTGGTATAGACGGCGATCTCCGCGCCCGCCCTGTCGATCTCCTGCCGGCAGATCTCGGCGATGCGCTTCTCGTGCACGGGGTTCACATGGGAGAAGATCGTCATGATGCAGATCGCGTCGACCTTGTCCCTTATGAGGGCGCGGGCGGCCGTAACGACATCGGCGTCGTAGAGCGGCAGCACGACATCGCCGAAATGGTCGATGCGTTCCGTCACGCCGTGCGTGCGCCGGCGCGGCACCAGAGGATCGGGATGGGCGTGGGTGACGGCGTGCAGGCGGTCGGCATAGGAATAGTCGGCCCAGGCCTGCAGGCCGCGGCCCATCAGGATCATGTCCTCCATGCCCTTGGTGGTGATGAGGCCGAGGCGCCGGCCGGTGCGCGACAGCAGCGTGTTGAGCATGCCGGTGCCCGAATAGAGCACGACGTCGACGCCGGAGAACAGGCTTTCCAGCGAGATGCCCCAGGCCTCCGCCGCATCGAGCGAGGAGGCGAGGAACCCCTCCGCCTCGTCCTTTGGCGTCGTCGCCGCCTTGCCGATCTTGAAGTGTCCGTGCTTATCGACGAGGATCGTATCGGTCATGGTGCCGCCCGCGTCGATGCCAATCACAATCGGGTTTTCCAAGTCCTTGCCCTCCTGAGACGTTCGATGGGGGAAGACTAGGATCGCGCTGGGCCACGGCGCCATATGCCGAAAGGCACAATGACGGCGGGGAGGGGACGTGCTAGACGAGGATATGCGCGGAGAAAACGCCTGGCAGACCTTCGCCGCCGCGATCAGCGCGACGGGAACGGACGATCACGTCGACCGGCTGATCGACATGATCGGCACCATCGTCTCGCCCGACCTCATCACCGTCACGCGCTATTCGGCGACCCGCCGGCCGGAATTCGTCAAGCATCGCGGCTATTCGGAGGCGATGGTCGCGCGCTACCTGGAGACCTATTACGTTTTCGATCCCTTCTATGCCCATTGGCGGGGCGAGCGGCGCACCGGCATCGTGCCGCTCAAGAGCCTTGCCGGCGACCGCATGAAGCGCGGCCGCTACATCGCCGAGTTCCTCGCCCAGTCGGAGATCTGCGACGAGATCGGCGTGCTCCTGGAGGATGGCGACGACTGGTGCCTCGGCATCTTCCTCGACCGTTCGCGCCAGCCCTTCCGCGATGCCGATATCGACCTGCTCCGCGAACGCTTCCCGGTCTTCGCCGCCCTGCACGCGCTCGACACCAGGACGCGCCAGCCCTCCTACCGCCGCAGCGCCGCGCCCGCCCTGCCGGGCGCCGTTCCGGCCAACGGCCCGGTGCTGTCCGCCGCCCTCTGGCCGGAGCTTTCCGCCCGCGAGATGGAGCTGGTCGAGCTGGTGCTGAACGGCCACCCGACCGCCACCGTCGCCGCCCGGCTCGGCATTGCGCCCGGCACGGTGAAGAACCACCGCGCCCGCATCTACGAGAAGCTCGACATCACCACCGAGCGCGAGCTCTTCCTGCAGTTCTTCCAGCGCAGCCAGCCCCATTGAGGCCGTTGACAGCTGTCAACGCCGCGCGGCTGCCCATGGCTCTCTGGCTCTCTGGCTCTCTGGCTCTCTGGCTCTCTGGCTCTCTGGCTCTCTGGCTGTTGTCCGATCTTCCACGCGCCCACGTCCACGACCGTCCCGACCTCCCTCCGTCATCCTCGGGCTTGACCCGAGGATCCATGTGCCACCGAGATTGTGGATCCCCGGGTCAAGCCCGAGGATGACGAAGGAGAGGTTGGCGGGCTTGGCAGGTTTGGCCTTTACCTCCGCGGTCCGTCTCTGCGCCGGCCGCTGCTTCGGCGTTCATTGCCGCCGGCTGGGTTCGACCCCTCCGCCGCCGTTCCACGTTTCACTCCCCGACCGGCACATAGCCGCGCCGGCATTTTTGCGCCGCAAGCCGCTCGGCATCCCGCCATGCGTCCGCAAGGCTTCGCTTCTCCTGCGCGCGCTCGCGCGAGAAGACGCCGATCCGGCCCCATTCTCGCAGCAGGAGCACGGTGCCGAACAGGTCGCGCGTTACCGTCAGGCGATAGAAGCGCTGCATGTTGCGGGCCGCATCGCGGCGTTCGAAATGGCTTGACCGCGTCTCTTCCATGGGGCGAGTCTCGCCGGCGGGGCGAATCCCGTCCAACGACTTTTTGGAATCCGTGGCGGCGCATCGATTCACGATGCTGATGGATCGGGCGGTTGACAGCTGTCAACGCGGGCCACGGTGGGGAAGGGCGGGGAAGCGAATCGGCGGGGGCGGCAGGGGATTTCTCGCCGGCCCGGCGGAACGGCCGTCCGGCGCGACGCGGGGCGGAGTCAGAATCCGGTGGATGACGCGCCGCGGCAAGCCGCCGGAGTCCTGATTCTCCGGGATTCCGGCCTCTTCCCGTTAAGGTTTCGTTAACCAAAAAACGCTTGACGCGACTCGGAACCTGTCCCACCGTCTGTTACGGAACCGGGCGAAGATTGTGATTTTCGCCGTAACTGCCAGAAGCCTCTGTAGATTTTCCCGTCCGCGCATTTCCCCGGGGTGGAGAATCAGAGAGAGTATAGGCAAGGCGATCCACCGGGCATGAGGGCCCTTCGGATCGGGGAATGAACGGAGACTGCCGATGGCCAAGCCGTCGCACACAGCCCTTGGAGAATCCATGTCGACGCTTCGCCCGGCCGACGAAACCATCGCGGAGGATGCGCAGGCGCTTTCCGTGCAGCTCCAGGCCATGCGCGACCGGCTGTTCCCGCCGACCTCGCAGAAGACGCTGCGCAGCTTCACCTCGGGCGAGGCGGCGCGGCTGATCGGCGTCTCGGACGGCTACCTCAGGCAGATCTCGCTGGCGGGGGAGGGGCCGGAGCTCGCCACCGGCCCGGGCGGACGGCGCATGTATTCGCTCGCCGACATCGACGCGCTGCGCCATCACCTCGCCGAGCAGGCGCGCGCCAAGGGCAATGCGGCAAAGGCCCGCTCCTATGTGAAATGGCGCGATCCGGCGCGCGGCGAGCACCTGCAGGTCATCTCCGTCACCAATTTCAAGGGCGGCTCCGGCAAGACGACCTCCTCCGTGCACCTCGCCCAGCACCTCGCCATGACCGGCCACCGGGTGCTCGCCATCGATCTCGACCCGCAGGCCTCGCTCTCGGCGCTCTTCGGCTACCAGCCGGAGCTCGACCTTGCCGGCAACGACACGATCTACGGCGCGATCCGTTATGACGGCGAGGCCCGCCACCTCTCCGCCATCGTGCGAAAAACCTATTTCCACAATCTCGACCTCGTGCCGGGCAATCTGGAACTGCAGGAATTCGAGCATGCGACGCCGCGCGCGCTCGCCGAGCGGCGGGCAGGGGAGGCGCACGGCCTGTTCTTCACCCGCGTGCAGGCGGCGCTCGCCTCGGTCGCCGACGACTACGACGTCGTCGTCATCGACTGCCCGCCGCAGCTCGGCTACCTGACGCTGTCGGCGCTCTGCGCCTCCACCTCGGTCATCGTCACCGTGCATCCGCAGATGCTCGACGTCGCCTCGATGAGCCAGTTCCTGTTCATGACCTCGGACCTGCTCGGCGTGGTGCGCGAGGCGGGCGGCCAGCTGAACTTCGATTTCCTGCGCTACCTCGTCACCCGCTACGAGCCGCATGACGGGCCGCAGGCGCAGATCGTCGGCTTCCTGCGCTCGCTCTTCGGCAACCGCGTGCTGACATCGACCATGCTGAAATCCACCGCCGTCTCCGATGCCGGCCTCACCAAGCAGACGCTCTACGAGGTCGGCCGCGAGAATTTCTCCCGCGGAACGTACGACCGGGCGATGGATTCGCTGGAAGCCGTCAACAGCGAGATCGCCCAGCTCGTCCACACCGCATGGGGACGCGCATGATGACTGGCCGCGACCGCAAGAATTCGATCAAGGCGCTGTTCGGCGGGGACATCCTGCCGGCCGGAACCGAGCGGGCGCCCGAGACGAAGTCGCTGCCGCCGTCCGCCGAAACGCCCAGCCCGCCGGGCCGCGCCGCCTCCGGCGCCGTGAAGGCGATGGGCCTGACGCTCTCCTCCATCACCCGCGAGGCGGAGGAGGCGCGCGCGCTGCGCCAGGCCCTGGAGGAGGGCGAGCGCATCGTCGCGCTCGACACCGGCTCGATCGACGCCTCCTTCGTCAGCGACCGGCTCTCCGACGAGGAGCGCGACGACCCGGACTTCCTCGCGCTCGTCGAAAGCATGCGCGAGAACGGCCAGCAGGTGCCGATCCTCGTGCGCCCGGCGGCGGACGGGGCAGGGGAGGGGCGCTACCAGGTTGCCTACGGTCACCGCCGCCTGAAGGCGGCCCGCCGCCTCGGCGTCAAGGTCAAGGCGATCGTGCGGCCGCTCACCGACGACGAGCTGGTGCTCGCCCAGGGCAAGGAGAATGCCGAGCGGCGCAATCTCAGCTTCATCGAGCGCGCGCTCTTTGCCCATACGCTGGTCGCGCGCGGCTTCGAGCGCCGGCTCGTCGGCGATGCGCTGGCGGTGCAGAAGAGCGAGCTGTCGCGGCTGCTCCAGGTGGCCGAGGCCGTGCCGTTGCGCTTCATCTACGCCATCGGCCCGGCGCCGAAGGCGGGACGCGAGCGCTGGATGGCGCTCGGCGCGCTGTTTTCGAACGGCAACGGGGCGGAGATCGAGAAGGCGGACGACGAGACGACCTCGCAGCGCTTTGCGGCGGCGGCGAGCGACGAGCGCTTCCAGATGCTGTTCGACCGGCTGCTGCGCCCGGCGCGGAAGGCGGCGCCGGCGGCCGAGGAGATCGTGCGGGCCGACGGCGCGCTGCTCGCCAAGCTCGAGCGGAAGGGCAAGGCGGTGCGCCTTTCCTTCGCGAAGGATGTCGATCCGGCCTTCATCGCGGCGCTGACGGGCCGCCTGCGGGAGGATTATGCGGTCTTTCTTGCCGAAAAGGCGCAGAGGGACTGAGCGGAAAGCCACCTGATTCGGCCGCGTGAGCGGCCGGCAAAGACCTGAGAAACCAGCGAAAGGAAACGCGGAGACAAGAAAAAAGGCCCCCAAAACGTCACCATTTCGGAAGCCCTCTTCTATGTAGCAATTCGAGAGAATCACTTCCGACAGTCAAAGTCAAGAGTCGTCCGGCCGAGGTGCCGCGCGAAACGAAGAACTTCGTCTGCCTGATGGCCGGCGTTGACGGGACCTCCTTGCCTCGGAAAAGGGGACCCGACAATGATGGAGCAGATTGCAACGACGCCTTTCGGCGGCGGACGGATGAGTGCGCGCCTTTTCCTGAGGCAGCGCGCGGCGGCCGAGCGGCAGGAGAAGCTGCGCGCCGGCGCGGGCGGCAATGACAGCGGGCGGGCCGACAAGTGGCAGCTCATGCGCGCCGTGACGGAGGCCCGGCGGGCCTACGGCATCGGCGACCGCACGATCAGCGTGCTGGAGGCGCTCGTCTCCTTCGCCAGCGAGCGCGAGCTCGACGGCACGGCGCCGATCATCGTCTTCCCGTCCAATCGCGAGCTTTCGCTGCGCGCGCGCGGCATGGCCCCGGCGACGATCCGGCGCCATCTTGCGGCGCTCGTCGAGGCCGGCCTGATCTTCCGCCGCGACAGCGCCAACGGCAAGCGCTTCTGCCGCCGCGACGAGACGGGCGGGCTGGAGGATGCCTTCGGCTTCGACCTCGCGCCGCTGGCGCTGCGGGCCGGCGAGATCTTCGAGGCGGCGGAGGCCGTCCGGGCGGAGGACCGGGCACAGCGGGCCCTGCGCGGCGAGGTGACGCTGCACCAGCGCGACATCGCCAAGATCATCGCCACGGCCCTGGAGGAGGGCAGGGGCGGCGACTGGCTCGATTATTCCGCGCGCCTGGCGGCGCTTGCCGCCGGGCTCGGCCGCCGCGCCGCCCGGGGTCTCCTCACGGACCGGCGCACGGCCCTGCAGCGCCTTCGGGCGGAGGTGGAAAACGCTTATCTCTCAAGCCTTTCGGAAGAAGAAATGAGCGGCAGTGACCTTCAGACTGAGCAGCATATACAGAATTCAAACACAGACCAGAATCTTGAATCCTGCGGCCGGGAAACTCAAACAGCAAAGGCCGTGAACGCGGCAAGGCCCGCGCCGGAGCAGAAGATGGCGATCAGCCTCGACCGGCTGGTCAGGCTTTGCCCGGATATCGCCGATTACGGGCGGGACGGGGTGACGAGCTGGGCCGATCTCCTGGCGGCGGCCGATCTCGTGCGCGCCATGCTGGGCATTTCGCCCGATGCCTGGCGGAAGGCCAAGGCGGCGATGGGCGAGCAGGCGGCCGCGGTGGTGATCGCCGCCCTCCTGCAACGCGGCGAGGCGATCCGCTCGCCCGGCGGATACCTGCGCGATCTCACGGAAAAGGCCGGCCGCGGGGCGTTCAGCATCTATCCGATGCTGCAGGCGCTGGAACGGGAGGAGGGCAGGCGCATCTAGAGCAGTCTGCCTTTCCTCGGAGCGCGGAAAGGCATCCGGATGCCCGTTGCCAGCCTCGGCCCGAGGCGGTCATGCGCGCCAGGCGAGGATCGTCATGACGACAGGTGTGCCGACCACGGTGCCGACGATGGTGAACAGGGGCCCGTAGATCAGCGCGCTCAGGACGACGAAGGACGCGCATTGCCCGATCCCGTCCTTCAGGCAGTTGTGCGGATCCCCCTCGAAGAGGCCATAGACGGGAAGAAACAGCCCCGCGACGACCAGGCTGGCGACGAAGGCGAGGATGGCGGACAGGAGCAGGAGACCCAGGGTGCGCATCCTGCCGGGATATAGCGCTTTTGCACTCCGATCAACGATCGGCCGCCGCCTTTCGAAAGCAAGGCCTCCTGCCGGGCAGCGGCGGTTGCGCGTCAACGGAACGGTAATCTGTTTGGGCAAACATGGCTTCCGGGATTGCGCAAACCGGCGCCGGCCCGAAGATGGCAGCCAAGGCCGCTTCCCGCGGCATTCCGCGCTTTGCCTGGCTGTTCCTGCCAATGAAGGATAAGGCAAGCTTATCCGCTCTTATGGGGTCCGGACGGGCCGTGCGGAATTCCTCGCTTTTATAAGAAAAAGCGCACTGCACCTGTAGCTTGGCCGGAAGCGGCCACGGCTGGATTTGCGCGCACCGCCCTCTGCATCGTTCGCTTCGCAGACGCGGACTGTCCGGATGGGGCTTCGGACTGCCGGTGCCGGAACGGGCGGCATGGAGGCTTTGCGAACGCGATGCGGCAGGTCGGCGGTGGCGGGGCGGCCTTCCTGAAAAAAGACGGTGGGCCTAGAGCCCGTATGTTGCGGGCGGCGCGTCGCGGACCAATATAGAGGGCAAGTTCAACCCGATTTGGAGCCGGTCGTGACAAGTCCCTATGATGTTCTCGGCGTTGTGCCCGGCGCGACGGCGGCCGAGATCCAGAGTGCGTACCGCAAGCTTGCCAAGAAGCTGCACCCGGACCTCAATCCGGGCGACAAGGCGGCGGAAGACAAGTTCAAGGAGGTCGCCGCGGCCTATGACCTTTTGGGCGATGCGGACAAGCGCAAGCGCTTCGACGCGGGCGAGATCGACGCCGCCGGCGCCGAGCGCCCGCCGCGCCAGGGCTATTACCGCGACTATGCCGGCGGGCCGGCGGACCATCCCTATGCGGATGCCTCGGCCTATGCCGACTTCATGGACGGCGACGACATCTTCGCCGACCTCCTGCGCCGCAGCCAGAAGGGGCGGGCGAACCGGCGCGGCGCGGACCTGCACTACCGGCTGGAGATCGCCTTTGCCGATTCCATTGCCGGGGCGACGCGGCGCATCACGCTGCCGGACGGCGGCACGCTGGACGTGAAGATCCCGCCGGGCCTGGTCAGCGGCCAGGTGATCCGGCTGAAGGGCAAGGGGGCGCCGGGCGGCGGCGGGGCGGGCGATGCGCTGATCGAGGTGGAGGTGCTGGCCGATCCGCGCTTCACGCGGGAGGGCGACGACATCACGCTCGAGCTGCCGGTCTCGCTGGGCGAGGCGGTTCTGGGCGGCCGGGTGCGGGTTCCGACGGCCACGGGCGCGGTGACGATGACGGTTCCGAAGGGCTCGAACACGGGCACGACGCTGCGGTTGAAGGGCAAGGGGGCGCCGCGCCGGGGCGGGGGCTTCGGCGACCAGCTGGTGCGGCTGAAGGTGGTTCTGCCGAGCCCGCCGGACCCGGCGCTAGAGGCCTTCGTGGCCGGCTGGGCGAAGGGGCAGGCGTTCAATCCGCGTGAGGAGGCGTGATCATGGCGATGAGCAAGGAGGCGTTCCTGGAGAGCGCCGGGCTGAAGGGGCAGGTTGTGGACGTGTGGATCGCGCAGGAATGGCTGGTGCCCGAGCAGACGCCGTCGGGCCCGCGGTTCCGGGAGATCGACATCGCCCGGGCGCGTCTGATCCTGGAGCTGCGCGCGGGCCTCGGCGCGAACGATGCCGGCATCGACGTCATCCTGCACCTGATGGACCAGCTGCACGGCATGCGCCAGGCGCTCGACGCCCTGCGAAGGCACGTCGGCGAAAACAGGGACTGACGGCGCGCCGCCGCGGCTGACGGAGGGGAGCGGGAATCGAACCCACCCGGGACAGGCGCGCTGCCCCAACCGGATTTGAAGTCCGGTCCCGCGCGTCTCCATCCGGCGGATGCAGGGCGGACTGGTCTGTCGATCTGATCGAAATGGACGCTGCCCCGCGGTCCGGTCCGCGATAGGAAAGGGCCGAGGCACGGGGAGTGGATCGGCAGATGGATGAATTCGACTATGTGATCGTCGGCGCGGGCTCGGCGGGCTGCGTGCTGGCGAACCGCCTTTCCGACGGCGGGCGCCATCGCGTGGCGCTGCTGGAGGCCGGCGGCGGCGACCTGAACTTCTGGGTGCGCATGCCGATCGGCTACGGCAAGGCCTTCTATCACCGGACGCTGAACTGGAAGTACCTGACGGAGCCGGTGCCGGGCTTCGACGGCCGCCAGTCCTACTGGCCGCGCGGCAAGGTGGTCGGCGGGTCCAGTTCGATCAACGCCATGGTGTTCATCCGCGGGCAGGCCGAGGATTTCGACGGCTGGCGCGCGCTCGGCAATCCGGGATGGGGCTATCAGGACGTGCTGCCGCTGTTCCGGCGCATGGAGGACAATGCCGCCGGCGCCGATGAATGGCGCGGCAAGGGCGGGCCGCTGACCGTCACCAATATCGAGGATGTCGTGCACCCGCTCTGCCGGAACTATCTTGCCGGCGGCGTCGAGGCCGGCCTGCTGCGCAATCCGGATTTCAACGGCGCGACGCAGGAGGGCATCGGCATCTACCAGATCACGACGCGCAACGGCTTCCGCTGCTCGGCGGCGACCGCCTATCTCGCCCCCGCCCGCAGGCGGGCGAACCTGCGCGTGATCACGGCCGCGCAGGCGACGCGCGTGCTGTTCGACGGCAAGCGGGCGGTCGGCGTCGAATACCGGCAGGGCGGAGAGACCCGCCAGGTCCGCGCGCGGCGCTCGGTCATCCTGTCGGCCGGCGCGGTCAACACGCCCCAGCTGCTCCAGCTTTCCGGCGTCGGCGATCCGGACCTCCTGAAGCGCCACGGCATCGATGTCGTGCATGCCGCGCCGGCGGTCGGACGCAACCTGCAGGACCATATCGGCTTCGACCATCTCTACAGGAGCCGCCGGCCGACGCTCAACGACGTGCTGCGGCCCTGGTGGGGGCGGCTGCGGGTGGGGCTGCGCTATGTGCTGACGCGGGGCGGCCCGCTCTCGCTCAGCGTGAACCAGGGCGGCGGCTTCTTCCGCACCGGCCCGGAGCGCACGCGCCCGAACATGCAGCTCTATTTCTCCCCCGTCAGCTATACCCGCGCCCTTCCCGGCCGGCGGGCGCTGATGAGCCCGGATCCCTTTCCCGGCTTCCTCGTCGGCGTGTCCAATTGCCACCCGACGAGCCGCGGGCAGCTCACCATCCGCTCCGCCGATCCATTCGCCGCGCCGGAAATCCAGCCGAACTACCTTTCGACGGAAGAGGACGTGCAGGAGCTATTGGAGGCCGCGCATTTCCTGCGGCGCCTTTCGCGGACCGGCCCGATGCGCGAGATCATCGAGGAGGAGATCCGCCCGGGTGCCGGGATTCTTGACGACGAGGCGCTGATCGCCGACATCCGCGCGCGCTCCGGCTCGGTGTTCCATCCCTGCGGCACCTGCGCCATGGGGCCGGATGCGGCGGCGTCCGTGGTCGATCCGCGCCTGCGCGTCCACGGGCTGGAGGCGCTGCGCGTCGTCGATGCCTCGGTCTTCCCGCGCATCACCGCGGGAAACCTCAACGCACCGACCATCATGGTGGGCGAAAAGGGAGCCGACCTCATCCTTGCCGATGCGCGCTGAAGCGCGGGCGCGGTTCAGGCGCCGATGCGGCTGCGGCCTTCCGCCTTGCACATGTCCTTCAGGACCGCGCCGAGCGTTTGCGCCGCGCCTGCGATCATGCGCGGCGGGGCGGAGCTGAAGCCGAGGACGAGGCCGCGCTGGCGCACCGGCGTGATGGCGAAGCGGCCGATCGGCGAGACGAGCACGTTGCGCTCGGCCGCGCGATGGGCGACGGCGAATTCGTCAAGGCCCTCCGCCAGGCGGCCGATCGTGTGGAAGCCCGTTTCGGTGGGCGCGACCTCCAGGAGGCCCGCCATGTGGCGCGCCGCCCCGCCGAGCAGCGCCTCCAGCCGTTCGGCGTAGACGCGCCGCATGCGGCGGATATGGCTGGCGAAATGCCCGCATTCGATGAAGCTGGCGACGACCGATTGCAGGCTGGCGGGCGAGCCCTGCAGGGTCGCCCCGGCGATGCGGTAGAAGACGTCGACCAGGCCCGGCGGCGCGACGACATAGCCGAGGCGCAGCGCCGCGAACAGCGTCTTCGAGAAACTGCCGACATAGATGACGCGGCCGGACGTATCGACGCTCTTCAGCGTCGGCGGCGGATGGCCGGCATAGTGGAACTCGCCGACATAGTCGTCCTCGATGATCCAGGCGCCGGCCCGTTCGGCGGCGCGCAGCAGCTCGAAGCGGCGCTGCAGGCTCATCGTCACGCCGAGCGGATGCTGGTGGGCCGGCGTCACGAAGGCGAGGCGGAAATCCGGCGCCACCTCCAGCCCCTCGGCGACGTTGATGCCCTCCTCGTCGATGCCGAGCGGCACCAGCCGCGCGCCGGACGAGATCAGGCTGTTGCGCGCGCCGATCGCGCCGGGATTCTCGATCCAGACGGCATCGCCGGGGTCGAGCAGGGTGTTGCCGATGCGGTTGAAGGCGTCCTGCGCGCCGTTGAAGATGAAGACCTGTTCCGGCTCGCAGGTGATGCCCCGGTTGGCGCGCAGGTGCATCGCCACGGCCCGGCGCAGCTCCATCAGCCCCTCGGCCGGCGGATAGCCGAGCAGGAGGTTGCGCGGCTGGCGCCAGTAGCGCGCGACCATGCTCGCCCACAGCGCCATCGGGAATTCGTCGAAGGCCGGGATGCCGGTGATGAAGGGGCGCGGGTTCTCCGGATGGGCGAGGCGGGGAAAATAGTGCTCGGAGGCGTCCGCGCTGAGCTGGGCAAGGCGCGGCGGGCTGCGGATCTCGTCTCCGGCCGGGCTTGCCGGGACCGCGGCCGGCCGGCCGTCGCGCAGGGTGTCCGTGACATAGGCGCCGGCGCCGATGCTGGAGCGGAGCAGCCCCTCGGCGGCAAGCTGCTCGTAGACGCTGATCGCCGTGGTGCGCGAGACGCCGTGGTCCTTCGCCAGCGTGCGGCTGGAGGGCAGGCGCTCGCCCGGCTGCAGCTTTCCCGAAAGGATCATGTCGCGCAACGCCGAAGAGAGCTGGGCGCTGATGGGCGTGCGCGAACCGCGGTCGAACTGCAGCGTGGGCAGCAGCGCGCCGCCCGGATATTTTACCATCTCGCCCTCCGGCCTGTCGTCCCGCCGCAATAATGGTCCGCTACGAAAAGCAAAGTGGACCTTCTCGCCCGAATATTTTCCGATGATTGTCGGACCAGTTCGCGGCGTCAAGGGCCTATCCGCCCGAGGCGCCTTCGCCCACCAGACAGACCGGACCGCCATGAAGATCAAGCGCATCGAGACCTTCTGCAACCGCCATGTCGGCTTCGTCCGCATCACCGACGAGACCGGCGCGACCGGCTGGGGCCAGGTCTCGACCTACAATGCCGACATCACATCCGAGGTGCTGCACCGCCAGGTCGCGCCCTATACGGTCGGCGCCGAGATCGCCGATCTCGACGATCATCTCGACCGCCTCTTCGAGCGCGAGCACAAGTTCCCGGGCTCCTATCTCTGCCGCGCCTTCTGCGGCCTCGACACGGCGATCTGGGACCTGCGCGGCAAGCTGGCGGAAAAGCCCGTCGCGGCGCTGCTCGGCGGCTCGGCCGGCCCGCTGCGCGCCTATGCCTCCTCGATGAAGCGCGACATCACGCCGGCCGACGAGGCCGAGCGCTTCAGGCGCCTGCGCGGCGAATACGGCTTCGACGCCTTCAAGTTCCGCGTCGGCGCGGAATGCGGGCGCGACCGGGACGAATGGCCGGGCCGGACGGAGGAGATCATCCCGGCGATCGCCCGGGCCGTCGGCGCGGAGGCCGATCTCCTGGCCGACGCCAATTCCTGCTATTCGCCGGCCCGCGCCATCGAGGTCGGCAGGATCATGCAGGACAACGGCCTCGTGCACTACGAGGAGCCCTGCCCCTACTGGGAGCTCGAACAGACGCGGCAGGTGACCGAGGCGCTCGACATCGACGTCACCGGCGGCGAGCAGGACTGCGACCTCGCCACCTGGCGGCGCATGATCGAGATGCGCGCCGTCGACATCGTGCAGCCGGACATCTGCTATCTCGGCGGCATCAGCCGGACGCTGCGCGTGGTGCGCATGGCCGCGGCCGCCGGCCTGCCGGTGACGCCGCACGCCGCCAACCTCTCCATGGTGACGCTCTTCACCATGCACCTGCTGCGCGCCATCCCGAACGGCGGCAAGTACCTCGAATTCTCCATCGAGGGCGAGGACTACTATCCCTGGCAGGACGGCCTCTTCCGCTCGTCGCCCTATGCCATCGTCGACGGCAGGGCGACGGTGGGCGAGGAGCCCGGCTGGGGCGTGGAGATCGATCCGGAATGGCTGGCGCGCTCCAGCTACCAGATGAGCGAGGCGAACTGAGATGAACACCGAGACCCTCGTCGGCGAGTATTTCGCCAGCGGCACGCTTTCCGGCCTGCCCACCGGGCATTTCATCGACGGCGCCTTCGTCGCGGCTTCGGGCGGGCGCACGATGGAGACCTTCGATCCCGGCTCCGCCCGGCCCTACCATGCCTTCGCCGCCGGTGACGGCAGCGACGTGGACCGGGCGGTCGCCGCCGCCCGCCGCGCCCAGCGCGCCTGGGGCCGCACCAGGGCGAGCGCCCGCGGCGCGATCCTGTCGCGCGCCGCCGAACTCATCCGGGCGGAGGCGGCGCGGCTTGCCGTGGTGGAAAGCCTCGACAGCGGCAAGGCGCTGCAGGAGGCGGAGGGCGATGTCGCGGGCGCGGCGCGCTGCTTCGACTATTACGCCGGCGCGGCCGACAAGATCCAGGGCGACACCTTCCCGCTCGGCGCCGACCATATCGGCTATTCCATCGAGGAGCCGGCCGGCGTCACCGCCCATGTCATTCCCTGGAACTACCCGCTCTCGACGGCCGCCCGCAGCATCGCGCCGGCGCTCGCCGCCGGCTGCACCGTGGTCGCCAAGCCCGCCGAGCAGACGCCGCTGACGGCGCTGATGCTCGCCGACATCCTCGCCCGCGCCGGCCTTCCCGCCGGCGTCTGCAACGTCGTCACCGGCACGGGCGCGGAGGCCGGCGGGCCGCTGGTCGCCCATCCGGATGTCCGCCACGTCACCTTCACCGGCTCCGTGCCGACGGGCATCCGCGTGATGCAGTCGGCCGCCGCGCATGTCGCCAGCGTCGTGCTCGAACTCGGCGGCAAGTCGCCGGTCATCGTCATGGCCGATGCGGACATGGACGCCGCCGTGGAGGGCGTGCTCGGCGCGATCTACGAGAATGCCGGGCAGATCTGCTCGGCGGGCTCGCGCCTCGTCGTCGAGCGCGGGGTGCATGCCGAACTGGTCGGGCGCCTTGCCGGGCGCGCGGCCGGCCTCAGGCTCGGCCATGGCCTGCGCCGCCCGCAGGTCGGCGCGCTCTCCTCCGCCGCGCATCTCGACAAGGTGGCCGGCTATGTCGAGGGTGCCCGCGCGCGCGGCGTCACCGTCGCCGCCGGCGGCGAGCGGGCGACGGACCCGCAGAGCGGCGCCGGCTGGTTCTTCCAGCCGACGATCCTCGACGCGGTAAAGGCGGACGATCCCGTCATCCAGGAGGAGATTTTCGGCCCCGTCCTCTCCGTTCAGGTCGTCGACGGCGAGGAGGAGGCCGTGGCGGTGGCGAACGGCACCGATTTCGGCCTCGTCGCCGGCATCTACACAGGCGATTTCGGCCGCGCCCACCGCATGGCGCGCGATATCGACGCCGGCCAGGTCTACATCAACGAATATTTCGCCGGCGGCATCGAGGTGCCCTTCGGCGGCAACAAGCTGTCCGGCTTCGGCCGCGAGAAGGGCTTTGCCGCGCTGCGCAGCTACACGCGCACGAAAAGCCTGACGGCGAAGATCGGTGGATCGTCATAATGGTCTTACGGCAAGGAGATAATGGACCTTTCGGGGAAGCCAATCTCGTCCTTTGATGCCAGCGGCTAGAAATCGGGAATAGAGCGTCATCGACGGGAGCGAGATGGCCCTCCATGGGGAAGAACGCCGGAAAAACGGCGACTTGCAACAGCCAAACGGAAGAGGAGAACAGCATGAAAACGACATTCGCGCTCGCCGCGACGACGGCGCTTGCCCTGTTCATGGCAGGCAATGCGGCACAGGCCGAGACCCTGCGCCTGCTCACCTGGGGCGGCTATGCACCGGACAACGTCATCAAGCTCTTCGAGGAGGCGAACCCCGACATCACCGTCGAGGTGACGCTGTCCAACAACGAGGAGATGGTCGCGAAGCTCCGGGCGACCGGCGGCGCGGGCTACGACCTCGCCCAGCCGAGCCATGACCGCATCTTCGCGGCCCAGCAGGAATACAACATCTACAAGCCGCTCGACCTTTCGAAGATCGAGACGGCGAACCTGGCGCCGAACCTGCTCGACGGCGTGAAGGCCAATGCGACGATCGACGGCGCGCTCTACGCCGTGCCGCACCAGTGGGGCACGTCCGGCATCGTCGCCGACATTTCCAAGGCGCCGAACGTCAAGGGCTGGGGCGACCTCTGCAATCCGGAATACAAGGGCCGCACCTCGATGCGCCTGCGCCGCACCATCCTGCTCGGCACGGCCTTCTCGCTCGGCAAGGACCCGTTCGCGCTCTATGGCGACAAGGCGGCCTACCAGACGATGCTCGACGAGGTGACGGAAAAGCTGATCGCCTGCAAGGACAACGTCAAGACCTACTGGAACGGCGGCGACGACCTTTCGACGCTCCTGCTGTCGGGCGAGGTCGTCGTCTCGGAGGCCTGGGATTCCACGGCCTTCAAGCTCTACGGCCAGAACAAGAACCTCGTCTACGTGCCGCCGGAAACCGGCGCGCTCGCCTGGATCGACACCTTCGTCATCCCGCGCAAGGGCGAGGCGGACGATGCCGCCTACAAGTGGATCAACTTCGTCATGAAGCCCGAGATCGTCAAGCTGATGTCGGATTCCACCGGTGCCATCGCCGCCGTCAGCAACGGCATCGACCTCCTGCCGGACGACAAGCAGGCCGCCGTCAAGGCCGCCTTCGACGAGCAGGACCTCGCCAACCTCAAGTTCTTCGCCAACATTCCGGCGGGGCTCGAGGACATGGAAGGCAAGGCGCTGGAGCGCATCAAGGCCGCGACGTCCAACTGATCGCCTCCCAAGGCAGTTCCGGCCGGCCGAGGGCGCCCTTGGCCGGCTGTTTTCCCGATGGCCGCGAGCAACGAGCACTCCATGCACGATCTTCAATGCGAAAGCCTGAGCAAGCGGTTCGGCGCCTATACCGCCGTCGACAGCGTGTCCTTCGCTGTCCCGCGCGGGTCCTTCTTCTCCATTCTCGGCCCCTCCGGCTGCGGCAAGACCACGCTGATGCGCATGATCGCCGGCTTCGAGACGCCGACGGGCGGCGACATCCGCATCAAGGGCCGGTCCGTGCTTTCGACGCCGCCGAACAAGCGCCCCGTCAAGATGGTGTTCCAGCATCTCGCGCTCTTCCCGATGATGAATGTCGGCGAGAACATCGCCTACGGCCTGCGCTGCCGCGGCGAGAACAGGGCCGACATCGCCCGCAAGGTGGCGAGGGTGCTCGACCGCGTCGGCCTGCCCGGCACGGCGGAAAAGCAGGTCTCCCAGCTCTCCGGCGGCCAGAAGCAGCGCATCGCCATCGCCCGCTGCATGGTGCTGGAGCCGGACGTGCTGCTGCTCGACGAACCGCTCGGCGCGCTCGACCTCAAGCTGCGCGAGCGCATGAAGATCGAGCTGAAGCAGCTGCAGCACCAGTTCGAGACGACCTTCCTCTACATCACCCACGACCAGTCGGAAGCGCTGCTGATGTCCGACAATGTCGCGGTCATGAATGCCGGCCGGTTCGAGCAGATCGGGGCGCCGCAGGACCTCTACAACAATCCGAAGACCGGCTTCGTCGCCGGCTTCGTCGGCGACAGTAACCGCTGGCCCGGCCGGGCGCTCTCGGTCTCGGACGGCAGGGTGCGCGTGGCGATCGACGGCGGCGGCGAGGCGATCGCGCTCGCCGGGGACGAGCGCATCGCGGCCGGCGGGCCGGTCGAGCTCTTCGTGCGCCCGGAGGTCATCTCGATCGGCGCCGGCAGCGAGAACGGGCTGGAGGGCACCGTCGAGAGCCTGCTGTTCAACGGCGCGAGCAGCCGCATCCTCGTGCGCATGGCGAACGGCCACCTCGTCGAGGTCGGCCAGGCGGTGATGGACGGTTCGGTCAAGATCGCGCCGGGCGAGACGGTCGCCATCGGCTGGAGCCGGAGCCACGGCCGCGCCTTTTCCGTTGCGGGGTGAGGGCGATGGCGCGCACCGATATCGGAAAACTCTCGCTCATCCTGCTCTTCGCCCCCTTCGCGCTGTGGATCGCGCTGCTGATCATCCTGCCGCAGCTCGGCATCGGCTATATCTCGCTGCGCGAGAAGGTGGGGCCGGGCGAATACACCTTCGGCTTTGCGAACTACATCGCCTTCCTCTCCGAGCCGATCTACTGGAACACGCTGCTGCGCACGGCCTGGATGTCGATCCTCGTCACCGCCATGGCGCTCGCCGTCGGTTTTCCCGTCGCTTACTACATCGCCAAGATCGCCCGGCGCCGCGCGCGCGCCGCGCTCTTCCTGATGTGCCTCATCCCGCTCTGGGTGAGCGACCTCGTGCGGGCCTTCGGCTGGATCGTCATCCTGCGCGAGACCGGCCTCGTCTCGACCTTCCTCCAGAAGATCGGCCTCGTCGGCGGCCCGGTCGAACTGCTCTACAACGACGCCACCGTCGTCATGGGCCTCGTCTACACGGTCGTGCTCTTCATGATCGTGCCGCTCGTCTCCACGCTCGACGGCATGGACAATTCGCTGATCGAGGCGGGCTACAATCTCGGCGGCAGCCGCTTCACCGTGTTCCGCCGCATCGTCGTGCCCTATGCCATGCCGGGCATCGTCGCCGGCTGCATCATCGTCTTCATGCTGACGGCGGGCAGCTATCTCACGCCCATCCTGCTCGGCGGCAAGAACAGCATGTGGTTCACCGAGCAGATCTACGAACAGTTCGTGACGCGCTACAACTGGGAATCGGGGGCGACCTTCGGCGTGCTGCTGCTCGTCTTCACCTCGCTCGTCGTCTGGCTCGGCCTGCGGCTCACCGGCCAGAGCCTCGCCTCCACCGTCGCAAAGGACTGACCATGAACGTCGCGGCCCCGCAATCGCCCTTCCTGCAATGGCTCTACCGCGGCTACATGCTGGCGTTCCTGTTGTATCTCGCCGCCCCGCTCTTTGCCGCCGGCATGTTCGCCTTCAACGATTCCATGTTCCCGGCGCTGCCGTGGAACGGCTTCACGCTCGACTGGTTCTTCAGCAGCACCGAGCCGAAGATCGGCATGTTCCACGACCGGCGCCTGCTGCGCGGCCTTGAGAATTCGCTCTATATCGGCGTCATCGTCTCGGCGCTCGCCGTCGCGGCCGGCACCTGCAACGCCTTCCTCTTCGAGCGCAAGCAGTTTCCCGGCAAGAGCTTCTTCTACATCCTGATGATCGTGCCGCTGGTCATTCCCGGCGTCATCCTCGGCATCTCGATCCTCGTCTTCGCCAGCATGATCGCCAACGGGCTCGAGGAGACCTTCGGCATCGAATGGGATTTCCTGCGCCCGGGCATCTTCCTCGTCATCCTCGGCCAGTTCTCGTTCCTGACGACCATCACCTCGCTGGTCATCGCCGCGCGCCTGCGCAAGTTCGACATCTCGCTGGAGGAGGCCGCGCTCAATCTCGGCGCGACGCGGCTGCGCGTGCTGGCGACGGTGACGCTGCCCTATCTGATGCCCGCGCTCTTCTCCGCCTTCGTCGTCGCCTTCCTCGTCTCCTTCGAGAACTTCAACACGACGCTGATGCTGGTCGGCTCCGACGCGCCGCTGACCATCACCATGTACGACCGCATGGTGAAGGTCGGCTCGACGCCGGTGCTGAACGCCGTCTCGTTCTTCCTGATGGTGGGCTCGGGCGCGCTGGCGCTGCTGAGCGTCGTGGTGCAGCGCGGCAAGGAGTGAGCCGCGCCCCGGCTTGCCGGGACCCGGCCTCGTTTTTCAGGCGGGCAGGTGCGCCTCGCGGACGAGCGCCTGCTTGAGCCGCGCCGTTTCCAAGCCGAGTTCGATGAAGCGGTGGGCGTGGCGGGCGAGCGCGACATTGTCGTCCCACAGATTGCGCCAGATCGCCGTCTTCAGGGAAAGGTCCTTGTCGACGATCGTCGTGGAGAAGGATTCGAAGGTGACATAGTCGTCCCAGCCGATGGCGACGAGCGCATCGAAGATCGCCGCAAAGTCGATCGTGCCGGTGCCGAGATAGCCGCGATGGCTCTCGCCGATATGCAGGTAGCCGATCTTGCCGGCCGCGTGGCGGATGGCAAGGCCCACATCGGCCTCCTCGATGTTCATGTGGAACGTGTCGAGGTGCAGGAAGACGTTCGAGGCACCGGTGTCGCGGATATAGGCCATGCCCTGCGCGGCGGTGTTCAGCATGTTGCTCTCGAAGCGGTTGACGATTTCGAGATTGAGCGTGACGCCGGCCGCCCTGGCCCGGTCCGCCACCTTGGAGAGCGCGGCAACGCTGGTGTCCCAGCCCTTTCTCGACAGGCTGTGCTCCTGCTTGCCGTGGGCGGAGCTGAGGATGCCGGCGAGCTTCGTGCCGCCGAGGTCGCGCACCAGCGCCACAGCCCGGTCGAGGATGTCGACGCCATGGGCGACGATCGCCGGGTCGGCGCTGGAAATGTCGCCCTCCGGCGGCAGGCCCATGCTGATGGCGACGTCGAGGCCGCGTTCCCTGATACGGCCGGCAAGCCATTTCACATCGACCTGCGCGGGATCGAGATAGGAGAATTCGATGAGCCTGTAGCCGAGCCGCTGCGTGTTCTCGAGCGCCGTTTCGAGTTCGCCGCGCGAGGAGCCCGCGCTCCAGACGAAGGAATGGACACCGATTTTCGACATGGCCCGGCCGCTTTCTGACGATGGAGGAAACGAAGATCCGGCCGGGCGCGCTATCGGCGCCCGACCGTCTGGGAGGCGTGTTTAGCGGGCTGCGGTCCAGCCCTTGTAGTCCTTGACGTTTTCGGCCGTGATGAGCTGCGGGTCGAGCAGCACGACGGGCTCGGCCGGCTTGTTGCCCTTCAGCACCTCGACGCCGAGCTGCAGCGCCTGGCCGGCCATGACATAGGGATCCTGCGAGGCGGAGGCCTTGATCATGGAATTGCCGCTGGCGAGCGAGGTCTCGATGTCCGGCGCGCCGTCGACCGCGGTGAAGAAGAATTCGCTGCGGTTCAGCTGCTTGGCGGCGAGCTCGGCGCCGATCGCCGTCGGGTCGTTGATGGCGAAGACGGCGTCGATCTTGTCGAAGCGGGTGAGCAGGCCCTGCATCACGGCAAGGCCGCCGTCGCGCGAGCCCTGGCCGTTCTGGTCGTCGGAGAGGATCTTGATGTCGGCATGCTTGCCGAGCGCCTCCTTGCAGCCTTGCACCCGCTCGAGGATCGAGGAGGAGGCCGGGCCGTTGATGATGACGACGTCGCCCTTGCCGCCGAGCTTGTCGGCGATGTAGTTGCAGGCTTCTTCACCCGCCTTGACGTTGTTGGTCATGACGGTGACGTCGGCGCCGGGCGCCGACACGTCGAAGGCGGCGACGACGACGCCGGCGGCCTGCGCCTTCTTCACGGCCGGGGCGATGGCCTTCGCGTCGACGGCGTTCAGCATGATGATGTCGACGCCGGCGGCGATGAAGCTGTCGACCTGGGAGACCTGCTTGTTGAGGTCATAGTCGGCCGAGACGGAGATCACCTCGACATTCGGGTTGATCTCCTTGGCGCGGTCCTCGATGCCCTTGATGGTGGCGACGAAGAACGGGTTGCCGAGCAGGCCGACCGAGATGCCGATCTTGTTGAGGTCCTTGGCGGCTGCGGGCATGGCGAGCGCGGCGGCCAGTGCGGTGCCGACGAGCAACTTTGGCATAAGACGCATGTTTTCCTCCTTTGGTGGCGTTTTGCGCCGTTGTTTCCGGTGACGACCGGTTCGTTCAGCCGGGCTCAGGTCCGGCTAATGCCCTTGAGCCTGTAGCGATCGAGGCCGACGGCGACGATGATGACGAGGCCCTTGATGATGTACTGCCAGATGTCGGAGACCCCGACGAGGATGAGGCCGTTGGACAGCACGGCGATGATGAGGGCGCCGATCAGCGTGCCCCAGATGGAGCCGACGCCGCCGACGAAGCTGGTGCCGCCGAGGATGACCGCCGCGATGGCGTCGAGCTCGTAGGCCTGGCCGAGCTGCAGGCCGTTGGCCGCATAGAGCCGGGCGGCCGACATGGCCCCGCCGAGGCCGGAAAGCAGGCCCGACATCGAATAGACGAAGAGCAGCACCAGCGGCACCTTGATGCCGGTGAGCCGGGCGGCCTCCGCATTGCCGCCGACGGCGTAGATCCAGGTGCCGAGCACGGTGCGCTTGAGGATGAACCAGGAGACGAGGATGGTCGCGATGGCGATGACGGCGAGCCACGGCACGCCGAACAGCGTGCCGTTGCCGATGAAGTCGAAGGGCAGGTCCGGGTTGAACACGGTCGTGTCGTTGCCGAGCAGGCGCGCCACGCCGCGGATCGCCGTCAGCGAGCCGAGCGTCACGATGAAGGGCGGCAGCTTCAGCCAGGCGATGATGGCGCCGTTGAGGAAGCCGCAGGCAAGGCCCGCGGCGATCGCCGCCGGAATGCCCAGCATGCCGAGGTCCGGCACCAGCGAGACGATGACCGCGATCATCGCCGAGGCGGCAAGGATCGAGCCGACGGAAAGGTCGATGCCGCCGGTCAGGATGACGAAGGTCATGCCGGCGGCCAGCACCGTGTTGATCGAGGCCTGCTGCATGACGATCGACAGGTTGTTGACCGACAGGAAGCGCCCGGAGAGCAGATGGAAGCCGATCGCCAGCAGCACGAGCACCGGCAGCATGCCGAGCGCCGTCAGCGTCGAGCGCAGCTTCAGCCTGTCCATCCGGGCGTCTTCGGTTTCGCTTGCAGCCATGGTTCCGTCCCGTTCCCTTGTTGTCCGTCAGGCGGCCTGGCCGGCCGTGCCGGTCGCCAGCGCCATGATCGCTTCCTGTTCGATCGGCTGCGTCACCTCGCCGGCGATGCGCCCCTCGCGCATCACCAGGACGCGGTCGGCGATGCCGAGGATCTCCGGCAGGTCGCTGGAGATGACGACCACGGCGATGCCGTTCTCGGCGAGCGCGTCGATGATGCGGTAGATCTCCGACTTGGCGCCGACATCGACGCCCCGCGTCGGCTCGTCGAGGATGACCGCCCGCGGCTTCGTCTCCAGGAGGCGCGCCAGAAGCGCCTTCTGCTGGTTGCCGCCCGACAGGGCGCCGACATTGATCTGCGTGCCGGCGGTGCGGATCGACAGGGTCTTGATGGCCGCGAGCGCCCGGTCCCGCGCCTTTGCGAAGTTCAGGACGCCGCCGGCCTTCGCATCCCCGGCGATGACGCCGATGTTGATGTTGTCGCTGATCGACATGTCGAGGAAGAGGCCCAGCGCCTTGCGGTCCTCGGTGAGATAGGCGATGCCGGCATCGAGCGCGTCGCGCGGCGTGGCGATGGCGAGCGCCGTGCCGTTCAGCGTCACCGTGCCCGTCGTCCGGCGGTCGGCGCCGTAGACGAGGCGGGCAAGCTCCGTGCGGCCCGAGCCGACGAGGCCGGCAATGCCGAGCACCTCGCCCGCCCGCACCTCGAAGGAGCAGTCGTGCACGCGCACGCCGTCGCCGATGGTGTCCACCGACAGCACGGCGGGGCGCGTGCCCTCGGCCTGCCGGTGTTCCTTCTTGTAGAAAGACGAGAGGTCGCGGCCGACCATCATGGAGACGAGCGTGCCCGCGGAAAGGCCGGCGCGTTCCAGCGTGCCGACATAGGCGCCGTCGCGCAGCACGCTGACGCGGTCGGAGAGCTGGTAGATCTCCTCCATGCGGTGGCTGATATAGATGATGGCGATGCCATCGGCCTTGAGCCGGGCGATGACGTCGAACAGCCGGTCGGTCTCGCGCGTGGTCAGCGAGGTCGTCGGCTCGTCCATGACGATGATGCGCGCCTTTGTCGTCAGCGCCCGCGCGATCTCCACCATCTGCCGCTCGCCGAGCGAGAGCTCGGCGACGCGGCGTGCGGCGGAAAAGCCGATGCCGAGCTGTTTCAGGATCGGCTCGGCCCGCCGGCGCATCTCGGCGCGGTCGGCAAGGCCGAAGCGCGCGGGCTCGTTGCCGAGGAACATGTTCTGCGCCACCGAAAGGTTGGGGGCGAGCGAAAGCTCCTGGTAGATGACGGCGATGCCATGGGCCTTGGCCTTCAGCGGATCGCCGAGCGTTACCGGCTCCCCGTCGATCAGCACCGTGCCGCCGGGATCGGCCGTATAGGCGCCCGACAGGATCTTCATCAGCGTCGACTTGCCCGCGCCGTTCTCGCCCATCAGGGCATGCACCTCGCCGGCATGCACGGTCAGGTTCACATGCGACAGCGCCTTCGACGCGCCGAACGTCTTGCTGATGTCGCGCATCTCCAGAAGGGCAGGGGCGTCCGTCCGTTCCGTCATGCGCGCTTCTCCTTTCGGGTCCCGGCCTGCATCGCCTCGACCTGCCGGCGCCATTCGCGCCTGTAGGCGTCGAGGCCGGCAAGGGCGGCCGGCGCGGCGACCGCGCAATCGTTGACGAAGGGGTTCTGGCCGCGGTCCTCGAAGACGAGGGCCGCCGCGCCGAAGGCGCTGCCTTCCGGGTTGGCGCTGGTGTGCACGGTCTGCCCGGGGCGCAGGGCCGCGAGCACGGCGGCATAGAGCCCCGTCCTGACCAGCCCGCCATCGATGACGATCGTATTGTCGGAGCCGATGAGATCGAGCGAAAGATCGGTCATCAGCGCGACATAGAGGAGGGCGGCGGCGGCGCGTTCCTCGCCCTCGACGGCCGGGCCGGAAAAGCGCCCGGCATGGCCCGGCACCGGGCCGCCGGCGGCAAAGGAGGGCAGGGCGAAGGCGCGTTTTGCGATGACGGATGCCAGCGCCTCCTCGCGGACCGGCCGCGTCCAGCCGCCGCTCGCCACGTCGTATTCCCGCCCGCCCATGAAGCGGATGGTCGCGACCGGCTGGCGGTCGACCGTGACATTCGCCAGCATGTCGCGCGTCTGGTCGAGCCGTTCGAGCGGGCTTGCCGGATTGAAGACGATCACCCAGGTGCCGGTCGAGACCAGCGTGAAATCGGCAAAGCCGAGCGAGCGGTAGAAATAGAGCGCGGCATTGCTGTCGTGCACGCCGTTGTGCACCGCGACCTCCACCGTGCGGCCGTCGCCGAGCGTGACGGCGTGCGTGCCGATCACGGCGCCGGCGCGGGAGAACTCCGGCATCTTGCCGCGCCAGCCCATCCTGTCGACGAGGCTGCTGAAATCGTCCTTCAGCGGCGCCCAGAGGTTGGAATGGCAGCCGAGATAGGAGACTTCGGAGACCTTCCGGCCGGAGAACCTCCAGCTCCAGAACTGCGGATAGGCAAGGATCGCGTCGGCCTTTTCGAGGAGGTCCGGTTCGCGCGCGTCGAGCCAGAGGAGGTGGCGGCCATAGTTGAAGCCGAGCGGCAGCGGCGGCGAGAAGGTCTCGCGGAAATCCGGCGCCATGGCGTCGATGCGCGCGGCGATTTCGGCGGGCGGCTCCTGCTCGTAGTCGAGGATCGGGTGAACGAGCGCATCGCCGGCGGCGAGCGCGAAGGTGCAGCCGTGGCCGGAAAAGGTGACGCTGTCGACGCCATGGGCGGCGGCGACGCGGGCAAGCTCGTCCTTCATCCAGGCAAGGAGGGCCGCGTCGTCCAGCACCCGCAGGTCCTTCTCCTCCCGCCAGACCGGGCGGGTGCGCGCCTCGTCGACGACCTTTCCGCCGGAAGAAACGACGAAGAGCTTGGAATTCGTCTTGCCGAGATCGAAGACGGCGATGGGGGCGGTGCTCAACTGGTCCCTCCCGTCCGTGCGATCAGGATGGTGACGCCGGCATCCTCCAGCATCCGGGCGGCGGCGTCCGTCAGGCCGTCATCGGTGATGATCGTGCCGATGCGCGACAGCGGCAGGGCGACGTTGCGCGGCTGGATGGAGAACTTGCGGCTGTCGGCAAGCAGCACGATCTCGTCGGCGCAGGCCGAAAGCTCGCCGATCACCTTGACCAGCAGCGGATGGGATTCCAGCAGCCCCTTGCTGCTGATGCCCTGCGTGCCGAGGAAGAAGCGCGAGGCGAAGAAGGCGGGCGAGCCGGCGGCGCTGTCATGGATGATGCCCGGCTCGCGATAGAGCTCGCCGCCGGCAAGCGAGAGCTGGCAGGTGCCGTGCTCGCCGAGATGGGCGGCCAGCGGCATGGAATTGGTCCAGATGCGCAGGTTGCGCTGCGCCAGCAATATGCCGAGCTGATAGCAGGTGGAGCCCGCATGCACGATGATGGAATCCCCGTCGCGCACCAGGCCGGCCGCCGTTGCGGCGATGGCCCGCTTCGCCTCCACGGCGATGTCGCGGTTTTCGTCATAGGGTTTTGCCGAAAGGCGCCCGCTGTCGGCCGCCTCGCTGGCGGAGATGCCGCCATAGACCTTCCGGGCCCGGCCGAGGTCGTGCAGCTTGTCGATGTCGCGGCGGATCGTTGCGGGCGACACGCCGAGATGCTCCTGGAGATCGCGCACCGAAGCGAAGGGCGTCTCGCGCAGAAGATCGATGATGGCCTTGTGGCGCTCGGTGTCGTTCACGGATGATCCTCCCGGCGTCTCCCTCGCCGATGAATGAAGATAATCACACTAACGCGGAACGATCAAGAACGATGACGAAAATTCTTCACTGTTGACGATATGCGATCATGCAAATACCATTCACAAAAAAGTTCACTCAGTTTCCGGCGAGCCGGAAAGCGGGTGGCGGACTGTCTAGAGGAGGGGCCGCATGGCTTCGGGCATTCGGGCGGAGGACAGGGCGGCCTTCGATGCATTTCTCGCGCTCTCGAGGGAGATCGGCAGCGACATCCTGAAAACGCAGGGTGCCGGCGGCAACACCTCGTTCAAGCGGGACGGCGTGATGTGGGTGAAGGCCTCCGGCACCTGGCTTGCCCATGCCGGCGAGCGCGACATCATGGTGCCGGTGGAGGTCGCGCCGCTGGTGGCGGCGCTCAGGGCGCGCGACCCGAGCGCCGAAAAGGCGACGGATTTCGTCGTCGCGGCGCTCAACGCCTCCGGCCTGCGCCCGTCGATCGAGACCAGCTTCCACGCGGTGCTGCCGCAGGCCGTCGTCGCGCATTATCACTGCGTCAATGCCATCGCCCTTTCCGTGCTGGCCGGGCGGGAGCGCATCCTCGCCGAGCGCATGGCCGCGCTGCCCGATCTGACCTGGGCGATGATTCCCTACCGCCGCCCCGGCACGCCGCTCGCCCACGAGATCGATCGCGTCGCCGCGCGCCGGCCGGACGTGCTGATCCTCTTCAACCACGGCATCGTCGTCACCGGCGAGACGGTGGAGGAGGTGCGCGCGCGCATCGCCCGCGTGACCGCCGCCCTTTCGGTGGACGAGCGGGCGACGGCGCCGGGGGACGCGGCGCATCTCCAGGCCCTCGCCGAAGGCGCCCCCTTCCATGCCGCCGAGGATGCCGGCAGCCACAAGACCGCGCTCCATCCCGCCAACCTCGCCGTCGCCACGGGCGGTTCGCTCTATCCCGACCATGTCATCTTCCTCGGCACGGAGATCGGCGTGCTCGGCGCGGGCGAGACCGTGGCGGCCTATGCGCAGGCGCGCGGCGCGCGGGGGCTCGACATGCCGAAGATGCTGCTCGTGCCCGACCGGGGCGTGCTGCTCGCCGACGCGCTCACCGCTGGCGGCCGCGTCATGGCGCGCTGCCTGGCGGAGGTCGTGTCGCGCGTGCCGGAAGGGGCCGCCATCGTCCATCTCGGCAGCGACCAGGAATACGAGCTCACCCATTGGGAGGCCGAGCAATACCGCCAGGCGCTGGACCGCAAGGCGAGCCAGCGGGCATGAGCGCGGCGTCCGGACCCGCCGTCGCGCTCGGCATCGATCTCGGCACGTCCGGCGTGCGCGCCGCCGCCCTTGCCGCCGACGGCACGCTCGTCGACATGGCGTCCTCGCCGTTCCGGGATGCCGCGGCCGGCCGCTCGCCCGCCGCGTGGCGGGCCGGCGTCGGCGCGTGCCTCGGCGAACTTGCCGCGCGCGGGGCGCTTGCCGCCATAACGGGCGTCGCGGTCGACGGGACCTCCGGCACGGTGCTCGCCATCGATGCCGGCGGCGCGCCGATCGGCGATGCGCTGATGTACAACGATCCCTGTCCCGACCGGGCCGTCCTCGACCGGATCGCGGCGTCGGCGCCGGCGGACAGCCCGGCGCGGGGCGCGACCTCGCCGCTCGCCAAGGCCGTCCATCTTTCGCGCCGGGCCGGCGTTCACGCCATCGTGCACCAGGCGGACTGGATCCTCCTGCAGCTCGGGCTCGCCGCGCCGGCGAGCGACGAGAACAACGCCCTGAAGACGGGCTACGATCTCGCCGCGGAGCGCTGGCCGGACTGGATCGAAGCCTGCGGCATGGATGCCGGCCTCCTGCCGGAGGTGAAACGCGCCGGCGCGCCGCTGGCGACCGTCGGCGCGGCGGGCCGGGCCCTCGGCCTGCCGGACGGCTGCCGCTACCACGCCGGCACGACGGACGGCTGCGCCTCGTTCCTCGCGACGGGCGCCGCGTCCATCGGCGACGGCGTGACCGCGCTCGGCTCGACGCTGGTCGTCAAGCTCGCCTCGGCGGAACCGGTCGATGCGGCGGACTACGGCATCTATTCCCACCGCATCCTCGATTTCTGGCTCGCCGGCGGGGCCTCGAATTCCGGGGGCGCGGTCATCCGCAGCCTTTTCGACGACGCGCAGGTGCAGGCGATGACGCCGCTGCTGCGGCCGGACCGGCCGACCGGCCTTGCCTATTATCCGCTGCTGCGGCCGGGCGAACGGTTCCCCGTCAACGATCCCGCCCATGCGCCGCGGCTGGCGCCGCGCCCGGCCGATGACGTCGTCTTCTTCCAGGCGATCCTCGAAGGCATCGCGGCGATCGAGGCGTCGGGCTATGCGCGGCTGGCGGCGCTCGGCGGCCCGCCCCTGTGCTCGGTGCGCACGGTCGGCGGCGGCGCGGCCAATCCGGCCTGGACCCGCATGCGGGAGGCGGCGCTCGGCGTTCCCTTCCTGCCGTCGAATTCGGCGGAAGCGGCCGTCGGCACGGCGGCCCTCGTCCTTGCCGGAAAGGATCGCTGGCCATGAGCATTGCCCCGAAGACCGACCTTGCGGCGCTGGCGGCCCGCTACGATGCCTTTCTCGTCGACCAGTTCGGCGTGCTGCGGGACGAGGACGGCGCCTATCCCGGGGCGAACGAGGCGCTGCTGCGCCTCAAGGCGCTGGGCAGGACCGTCATCGTGCTGTCCAATTCCGGCCGCAGCGGAGACTACAATGCCGAACGGCTCGTCAAGCTCGGTTTCGACCGGGCGGGCTTCGACCGCTTCCTCACCTCCGGCGACGTCGCCTACGACATCCTTGCCGGGGAGACGGCCGGTTCCGCGGCCGGGACACGCTGCCTGACGATCTCCAGCGGCGGCGACCGCAACCTTGCCGACCGCCTCGGCTTCGAGAGCGTCGAGGACGCGGCCCTGGCCGATATCGTGATCATCTCCGGCAGCGAGGCCGATCGCGTCCCGATGGCGGACTACCGCCGCCGCCTCGCCCCCGCCGCACGGCGCGGCGTGCCCTGCTACTGCACCAATCCCGACCGGCACAAGCTCGCAAGCGGCGGCGCCACGGCGCCGGGCGCCGGCAGCATCGCGCTGGCCTACCAGGATCTCGGCGGGCCGGTGCGCTGGTTCGGCAAGCCCCATCCGGCGATCTACCGGCAGGCGCAGGCGCTGCTCGGGGGTCTTGCGGCCGACCGGATCGTCTGCGTCGGCGACAGCCTGGAGCACGACATCGCCGGCGCCGCCGGCGCGGGGCTCGCCTCCTGCCTCGTCAGGACGGGCATCCTTGCCGAAAGCACCGGGCCCGAGCTTGCCGCCCTTGCCGACCGCCATGGCGCGCACCCCGCTTTCGTCATGGAGCGCTTCGCCGCCTGAAGCCGTCCCGCGCGGACAGGCTTCGTCCGGGACACGGGTCACCCCACGGTCGCGTCGAGGGCCGCTGCCGTCGAGCATCCGACCGGCAACATGGAAATCCTCCTGCGCACGGCGCGCAAACTGTCCGACGGGCTCGTATTCACGGAATGACGCGGCATCGCCCGCATGCGTCGAGGATCGGCTACGACCAGCGTGCGAGGGGTGCCGGGGAGGATTTCCGCAAGGTCTGCGCGCGCGTCTCCGCCGCTCTGGCGGATGCCGACGCGGCGGCGGGGCGCGCCTGCTGCGGCGCGGGGCCGGCGGCGAGATCGTCGAGGAACCCGTCGCACCAGGCGAACACGTCGTTGGTGCGCAGCGTCTTCATCATGGCCGTCCAGCGCTCCCGGCGCTCCTCGACGGGCATGGCGAGGCTGCGGGCGATGGCGTCCGCGGTGCCCTCGACGTCGTAGGGATTGACGAGCACGGCCTCCTTCAGTTCCTGCGCGGCCCCGGCGAAGCGGGAGAGCAGCAGGACGCCCGGATCCTCCCCGTTCTGCGCGGCGACGAACTCCTTGGCGACGAGGTTCATGCCGTCGCGCAGCGGCGTGACCAGGGCGAGCTTGGCCATGCGGTAGAGCCCGGCCAGCGCCGGGCGGCGCAGCGAGCGGTTGATGTAGCGGATCGGCACCCAGTCGACCGTGCCGAGCGCGCCGTTCACGCGGCCGGCCTGTTCGGCGACGGCCCGCTGCATCGCCTCGTATTCCGGCACTTCGGAGCGTGATTTCGGCGTGATCTGCAGCAGCGTCACCTTGCGCTGGCTGTCGGCATGGCGGGTGAGGAAGGATTCGAAGGCATCGATGCGCTGGGTGATGCCCTTGGAATAGTCGAGCCGGTCGACGCCGATGATGAGCTGCTTGCCGTCGAGGCTCTGCAGCATGCGCTTGTGCAGCGCGGTCTCGGCCGCCCGTTTCGCCAGCGCGGCGAAATCGTCCGTCTCGATGCCGATCGGATAGGACCGGGCGGTGAAGGTCCGCTCGCCGGCGTTGAAGCGAAACGCGTCCAGCCGGTCGCCGAGGCCGTGCCGCGACAGGCAGTCGGCGAAGTTCTCGCGGTCATGCTCGGTCTGGAAGCCGAGCACGTCATAGGCGGTCATGCTCGTCAGCAGCGCCTCGTGCACCGGCATGGCGTGGAAGACGTCGGGCGCCGGCCAGGGGATGTGCAGGAAGAAGCCGATCCGGTTGGTCACGCCCTGCCGGCGCAGCTCGGCGGCCAGCGGGATGAGATGGTAGTCGTGGATCCAGATCAGGTCGTCCGGCTCGATGAGCGGCAGGAGGCGGCTTGCGAAGAAGCGGTTCACGCGGAAATAGCCGGCCATTTCGCGCCGGCCGTATTCGGCAAGGTCCAGCCGGTAGTGGCAGATCGGCCAGAGCACCCGGTTGGCAAAGCCCTGGTAGTATTCCTCGACGTCGCGCTCGGTGAGGTCGGTGAGCGCATATTCGATATTGCCCTCCTTCAGCCTCTGCAGCGGCCCGACCGCATCGTCCGTGCAGGACCGGCCGGACCAGCCGAGCCAGAGCCCGCCGCGTGCCTCCAGCGCTGTCTGAAGGGCGACGGCGAGGCCGCCGGCAGGAGCAGTCCCGCTCTTGTCGGGAATGGGAACGCGGTTGGAAACGACGACGAGACGAGCCATGAATTCGGTACTACCTTGTGGGCCGCGCCCCTCATTGCATGAGGGCTTTGCGAGGGCGCGTTGAACCCGAAAAAGAGGAATTTTGCGCCAGCGGACAGCGCTGGCAGACTTTTTCGCAATGCACCGTAAACGGCCGGGGGCCGGGAAGGTTCCCTAAAACCGGCGATTTTGCCGCCCGGCGGGGCCGTTTTGCGGCTCGGCTCGCCCGGGGACGAGACGCTTCAGGGGCGCTGGAGGGAGGTGTCCTCTCCGGCCTGCCGCTCCCGGTGGCGCGGTCCCTTGGGGAACCATCCGGCGACGCGCGCGCCGACCGGGTCGAGCAGCGTCAGCACCACGGGCACGAAGACGAGGGTCAGGAGCGTGGAGGAGATGAGGCCGCCGATGACGGCGTGGGCCATCGGGGCGCGCTGCTCGCCGCCCTCGCCGAGGCCGATGGCCATCGGCAGCATGCCGAAGATCATCGCCAGCGTCGTCATGATGATCGGCCGCAGGCGCACCGCGCCGGCATCCGCCAGGCTGTCCTGCAGGCTCTTGCCTTCCCGCCGGCCCTGGTTGGAATAGTCGACGAGCAGGATCGCGTTCTTGGTGACGAGGCCCATCAGCATGATGAAGCCGATGATCGAGAACATGTTGAGCGTCGAGCCGGTGACGAGAAGGCCGATCAGGACGCCGATCAGCGACAGCGGCAGCGTCATCATGATGGCGACGGGCTGGAGGAAGGACCCGAACTGCGAGGCGAGGATGATGTAGATGAAGATGACGGCAAGGGCGAGCGACTGGAGCGCATAGCCCATGCTCTCCTGGAGGTTTTCCGCATCGCCGCCGAAGCTGATGCGGTAGCCCGCCGGAATCTGCATCTTCGCGATGGCGGCGTTGAGGTCCGCCGTCACGTCGCCGAGCGCGCGCCCCTCGATATTGCTCTCGATCCGGATCTCGCGGGAGAGGTCCTTGCGCGTGATGGCGTCCGGCGCGGTGCTTTCGATGACGTCGGCCACCTGGTCGAGCAGAACGGTGATCGGCTTGCCGTTCTCGTCCGTCCGGCCGGTGGCGATGGTGAGGTCGCGAAGCTGCGCGGCATCGCGCCGGCCCGTCGCCGGCAGGCGCACCACGACATCGTAGGTCTCCCCGTCCGGCGCGTTCCAGACGGATATGGCATCGCCCGCCACCAGCGGGCGCAGGGTGTCGCCGATGGCCGCGATCGAGACGTCGAGGTCGCTCGCCGCCTCGTGGCGGATCCGCACGGCGAGCGTCGGGCGCTTGTTCTCGATCGACGATTCGACCTCCGTCGCGCCGGGAATGGCGGCAAGGGCGGTGGTGATCTCGTTGGAGATGCGGCGCAGCTCCGCCTCGCCGTCGCCGAGCACGGAAAGCTGGAGCGGCTTTTGCGACGAGCCCATGCCCGTGTTCTGGCCGATGGAGACCTCGAGGCCGGCAATGGAGGCGAGGCGCTTGCGGAACGGCTCCATGCTGGCCGCCGTCGTCACCGAGCGCTCGGTGCTCGGCTTGAGCTGGACGGCCACCGTCGCCTCGTTGAAGCCGCGCGCGCCGCCGGCATTGATGGTGGAATAGATGGTGTCGACATAGTCGAACTCGCGCAGCGCCCGCTCGACCTGGCCGACCTTCGCCGCCATGTAGTCCAGCGACGCGCCCTCGGTGGCCTTCAGCGCGATGGAGACCTCGCCCTGGTCGGCCGGCGGCAGGAATTCCGCGCCGATGCGCGGCACGAGCATCAGGCTTGCGAAGAACAGCGCGATGACCACGAAGACCGTCGTCTTGCGATAGCGGAAGGTCCAGCGGATGAGCCGGCGATACCGGTCGGCGAGGCGCTCGAACCAGCGGTCGAACCGCGCGATCAGCCGCCCGAGCGGGCCTCGCTTCGCGTTCACCTCGGACTGCGGATCGTACCAGACGCTCGACAGCATCGGGTCGAGCGTGAAGGACACGAAGAGCGAGATGAGCACTGCGACGGCGACGGTCACGCCGAACTGCAGGAAGAACCGGCCGATGAGGCCGCCCATGAAGGCGACGGGCAGGAAGACCGCGACGATGCACAGCGTGGTGGCGAGAACGGCAAGGCCGATCTCGTTCGTGCCGTCGAGGGCGGCGTCCACATGGCTCTTGCCCATGTGCAGATGACGCGTGATGTTCTCGCGCACGACGATCGCATCGTCGATCAGGATGCCGATCGACAGCGACAGCGCCATGAGCGTCATGGTGTTGAGCGTGAAGCCGAGCGCATGGATGAGCGCGAAGGTGCCGATCACCGAGATCGGCAGGGTCAGCCCGGTGATGACGGTCGAGCGCCAGGAATTGAGGAACAGGAAGACGATCACCACGGTGAGCACGCCGCCCTCGATCAGGGTGCGCTGGACCTCCTGCACCTGGGCGGCGATGGGCCGGGAATTGTCGCGCGTCACCTTCAGCTCGATCCCTTCCGGGGCAAGCTCGACATTCAGCGCCGCGATTTCCTTGCGCAGTTCCGCCGCCACTTGCACGGTGTTGGCGCCCTGCACCTTGACGACGTCCAGCCCCAGCGAGGGCATGCCCTGGTAGGTGGCGCGGCTCGTCACCTCGGCGCCGATGTCGAGGATCGTCGCGACGTCGGACAGATAGACCGGATAGCCGCCGCTCTGCGCGACGATGATGCCGTTGAAGCCCGCCACATCCGGCACGCGGCCCTCGACGGTGACGATCCTCTGGTTGATGCCGGAGATCAGCGTGCCGGCGGCGCGGTCCTGGTTCTCCTTGCGGATGGCGTCCATGACGGAGGTGACCGCGATGCCATAGGCTTCGAGGCGGTCGGGATCGACCATCACGAGCACCTGGCGCTCGCTGCCGCCGACCAGCGAGATCTGGCCGACGCCGGCGATGACGCTGAGCCGGTTGGTGATCACGCGGTTGGCGAGCGTGGTGATCTCCGAAAGCGTGCGCTTCGAGGACGAGGCGGCGATGGAGAGGATGGGCGCGTCGTCCGGATTGAAGCGGGTGACCTGCGGCGTGTCCACCGCGTCGGGGAAGCTCGCCTCCAGCCGCGCGACGCGGTCGCGCACCTCCTGGGCGGCCACCTGCGAATCCACGTCGAGCTCGAACTGCACGACGACGACGGAGCGGCCCTCGTAGGATTCGGAGATGATCGTGTCGATGCCGCCGATCGTGTTCAGCGCCGTCTCGATCGGGCGCGACACCTCGCTTTCCACGGTCGAGGGCGAGGCGCCCGTATAGCTCGCGGTGACGACGACGATGGGAAGATCGGTCTCGGGGAACTGGTCGACGCCGAGGCGGAAATAGGAGAACAGCCCGATGACCAGGATCGTCACCATCATCATGGTGGCGAAGACGGGATGGCGGACGCTGATGCGCGTGAGGAACATCGCTTACAGCCCCTCGACGACGACCGGCATGCCCGCTTCCAGCGCCGGCAGCGGCGCGGACACGACGACGTCGCCGGCTTCGAGCCCCGAGACCGCGACGAGGCCCCGGTCCGTCCATGCGGTGCCGAGCACGACCGGCTGGCGGCGCAGCACGCCCTCCGTCACCTTGAGCACGAAGCTGCCCGTCTGGTCCTGGCGGATCGCCGCGTTCGGCAGGGCGATGACGCCCTTCCGCTCGTCGACCTTGAGGATGCCCGTCGTGAACATGCCGCCCTTCAGCGTGCGGTCGTTGTTGTCGATCGCCAGGAAGACCCGCACGGCCCGCGAGCCGGCGACGGCGGTGGGCGAAATGCGCGTGACCGCGCCGGAGAAGGTCCTGTCCGCAAAACCCTCGACCGTGAGCTCGACCGGCTGGCCGACCCGCACCATGGGAATGCGGCTGGTCGGCACGCCCGCGTCCACCTCCATCCTGGAGAGATCGACGATGGTGAGGAGCTCGGTGTTGAGCGCCACCGTCTGGTCCTGCTCGACGGGCCGCGAGGCGACGACGCCGTCGAACACGGCGCGGACCTCCGCATCGGCGAGGTCGCGCTCGGCATCCGCGATCTCGGCCTGCTTCGAGCGAAGCTGGGCGGCGAGATTGGCGACATTGGCCTCGGCCTCCAGGGTCGCCGCCTCCGTGGACGCGCCGCTCTGACCGAGGCTGGTGGTGCGGCGCAGGACGGATTCGGCAAGCTGCAGCTGCGCGGTCAGGGCCTCCGCCGAAGCCCGGCGCACGGTCAGCGTGGATTCGAGCGCCCGCGTGTCGAAGCGCACGAGAAGGTCCCCCTTCCTGACGACGTCGCCGACCTTGACGGGCAGCTCGACGATCGTCGAGGCGACGCGTGCGGCATGCGTCGACCGGCGGATCGGCGCCAACGATCCGGAGATCCGCACGTCGCTGGCGATGTCGCGCGGCTCGACGCGCGTGACGTCGACCGCGGCGAGCTCCAGCGGCGCGGTCGACGCGGCGGGCGTTTGCGCCCACGCGGCCTGCAGGCCCCCCACGGCGATGGCGATCAAAACCCATGCGGCCCCGGCCGCGTTTGACCATGCCTTGTTGCTTGCGAACATTGTTGCTCCGGATCACAGCCGACGACGTTGGAGCGGAACGTAGAGTTCCGGTCCCCTACAATCCAGAAAGGGAGACGGAAAACAGAAAGAATTCTCGACGGCGTTGCAGCCATGCCCCGCATCGCGGCGGTGCGGCCGGGAATGTCGCCGGCATGCCCGGCCCGGCCGGCGACGCCTCCGGAGCGGCGGATTTCCGGGGGTGCGGGCGCCGGCCCCCGGCGCGAAGCACGTCATCGCGGGAGGAGCCGGGGCCTTCCTCCTGCGATGAGGACCGTCCTGCCGGCCCGTGCGGCCGCCTACTTGACGAAGGCCTTGCCGAGGCCCATCGCGCGCTCGAAGATCATGATCACGGCGAGCGTCAGCAGGATGAGGAGCGCCGAGGCGGCGGCGACGAGCGGGTCGGCCTGGTTGTAGACATAGTTGTAGAGCTCGACCGGAAGCGTGCTGATGCGCGGGCCGGTGAGGAAGAGCGTGATGACCACCTCGTCGAAGGAGACGAGGAAGCAGAGCGCGGCGGCCGCGACGATGCCGGGCGTCAGCATCGGCACGGTGACGCGGAAGAACACGGTCAGCGGTTTTGCGCCGAGCGTGCGCGCGGCCTCCTCGCAGGCGCGGTCCTGCGTGCTGAGCGAGACGGCGAGCACGCGCAGCGCATAGGGCAGTGTCACCACCAGATGGGCGAAGACGAGGCCGTGCATCGTCGCCAGCAGCCCGAAGGAGGCGAAGACGATGAGGATGGCAAGGCCGAGCACGATGGTGGGCAAAAGCAGCGGCGCGGTGAAGAGGTTGAACAGGAGGTCCCGTCCGGTGAATTTCAGCCGGGTCATCACCCAGGCGGCCGGCACGGCGATGACGATCGAGAGCGCCGTGACGATCGCCGCCAGCGACAGGCTGGTCCAGAAGGCCTTCAGCATCTGGCTGTTGGCGAAGAGCGCCGAATACCACCGCGTCGACCAGAAGGAGGGCGGGAAGCGCAGCACCTGGTCGCCGGAAAACGACAGCGGGAAGACCAGGATGACCGGCGCCAGCAGATAGACGAACAGCACGAAGACGAGGATGCGCATCGGCCAGGAGGTCTTGTGGATTTCCATGGGTGTATACCTCCTAGTCGAGACGCCGCAGCACGGCGGAATAGGCCCAGAGCGCCGCGCCGAACACGATGAGCACGAGGATCGAGAGGGTGGAGGCGAGCGGCCAGTTGAGCGTGACGATCGCCTGGTCGTAGATCTCGGTCGCCAGCAGGAAGACCCGCCCGCCGCCCATCAGCTTGGGCGTGATGAAGGACGAGACGGCCAGAACGAAGCACAGCAGGCAGCCGAGCGCGATGCCGGGCAGCGTCAGCGGCAGGATGACCTTGCGGAAGGTGCGGGCCGGCGTCGCGCCGAGCGTGCGCGCGGCCTCCTCCACCCGCGGATCGAGCCGGCCGAAACCGGCCATCAGCGCCAGGATCATGTAGGGCATCAGGATCTCGGTGAGGCCGATGAAGACGCCCTTGATGTTGAACATCAGGCTCGGCGCCGGCAGGCCGAGCGCCTTGATGGCGCTGACCACCGGGCCGTCGTCGGTCAGGATCGCGATCCAGCCATAGGTGCGCACCACGGCGGAGGTGAGCAGCGGCGAGATGACGAGGACGGTGAGGAAGGTCCGCCAGGAGCCGGAGGCGCGGTGCAGGTAGAGCGCGATCGGGTAGGAGACGACGAGCGTCGTCAGCGTGATGGCAAGGCTGATCCAGACGGAATTGAGCACCAGCTCCAGATAGAAGGGATCGCTGAGCAGGCCCGCCCAGTTCTCCCAGGTGAAGACCTGCTCGATGCCGCCGCCGATGCGCGACCGGTTGAAGGAATAGCGGGCGAGGTTGAGCACCGGCAGGATGAAGCCGATCGCGTTGATGAGCGCGATGGGGAGCAGGAGGAGGACGGCGAGCTGGCCGTCGCGCCAGGCGCGCGGAAGGGCGGGGGCGGCGCTCATTTCTCGCCCGCCGGATAGATGAGCGTGTCCTCGGCCGACCAGCCGAGCGTGACGCTGTCGCCGGCGGAAAGCGGACTGCGGCCCCGGCGCGTCGCCTCCTCGACGACGATCTCCTCGCCGCCGACGCTGACGCCATATTGCACGAGGTCGCCGATGAAGGTGATGGTCGATACGGTGCCCTCGACCTTGTTGTCGGCCTCGCCCGTCTCCTGGAGGCGGATGCGGTGCGGGCGCACGAGGATGTCGACGGCGCCGGCGGGCAGGCGCGTGGCGGAGCGGAGCTGCTGGCCGGCCCCCGTGAGGGTGCCTTCCGCGGTTACCACGCCCTTGAGGCGGTTCGTGCGGCCGACGAAATTGGCGACGAAGGCCGTCGCCGGGCGCTCGTAGACCTCGGTCGGCGTGCCGAACTGCTCGACATGGCCGCCGCGCATGACGACGACGCGGTCGCACATCGACAGCGCCTCGACCTGGTCGTGGGTGACGAAGACGGCGGTGATGCCGCTCTCTTGCTGGAGGGCGCGGATCTGCACGCGCATCTCGTCGCGCAGCTTGGCATCGAGATTGGACAGCGGTTCGTCGAGCAAAAGGATCGACGGTTCGATGACGAGGGCGCGGGCGAGCGCCACGCGCTGCTGCTGGCCGCCCGACAGTTCCTTCGGCTTGCGATGGGCGAGGTGGCCGAGCTGGACCATCTCCAGCGCCTGGGCCGCCCGTTTCTCCGCCTCGCGGGCAGGGACGTTGCGCATCTGCAGCCCGAACTGGACGTTGTGCGAAACGTCCATGTGCGGGAAGAGGGCGTAGCTCTGGAAGACCATGCCCATGTCGCGATCATGGATGGGAAGGTGCGTGATGTCGCGCCCTCCCACCATGATGCTGCCCCGGGAGGGTTTGTTGAGGCCGGCGATGATCCGCAGCGTCGTGGTCTTTCCGCATCCCGAGGGGCCGAGGAAGGCCACCATCTCGCCCTTGCGGACGGAAAGATCGAGCGAGGGGATCACGTTGACGGCGCCGAAGCTGACGCCGATTCCTTCCAGTCTGAGATGCTCGTCGGGAGCGGAAGTCGTGGGCATGGAGAACTCCTGGGGCAATTCCGGCACGGAACGCGGCCTGTCCAAGGGCGGAACTGCGGAAAGACAGACAGATAAAGCGTTTCCGTGATCGGAGAAAACGGAAACGCTTCCGGCTGGCATCAGCGGCTGAGCGGAATGACGCGGCGGCGCCACTGCTCGGTGATGGCGTCGCGGACCTTGGCGACCTCGAGCCAGTTGATGTCGATCATCCTGTCCATGGCGCCGGCGGCGGTGCGCTGCAGCGCCTTTTCCGAGATGAGCGCCGCGGCCTTGGCGTTGGTGGGCGCGTAGAACATCTGCTCGGTGAAGGCGGCCTGCGCCTCCGGGCTCAGCGCATAGTCGATGAATTTCTTCGCACTTTCGCTGGCCGGCCCGCCCTTGACGAGGCCGATCACGTTGATCTGGAAGCCGCTGCCTTCCTGCGGCAGCACCACGCCGAGCTTGCCGTCGGAAAGATCGGCATAGACCTGCGCGCGGGCGTTCCAGCCGATGCCGATCGCCGCCGTGCCGCTGGAGATCGGCTGGTAGACGTCGGGCCGCGGCTCCCAGGTCTGGACGAGGGGCGCAAGTTCCTCCAGCCGCTTGAGGCCGGCCTCGACGCTCTCGATATAGTTCGTGCCGCCGGCCATCTTGTCGGTGATGATGGTCAGCGTCGTGCCCTGGATGTCCGGCACGGCGGGAATGGAGACCTGCTTGGCATATTGCGCGTCCCACAGCGCGTTCCAGGAGGTCGGCGCCTGCTGCACCTTGTCGGTGTTGTAGAGCAGGACGAGGTTGTCGAAGGTGACGCCGGCGGCGTTGACGCCCTCGTAGCGCGCCTGGGGATAGAGGTCGGCGAGATGCTTCGTCACCGTCTCGTCCATCGGCGCGAAGATGCCCTCGTCGGTCGCGGCCTTGGCGACCGAGACGTCCATGATGGCGATGTCGATCTGTGGCGCGCTTGCCTGGGCGCGCAGCGTGCCCAGCATCTGGGCGGAGTTCGGCATGCCGTAGAATTCCACGGTGATGTCGGGATTGGCCTTCATGAAGGGCTCGACGACGGCCTTCACGTAGTTTTCCTGGAAGATGCCGGAATAGGCGGTCAGCACCACCGTATCGGCCATCGCCACGGATGTGGCGAGGGCCATTGCAAGCGCGGCAAGGCCGGCGCGGGTTGCGTTCTTCATTGCGGTCATGAGTTTTCCTCCGCTCTTGAACCGATTGTTCCCGTTTGCTTTATCGTATTGAGCCGCTTCAGGCGGCCGAGGCTTCCACGATTTTCGTGGCGCCGGAAATGTCGGGCAGCTTCTCGCCGTTGCGCAGCCGCTCGAGCAGCACGAGCTCGCTTTCCTGCATGCCGAGCGCCTTGTCCGCGGCCCATTCGGCCTTGGAAGGGTCGAGCACCAGGACGCCGCTCTCGTCGGCGATGATGGCGTCGCCCGGGTTCACCGTCTGGCCGCCCACCGAGACGGGCACGTTGATCGCCCCTTCGAGGCCGAGGATCTTCGTGGTGATCGGCGAGGGGCCGCGGCACCACATCGGCAGGTCGACGCGACGGATCTCGGAAAAGTCCGTGGCCGGACCGTCGATGACCGCGCCGACGATGCCGCCGAGCTTCATCGAATGGGTCACGACGCCGCCCCAGCAGGCATGCTTGTCGTCGCCGCAGCGGTCGACGACGATGAAGTCGCCCGGCCGCACCAGCTTGGTCAGATAGTGCAGGATGGTCGAGTCGGCATGGGGCAGGCGCACGGTGACCGCGGTGCCGGCGATGCGCTTTTCGGGCAGCACGGCGCGAAGCTCGCGGCTCATGAAGCCGGAATGCAGGAAATGGCCGACCGTGGCGGTCTCGACCTGTTCCATCTTCTTGATGAGGGCCGGGGCGATCTGCTGCGGCATGGGATTGACGACGAACATGACAGGAATTGCTCCATAAGGCAGTTCCGGCAAAAATGCGGTAACACTTCTGCGTCTGGAACTGCGCAAAACAAAGAGATAGATTTTCCGGCCAAAAGGGCCGGGATGTCCTAGAGGACGTGGTGTTGGGCGACCGGCACGTCGCGGCGCACGGCGCCGATGCGGCTGAGGTCGATCCTGGCCGTGGCGGCGCCGACGCCGTCCGAGCACTGCGCGACCATGTGACCCCAGGGGTCGATGACCATGGAATGGCCCCAGCACCATTTCTTGCCGTCCGCATGGGCGCCGGCCTGGCCGACGGCGACGAAATAGGTCTGCGTCTCGATGGCGCGGGCCCGGGCGAGCACTTCCCAATGGTCCTTGCCGGTCATCAGCGTGAAGGCGGCGGGAAGCACGATGACGTCGGCGCCCTTGTCGCGCAGGGCCCGGAAGAGTTCGGGGAAGCGGATGTCGTAGCAGATGGCGCAGCCGACGGTCGTGTCGCCGACCTTGTAGGTCACCACGTCCTCGCCGCGGCCGATCGTGTCGGATTCGCGGTAGGAGACGCCGCCGGGCGTGTCCACGTCGAAGAGGTGGATCTTGCGGTATTTCGCGATTTCCTTGCCTTCCGGGCCGAAGACGACCGAGGCGTTGTAGTGGTTGTTGCCGGCCTTCTCGACCATCGAGCCGCAATGCAGCGTCACGCCGAGTTCCTTGGCAAGCGCGGCGAAGCGCTGGTAGGTGCTGCCGTCCGGGAAGCTTTCGCCGCTGCCGTGCACGGCGTCGCGTCCCTCGCCGAGAAAGGCGAAATATTCCGGCAGCACGACGAGGTCCGGCTTCTCCCCGGCCACCACGTCGCGCACCATGCGCTCGGCGTCGTCGAGGTTCTTGGCTTTGTCGGAACCGGAATTCATTTGCACAACACTGATCTTCATCGAAGTCCTCCAAGTCTCAGTGGAGGCATCGTCGGGCCTTGCGACGGGAATGACAAACGATAAAGAATTGTCGTTCCCGATAGAAAAAACTTGTGGCGAAAACGTTAGGCGGTGATGCCCGTCGTGTCGAGCGAGGCCTCCCGGGCGATCACCGAAAGGATTGACGGGATTAGGTTTTCCGGATCGTCGGCATAGACGGCGTGCAACTTCAGGGCCGGGAAGCGCGGTGTGATCGCGAGCGCCTCCAGCGTGCCGTCGGCGATCATCGGCGCCACCATGGGCACCGGCAGCAGCGCGATGCCGATGCCGTCCCGGGCGAGCCGCAGCATGGCGGAAAGCGAGTTGGAATTGGAAATGACCGGCGGCTGGACGCCCAGCTCCTCGAACTGCCGCAGCAGCCAGATATGCGGCACGCTGTTGCGCGAGAAGGTGAGCACGGGATAGGCGGACAGGTCCTGCAGGCGCAGCTCCCGGCCGCCGAGCCGGAAGGCGGGGGTGGCGACCCAGGCGCATTCCATCGTGCCGAGGTCGATGTTCTTGAGGCCGGGGGTGAGAACCGGCCCCATCAGCAGCGCGAGATCGAGCCGCCTGTCGCTGATGTCGCGGCCGATCGCCAGCGACGTGTCCACGTTGAGGTCGAGGCCGAGCGCGGGAAAGCGTTCCTTCACCCGCTCGATGAAATTCGGCAGCCAGGCATGCACGATGGAATCGATGGTGCCGATCGACACGGTGGCGCGCAGGTGCTGCGGGCTGCCGACCGCCATCTTGAAGCTGGTGGCCGCCTTCAGCAGCTCCTCGGCGGGCTGCATGGCGCGCTGGCCGACGGCCGACAGCCGGACGCCGCCCGGCACCCGCTCGAAGAGCTCGCAGCCCATCTCCGCCTCCAGGCTGGCGATGCGGTTGGAGACCGCGGCCTGGGTGGCGTTCAGCCGGTCGGCCGCGGCGCGGAAGCTTCCGAGCCGGGCGACCCACACAAATGTCTCGACGAAGCGCAGGTTCATTGCCCGTCCATCTCAGGAATTCGTCTTCCTTCGATATACGCGACGACGGGCGATTTCTACGGCTTTGGGACGGGGCGGATGTCGCGGCTACGCGTGGTCCGCGGCGCCCTCCTGCCGGCCGGCCAGCGCGGCCGTCGCAAGCCAGGCGCTCTTCAATCCCAGCATCAGCGCGCCGTGTTCCATCGTCAGGGCAAGCGTGTGCGCGCCGTTTTCCAGGGCGAAGCGTTTCTCCGCGTCGCTCCAGGCCGGCAGCAGCCAGTGCTTGCCGGCCCGCCGGGCGGCCGCCGCGATGGTCCGCAGGTCGTCGAAATCGGCCTCGCTGCGCTTGTAGGAGGCCCGGCCGCGCCTGAGCGACAGGTCGCTCGGGCCGACGAAGACCCCGTCGACGGTGTCGAGGGCAAGGATCGCGGCGATGTCGCGAAGTGCGCCCGCATGCTCGATCATCGGATAGCATCGCGTGCGGATGTCCTGGTCGGGAAACCATTGGTCGTCGGGGCTGCCATAGGCCACGGTGCGCCCGCCCGCGAAACTGCGGTCGCCGCGCGGGGGAAACTTGGCGAAGCGGCAGGTTTCCGCGGCATGCCGGGCATCGACGATATGCGGGATGACGACCGCGTCGGCCCCAAAATCCAGCGCCTGCTGGATAGGCCCCCGCTCCGGGCCGAGGACCTTGGCCAGGACCTCCAGGCCCAGCCCCTTGAGCACCGGGATGAACCGGTCGAGCGCCTCCAGGTCGAAGCTGCCATGCTCGATGTCGAGGACCGCCGACGTATAGCCGATGGCGGCGGCCATCTCGCCGGCCGCAATGTTCGGGCCCGACAGCCAGACGGCGCTCTTGTGGCTCGGATGTGTCGGCATGCTCTCTCCTTTTCGGTTGCGGGAAACGCCGGGCGCAACGGCGGCGGACGGACGGTCGCGCTGCTTGCGGCGGGTCGGGATGATATGTTTTCATAATACACACAGAAACACGCTTGACTATGATTTTCCCATATGAAATGTTTTTTGCAATATCATAAAACACAAGGGCGAACTTATGTCACTCTCACGGTCCCTCCTCTGCGCCTTCCTTTCCTCGGCCTCCTTCGCCGTGCCCGGCCTTGCCGCCGCCAACACCCTGACGGTGCAGATCACGGCCGACATCCGCAGCTCGCAGCCGGGCATAAACCGCGATGCGGGCACCGATTCCGTCCTGCTCAACGTGGTGGAGGGGCTGGTTGCGGCCGGCGAGGACGGCGAGATCCGCCCCATGCTGGCGAGCGGCTGGACCGTGTCGGAGGACGGCAGGACCTATACGTTCTCGCTGCGCGAGGGCGTCAAATTCCACAACGGCGCGACGATGACGGCCGACGACGTGCGGTGGAGCCTCGAAAAGCTGCTGCGCGACCCGGAATACAGCTGCAAGGCCTTCTTCGACGGCAGCCGCGACGCGAAGGTGGAGAGCATCACGGCGCCCGATGCGAAGACGGTCGTCATCACCCTCGACCGGCCCGATGCCATGCTGCTGAAATACATGGCGCAGGCGCAATGCGGCTCGACGGCCATCGTCCATCGTGATTCCTTCAATCCGGACGGGACCTGGAAGGCGCCGATCGCCACCGGTCCCTTCGTCTTCGGCACATGGAAGCGCAGCGAGGGGCTTGTGCTGACGAAGTTCGCCGACTACGCGATCACCGGCGACAAGCCGGACGGCTACGGCGGGCGCAAGGAGGTGCTGGTCGACGAGGTGAAATATGTCGTGGTGCCCGATACGGCGACGGCCGTCGCGGGCCTGCGCAGCGGCGCGCTGGACGTCTTGCCCTACCTGCCGCCGAGCGAGGCCGCGAAGCTGATGGACGACAAGGACTTCACCGTCGTCGCCGCGCCGCATGGCGGCCTCGTCACCATGCTGTTCCAGACCACCGACCCGCTGATGTCGAACGTCGCGATGCGCCGGGCCGTCGTCGCGGCCCTCGATACGCCGCAGATCGTGGAGTCCGTGACCTACGGCCTCGGCGTGCCGAACAATTCGCTCGTCGCCTCCGCCTCGCGCTACCACACGGCGGCGCAGGACAAGGGCTACACCCATGATCCCTCCGCGGTGCCCGCCCTCCTGCAAGAGGCGGGATACAAGGGCGAGACGATCAACATCCTCACCAACCGGCGCTCGGCGATCAACTACGACACGGCCGTCATCGCCCAGGCCATGCTGCAGGCGGCCGGCATCAATGCCGAGATCGAGGTGCTCGAATGGGCAAGCCAGCTCGACCGCTTCAACAGCGGCAAATACCAGATCATGGCCTTCAACTATTCCAACCGCAGCGACCCGGCGCTCGCCTTCCAGACCGTCGTCGGCTCGAAGGCGAAGAATGCCAATGCCGTGTGGGACGATCCGGCGGTCGGCGAACGGGTGAATGCCGCGCTGCAGGAGGCCGACCCGGCCAAGCGGCAGGCGATCTTCGACGACCTGCATGCCCGCTTCCTTGACCAGGTGCCGCTGGTGATGCTGGCCAACGGCCTCGATGTCGGCGTCTCCGGCCCCAGGGTCAAGGGCTACCGCACCTGGCAGGGCTTTGCCCGCTTCTGGGGTGTCAGCCACAGCGAATAGCGCGGCTGCCGGATCGAACCATGTTGAAATTCGCGTTTTCCCGATTGCTGTCGGCAATCCCCACCCTGTTCATCGTCTCCGTCGCGGTGTTCGGCCTCGTCCGGCTCATCCCGGGCGATCCGGCCAGCCTCATGCTCGGCGACCTCGCCGATGCGGACATGCTGGCCGAGGCCCGCAGCGCCATGGGTCTCGACAGGCCCATCCCGGTCCAGTTCGCGCTCTGGCTCGGCAATGTCGTGCAGGGCGACCTCGGCCGCTCGGTGCTGAACGGCCAGCCGGTGCTGGACCTCGTGCTGCAGCGCTTCGCCACCAGCGCCCAGATGGTGCTGATCGCGGTCGGCCTTGCCGTTCTCATCGCCGTGCCGCTCGGCATGATCGCCGCATGGCGGCAGAACAGCGGCCTCGACCTTGCGATCGTCGCCCTGTCGACGCTGCTCCTGTCCGTCCCCACCTTCTGGCTGGGGCTGATGATCCTGCTCGCCCTCGGCCTCAAGCTCGGCTGGCTGCCGGTGCTCGGCTATGTCTCGATCGCCGACAATGCCGCTGCCGGGCTGGTCTACCTGATCATGCCGGTGCTGACGCTGGTCCTGCACGAAGCCGGCATCATCGTGCGCATGGCGCGGGCCTCGACGCTGGATGTGCTGCGGCTCGACTACATCACCCATGCGCGGGCGAAGGGCCTCAGCGAAAGCGCCGTGCTGCTGCGCCATGCCGCGCGCAACGCCTTCGGCCCGACCTGGACGCTGATCGGCCTCATCCTCGGCAACCTGCTCGGCGGCGTCGCCGTCGTCGAGACCGTCTTCACCATACCCGGGCTCGGGCGGCTGATCGTCGATGCGATCTATGCCCGCGACTATGCGGTGGTCCAGGGCTGCCTGCTGTTCGTCGCGTTCACCTATCTCCTGGTCAACCTTCTGGTCGACCTCCTCTATCCCCTCTTCGACCCACGGGTGACCGCGGAATGAAACGCCATCGGCAAAATCGTATCCTCGGGGGCGTGCTTCTCGGCGGTTTCCTCGGTGCCGCCCTCGTCGGTCTGTTCTGGACGCCGTTCGATCCGATGCGGATCGAGCTGCGCGGCAAGTTGCAGGCGCCGGGCGCGGCGCACTGGCTCGGCACGGACGAGTTCGGCCGCGACGTGCTCTCGCGCCTCATGGCCGCGGCCGGCACCAGCGTTTCGATCAGCCTCGTCACCGTGCTCTTCGCGGTGCTGGCCGGCGTCACGCTCGGCGTGGTGGCGGGATATGCCCGCGGCTGGACCGACCGCGTCATCATGGCGCTCAACGACGCGCTGCTCGCCTTCCCGAGCATGCTCCTGGCGCTGGCACTGCTGTCGATCACCGGCGCCAACATGTACGGCATCATCCTGGCGCTCGGCATGGCCTATACGCCGTCCATGGTGCGGGTGGTGCGCGGTTCGGTCCTGTCGCTGCGCGAGCGGGAGTTCATCGAGGCCTCGCGCATCATGGGCAATTCGGCGGCCTATACGATGGTCCGCCATATCCTGCCCAACAGCCTGGCGCCGGTCATCGTGCTCGCCACCTCGATGTTCGGCTCCGTGCTGCTCACCGAAAGCGCCCTCAGCTTCCTCGGCCTCGGCGTGCCGCCGCCGGCGCCCACCTGGGGCAACATGCTGGCCAGCGCCCGCCCGCACATCGCCGAGGCCATGTGGCTCGGCATCTTTCCCGGCCTGTGCATTTCGCTCTCGCTCCTCGGCATCAATCTTGCCGGCGATGCCATCCGCGACCGCTTCGACCCCCGCATGAGAGGATTGTAACGCCATGAACCAGCCTCTCGTCGAGGTGGACGGCCTCAGCCTGCGGGTGAGCCTTGCCGGCCAGTCGATCGTCCGCGACGTCTCCTTCCGCATCGGCGCGGGGGAAATCGTCGGCATCGTCGGGGAATCCGGCTCCGGAAAGACCATGGTGGCCCGCAGCCTCATGGGCCTGCAGCCGCCCGCCATCGCCGTTTCCGGCGGCGACATCCGCTTCGAGGGCCGGTCGCTCCGGTCGCTTTCGGCAAGGGAACTGCGCGCCCTGCGGGGCGCCCGCCTCGGCATGGTGTTCCAGGAGCCGATGACCTCGCTCAACCCCTCCATGACCATCGGCAGGCAGCTGGAGGAGCCGCTGCGGCTGCACACGCGCTTGAACGCGGCGGCGCGGCGCGGCCGCATCCTCGACATTCTCCGCCGGGTCGGCATCCACGATCCCGAAGGGGCGCTCACGGCCTTTCCCCACCAGTTCTCCGGCGGCATGCGCCAGCGCATCATGCTGGCGTCGGCCATGCTGCTCAGGCCGTCGCTGCTGATCGCCGACGAGCCGACCACCGCGCTCGACGCGCTGGTGCAGCGGGAAGTGCTGGAACTGATGCTGGAAATGGTGCGCGGCGAGAGCACGGCCCTGCTGATGATCAGCCACGACCTGCCGATGGTGGCGCGCTATTGCGACCGCATCATCGTCATGCGCCAGGGCGAGATCGTCGAGCAGGGACCGGTGGAGGAGATCATCTCCCGCCCGAAGCACGCCTATACCCGCGAACTGCTGCACTCCATGCCCGTGCGCGGACCCGCGCGCGCCATCGCGCCGACGCTTGAGCCGGTCGTGGAGGTCCGGGGGCTTGCGGTCGAGTATCGCGTGAATGCGGGCCTTCTCGCCCGCAAGGCCGTGAAGAAGGCGCTGCACGGGGTCGATCTCGCCGTTCGCCCGGGGGAGATCGTCGCGCTGGTCGGCGCGTCCGGCTCCGGCAAGACGACGCTCGGCCGCTGCATCGCCGGGCTCGTGCCGGCCTCCGCCGGCCGCATCCTCTTTGGCGGCGAGGAAATAAGGCCGGGCTCGGCCGCCTGGCGGACCTACCGGCTGAATTGCCAGATGATCTTCCAGGACCCGTTCGGCTCGCTCGATCCGCGCATGAAGATCGCCGACCTGGTGGGGGAGGCGCTGCGCCACGAGCGCGAAACGACGGCGGCCGGCAAGGCGGAGCGCGTGCGCGCCATCCTGGAGGAGGTGGGGCTCGACGGCCGGTATCTCGACCGGTATCCGCATGAACTGTCCGGCGGCCAGCGGCAGCGCGTGGCGATCGCCCGCGCCGTCATCGGCCGGCCGCGCTTCGTCATCGCCGACGAGGCGGTCTCGGCGCTCGACGTCACCGTCCGGGCGAAGGTGCTCGAACTCATCGCCGATCTCCAGCGCCGCTACGGTTTCTCCTGCCTGTTCATCAGCCACGATCTCGGCGTGGTGGAGCAGCTTGCCGACCGGGTGGTGGTGATGCGGGACGGCGCGATCGTCGAGGAGGGCAGCCGCGATGCCGTCTTCGACGCGCCGCGGTCCGCCTATACCCGCGCCCTGCTTTCGGCCATCCCCACCCTGATCCGCACCGAGACCGGCGTCTCCCTGAACTGGCGTTTCGCGGCGGAGGCCGGCGCACCGGCGGCAGCATTGCAATGAAGAACACCCACATGAACCAGGACCTGCCCCGCGCCACGCCGCAGTCGCGCGGTACCGATCCCGCGGTCCTCGACGCCCTTCTCGACGATGTCGAGCGGCAGGACATCGAGCTGCACAGCCTGCTCGTCTGGCAGGACGGCGCGCTGATCGCCGATGCCTACTGGGCGCCCTATGCCGCCGACCGCCCGCACATGATGCATTCGGTGACCAAGAGCTTCACCTCCATGGCCGTCGGGCTGGCGGTCGCCGACGGCCTGCTTTCGGTGGACGATGCGGTGCTGGGCTTCTTCCCGGCCTATGCCGGGCCGGTCGGCGACAACCTCCGCGCCATGCGGGTGCGCCACCTCCTCACCATGACCAGCGGCCATGCGCGCGGCATTTCCGGCGGCGCCTGGCGCCGGCTCGCCTCCAGCTGGATCGAGGATTTCCTCCGCCAGCCGACGCCCCACGCGCCGGGGGAGGTGTTCGTCTACGACAGCGCGGCGAGCTACATGCTCTCGGCCATCGTGCAGCAGGTCGCGGGCCGGACGATCCACGATTATCTCGGCGAGCGCATCTTCCGCCCCATGGGCATGTCGGAGGTGATCACCTGGGATATCGGCACGGACGGCGTCAACACCGGCGGCAACGGCCTCAGCTGCACCACGCAGGACATGCTGAAGCTCGGCATCCTGCATCTGCAGGGCGGCCTGTGGCAGGGCCGGCAGCTCCTGCCGGAGGATTGGGTGCGCCAGGCGACCGGCATGCAGGTCCGTGACGTGGTCCTCGGCGTCTTCACCGGCGATCACTATCTCGGGCCGGACGAGGCGGGCGACGGGGTGCCGGCGAGCCGGCGCGAGGGCTACGGTTACCAATGGTGGCGCGGGCCGCATGGCAGCTTCTCCGCCAATGGCCTGTTCGGGCAATATTGCATCGTCCTGCCCGCCGAGAAGGCCGTCGTCGCCTTCACCGGCGGCCTGGAAGACAGCGACCGGCGCGTCCACACGCTGATCTATGACGGGCTGCGGCCGGCGCTCGGCGCCGGCGTTTCCGGGCGGCCGGGCGCAGAGGCGCTGGAGGCCCGCCTTGCCGGCCTCCGGCTGAAGACCCGCCCCGGCATGGCGCGCCGGCGCGCGCCGGGGGAGGCGCCGCGCCGCAGCTGGCGCATCGCGCCGAACGACCAGGGCGTGGAAGCGATCTCCATCACCGAGGAGGCAAACGCCGTTCGCTTCACGCTGCGCGATGCCGCGGGCAGCCATGACGTGCTTGCCGGCTTCGGCCGCTTCCTCGAAACGGTCACGACCATGCCCGGCGGCCGGCTGCACCATTCCTACCAGCCGGCGGAGGGGCTGACGGTGCTGGCCTGCGCCCGCTGGCTCGACGGGGCGCCGGGCGAGCGCATCCTGGAGATGGACTGGATCTTCCTTAAGACGGCCTTCCGCGACACGGTGCGGCTCCACGTCCGCGATGGCGCCCTGCGCCTGACGCGGGGCGTCAACGTCAACTCCGCCGAGCGGGTCCTGCCGGAGCTGACCGGCCGACCGACGATCGCGATGGAACGGGAAAGGGAGAGGGAGGATGGCTGAGGAGAACGGTGCCGGAGGCGAGCCCGTGGCGATCGCCCGGATGAGCCATACGGCCTTCGCCGAGCGGATGAAGCGGCCCGCCGTCATCCTCATCCCGCTCGCCTCGCAGGAAGAGCAGGGGCCGCATGCGCCGATGGGCGATTTCCAGCTCACCGAGCAGCTTGCGGAACGAAGCGCCCGGGCCGGCGGCGGCCTCTGCGCGCCGACCCTGCCGTTCGGCCATGCTGATTTCTTCCGCGCCGTTCCGGGCGGCATCCAGCTGCGCGCCGACACTTTCCGCCGCGTGCTGGAGGATATCCTCACCTCCTTTCTCGACCATGCCCAGGAGAGGCTGCTGATCTTCAACGGCCATACCGCCAATGCGCCGCTGATCGACCAGGTCTGCCGCAGGATCCGCCGCGAGCGCGGCGTGCTCATCCCCTCGCTCAACATCTGGCAGATCATTCCGGACAGCCTGTGGACGGCGCTCTGGGGGAGCGAGGCCGCCCGGGTGCGCGGCCATGGCGGCGAGCCGATGACCTCCGCCTATCTGCATCTCTTCCCCGGGCTTGTCCGGCCGGAGCGGATCTGCGATCCCGGCCCGCGCGGCACGGTTTTCGGCCTGCCCGTCGGCGGCGTCTCCGCCAGCCGCTTCGAGGGATTGCCCCTGCAGGTGCCGCTCGATTGCACCGAGGTCGATGCGAACGGCATGCTGGGAGGCCTCGCCTCCAGGGCGAGCGCGCAGAAGGGCCGGGCGATCAGCGAGCATATCGTCGGCCACACCGCCCGGCTCATGCGCCACCTCATGGCCTTCGACCCGCGCAAGGCCGTCATCCCGCCGTCCGCGGCGGCTGGAGAAGGAGAAAACCGTGCCTGAATTCCGCATCGAACCGATGCCCGCCCCGGCATCGCCCGCGCTTCTCGGCGCGCTGGAGAGGATCGAGACCGCCAGCGTCGGCCACCTGCGCTATACCGGCTTCCTCGACGGTGACATCCGCCCGGTCGATCCCGGCCAGAGGGCGCGGGCGGGCGTCGCCGTCACGCTGGCGCTGCCGGCCCTGTGCTCCACCCTGCTTCACCACGCGCTGAGCCACCTCAGGCCCGGCGACATGCTGGTGATCGATCGTCTCGGCGACACCCGCCATGCCTGCCTCGGCGGCGTGGTGGCGCGGGCGGCGCGGCTGGCGGGCATTGCCGGCGTGGTGATCGACGGCCCCTGCACCGATGTGGCGGAAATCCGTGCCGAGGGCCTGCCGGTCTGGTGCCGCGGCGTTTCCGCCGTCACCACGCGCCAGCTCGATCTCGGCGGAACCTTCAACCGGCCGGTCGCCTGCGGCGGCGTGCCGGTGCTGCCGGGCGACATCGTGCTGGGCGATGCCTCCGGCGTCGTCGTGCTGCCGGCCGACGAGGCGGACGGGATCGCCGCCGCCTGCATCGCCCGCGAGGCGCGCGTCGCCCGCACCATGGAGCGGCTGCTGGACGGCGAGCGGCTGGGCGACATAACCCGCGCGAACGAGAAGGTGAAGGCGCGCCTCGACGAAAGGAACGGACCATGACCATGCTCGACGCCATTTCCGACCTGACGATCGACGGCGTTTTGTCGGTCGTCGCTCCCCGCGGGCCGCTGGTGCCCATGGTCTTCGACAGCCCGCACAGCGGGCTCGACATGCCTGCCGGTTTCCGGCCCGCCGTTTCGGCGGAGCGGGTGCGGGTGGCGGCCGACACGCATGTCGACGACCTGTTCGACACCGCGCCCGATCTCGGCGCGCCGCTGCTCAAGGCGCATTTCCCGCGCAGCTTTCTCGACGTCAACCGCGCGCTGCTCGACATGGACACCGAGATCCTCGCCGGTCCCTGGCCGCATCCGGTGCGCGAAAGCCCGACCGCCCGGCGCGGCATGGGCCTGATGTGGCGCTATGCCTGGGGCAACGAGCCGATGCATGCCGCGCCGATCAGCGTCGCGGAGGCGGAGGACCGCATCCGGACCTACTGGCAGCCCTACCACCGCCACCTCGCGGCGCTGCTGAACGCGGTCTATGCCCGCTTCGGGCGCGTCTACCACCTCAACTGCCATTCGATGACGGCGGTCGGCCATGCCATTTCCTCCGATCCGGCCGGCACGCTGCGCGCCGATATCTGCCTCGGCGACCTGAACGGCGCCGCGGCGTCGGCGGAGTTCGTCGCGCTGATCGCCGAGACGCTGCGGGCCGAAGGGCTGGAGGTCACGCTCAACAGGCCGTTCCGCGGCGCCGAGCTCGTCACCGCCTATTCCAACCCGGCGCATGGCCGCCACAGCGTGCAGTTCGAGATCAACCGCCGGCTCTACATGGACGAGGCGACGCGCGAGCGCACGGCCGGCTACGCCGACCTGAAACGGGTGCTGGCGCGCATGAACCGCGTGCTCGCCCGCTATGCCAGCACGCAATGATGCATGAAAAGGAAGGACCAGCCGTGCCGACACCAGACCAGACCGCGCCCCTCAACTTCTACCGGCGCGGGCGCACGCCGATCTTCGCCTCAAGGATGGACCAGCGCTTCTCCTGGTGCTGCTACATTCCGGACGGCTACGACCCCGCCGGCGACCGGGTGCATCCGCTCGCCGTGCTCGTGCATGGCAGCCTGCGCGATGCCGATATCCTGCGCGACGCGTTCATCGATTTCGCCGAGGCGCACCAATGCCTGCTCCTGGCGCCGCTCTTTCCCGCCGGCATCGACGATGCGGAGGACCTGCACAACTACAAGCACATCGCCTATCGCGGCATCCGCTACGACCTCATCGTGCTCGACATGATCGAGGAGCTCGCCGGCCGCTACCGCGTGGCGAAGGAGAAGGTGCTGATGCACGGCTTTTCCGGCGGCGCGCAATTCGCCCATCGCTTCTTCTACCTCCATCCCGGCAGGCTGCGGGCCGTCTCGGTCGGCGCGCCGGGCACCGTCACGCTGCCGGACCAGCGCGACTGGTGGGTCGGCGTCAAGGGCATGGAGGAGGTCTTCGGCCGGCCGCTCGACGTCGCGGCGATGCGGGACGTCGCCGTGCAGCTGGTCATCGGCGACCAGGACATCGAAACCTGGGACGTGACCGTCGGTCCGCAGTCGCCCTTCTGGATGGAGGGGATCAACGACAGCGGCGAGACGCGGGTGGACCGCCTGCGCAGCCTCGAGGCGGGCCTTCGCTCCATCGGCGTGGATCTTCGCTTCGACACGGTGCCGGGCGTCAGCCATGACGGGACCGGCATCCAGGGGCCGGTGAAGGCGTTCTTCTCGCAGGTTCTCGCCGGCGCCTGACGCTATTCCCCATGCACGGCGGTGGCGACCCAGCGCAGAACCTGCGCCGGCGTCCCGCCGCCGATCGTTTCGCACCGCGTATTGACCGTGAAGCCGCGGTTCTCGAGGCACACCCGCACGGGCCTTCCGGCGATGCTGGCGCGGTATTCCACCCGTCCGTCGCCGCCAGCCTCTCCCGACGCATCGCCGAGCAGGACGTTGCCGGAAAGCCCCTCCCTTGCCGCCCAGGTCAGGACCGCGTGTTCGGCGGCCTGCTCCGCCGCGCCGAGCGCCGGATCGCCGCGATAGGCCGGCAGGTACGGCACGCCGTCGCGCAGGCAGGCGAGGAAGTCCGCGACCTCGGCGGGGGCGAGCCGGCTGTAGCGGGCCCGCGCGGGCAGCACGACCAGCGAGGCGGCGAAGCGGCAGCCGCCGAGATGGGTGGATTGCAGGATGCGGAAGGTCGCCGGATCGGCGGCCTGCCGAAGCGCCTTCCAGGTGGCGAAGCCGTAGCGGGCGCAGCACGGGTCCTGCTTGCCGTCCGTGCAGCAGACCACGGTGATGCGCGGATCGCGCTCGCCCTGCCAGGCGCCGCCTTCCGCGACGGTGCGCAGCAGCGCCGCCGCCGCCTCGGGCGTGGCGGTCCGGCAAACGAGGCCGTCATGGCTGAAGGCGATGTCGTCGCCGTCGACCAGCGCCACATGGATGCCCGCCGCATTGGCCTCGCGAATGGCGCCCGCGAGCGCTTCCGGCATGAGATGGGAGGATGTCCGCGGGACGCGCCAGTGGCCGCGCGGCCAGTGCAGCAGGGCGTAGCGTCCTGCCGAGGGGCCGAGGCCGGCCGCCGGCTCGCCCCTTGCCATGCACAGATCGCGGCAGAAGGCCCGTGCTGCCATCGCGGCGCTCAATCCTCCAGCCGGGCGGGCTTGGCGTCCGCGCCGGCGGGCGACCGGCTGAGATGGCGAAACAGGATGGCGGAGGCGAGCTTGCGGTCGTCGGCCCTGATCGCCTCGAGGATCGCCAGATGGTCGCGCGCCGCCTTGCGCACCCCCGCTTCGCTGAGCTCGGCGAATTCCGCATATTCGGTCATGCGGCGCAGGCTGTTCTGCCGGCGGATGGATTGCACGAGAAAGCGGTTGTTCGACCAGGAGACGACCGTTTCGTGGAACCGGGCATTGGCCTCGAACCAGGCCGCCCCGTCGATCGCGGCAAGCGGGGCGTTGAGAAGCGCCACCTGCTCGCGTTCCAGCATGTCCAGCGCCGCGAGGTCGGCGCGAAACGTATCCTCCATCACCGCGCCGCATTCGATGATGGTGCGGTAGGCGTAACTCTCGTTCACCGCCTGGCGGTTGTCGAGGCATTCGGCGAAGCGCCAGCCGTGCCCGTCGCGCCGCTCGGCAAGCCCCTCGGCCGCCAGCCGCATCAGCGTGCGCCGCACGATGCCGCGCGACGTGTCGAAATGATCGATGAGCTCTGTCTCCGACGCCTCGCCGCCGATCAGGCCGTTGGCGCGCGCATGCATGATGCGCCGGTAGAGCGTGTCCACTTCCGAGGGCGGCACCAGCTCGTCCATCGTTTCCCCTTCCGCGGGCCGGCGGGCCAGGGTGAAGCCGCGGCTGTCCGTCTGGGCGATGATGCCCTTGTCCGCGAGGAACTGCAGGACCTGGCGCACCGGCGTGCGGGAAATGCCGAATTCGCGCGCCAGCGCGGCATCGGAAATCTTCTCGCCCGCCGACCACCGCCCGGCATGGATGATCGGCATGAGCTTGCGGGCCACCTCGACCTGCAGCGCGCTGAGGCCGCTGGTATCCAGTCCTTGAGCTTGCGGAGCGACGGTTCGGGTGGCCAAGATGCGATCTCGATTGCGGTTTTTGAATTATGATCGCTCATAATACAAAAATAAGCCCCCGACAACTCGAAACCTGTTTTTCGCCCGGCCGTGTTCCATGATCAGGCGAGGCATCGCCTTGGCGTAAAAGCCCCCGGGCGTTGCCATCGCGTGCCATGCGCCTATGATCGCGATGCATTGCTTTTTCCAACGTCGATGTTGTCGCCGTGAATTGTATCGATTGCAGGCTGATCCATTACGCGAAGGCGTCCTCGCCCTTCAACGGCATCCACAGGCCCTTCGTCTACGTGGTCTATTCGGAATGCGTCGCGCGCGCGGCCTTCCGGCTCGACCCGCAGCTCTCCATCTTCAAGCTGGGCTTTTCCGGCGGCGGCCAGGACAGGTTTCGCTCGCTGATCGAAGGCTGGGTCCTTCCGGAACGGCCGCACGCCCCCCTTGGGCAATTGCCGGCGCTGGGAGAGCCTCGGCGTCTGGAAGATGCACACCGCCGAGGCGTTCGAGCGGAAATTCAAGGCCGTGGCGCAGGCACGGGGCCGGATCGTGCCGCCCCATGTCTACGGGTGGGACGAGAACAGCAGCCGGCTTGCGCAGCGAACCAACGGCGAGACCGAGATCTACTGGTTCAACGACACTGATTTTTCCAGCCTGCCCCTGTACCAGGACAAGGTCTGCACGGAGGAGCGCCGGTCCTTCGAGATGCTTGCGGAAATGTTCGGCGCGATAAGGGCCCGCAACGAGGCCTTCAAGGCGAAGATGTCGCGCCCGGACGCCTCCGGTTGAGCAGCCGGACGGAAGGGCCGACCGGCCGCCGGCTGTCCCATGCACGGCTCGATGCAGGGCGCGCCGCATAATACCCTGGGGTTATTGGCATCGCCGTCCTCTTCCCCGACCCTTCACGGCATCATCTGGAGGAGGGGAGCATGACACGAACGATCAAACTCGACCGGACGCTTGGCCTGTGGTCCGTGGTGCTGTTCGGGCTGGCCTACATGACGCCCATGATCGTGTTCGGCACGTTCGGCGCGCTGGCGTCTGCAAGCCAGGGCACGACGGCGATGGCCTATTTCATCGCGGCGCTCGCGATTTTCCTGACGGCGGCAAGCTACGGCATCATGGCGAGGGTCTATCCGGTTGCCGGGTCCGCCTATACCTATGCCCGCAGGTCGCTGAATTCCGGCGTCGGCTTCCTCGTCGGCTGGGCTGTGCTGCTCGATTACTTCTTCCTGCCGATGGTCATCTGGCTGATCGGCGCGGCCTATCTCGGCGCGGCCTTTCCGGCGGTGCCGGCCTGGCTGTGGATCGTCGGCTTCATTGTCCTGACCACGGCGGTGAACGTCGTCGGCATCGCCTTCGCCAACCGGGTCAATGTCGTGCTCATGCTGGTGCAGCTTTCGGTGCTGGTGGCGTTCGTCGCGCTCGCCGCCCGCTACGTCGTCGCCGTCAACGGGGCCGGCGGGCTCGCCTCGGTGCGGCCGTTCTTCGAGGCCGGGGTGCCGTTCGGCGCTTCCGTGGCGGGTGCGGCCATCGCGGCCTATTCGTTCCTCGGCTTCGACGCCGTCTCGACGCTGACGGAGGAAACGCGCGAACCGACGCGCACCATGCCGAAGGCGATCATGATCATCGCCGTCATCGGCGGCCTTCTCTTCACCGGGTCGGCCTATGTCACGCAGCTTGCCCATCCCGGCGGCGAATTCGCCTCGGTCGATTCCGCCGCCTCCGAAATCGCCCTGATGATCGGCGGCGACCTCTTCGTGACGGTGTTCCTCGCCACGCTCGTGGTGGCGCAGTTCACCTCCGGGCTTGCCGCGCAGGCGAGCGTCGGCCGGCTGCTCTTCGCCATGGGCCGCGACGGCGTGCTGCCGGCCGGCATCTTCGGCAAGCTGCACGAGAAGTGGCGCACGCCCGTCCTCAACCTCGTCGTCGTCGGCATTGTCGGCCTCCTGGCGCTGACGCTCGACGTGACGACCTCGACGTCCTTCATCAATTTCGGTGCGTTCCTCGCCTTCACCGCGGTCAATGTCTCGGTCATCGCGCTCTATCTGCGGGGCAATGCGGTCGTCAGGCCGCTCGGCCCGCTTCTCGGGCTCGCCGTTCCGGCCGCGGGCGCGGTCTGCGACCTCTTCCTGCTCTGGAACCTCGACGGGCACGCCAAGCTGCTCGGCGTCATCTGGCTGGCGGCGGGCGTCGTCTACCTTGCCTATCTGACGCGCTTCTTCCAGCTTGCGCCGCCGGAGGTGGAGTTCGCCGAATGATCAGCGCCTGCTGAGAAACAGATGGAACAGTTCCGCCTGGCTGGAAATGGTGAGCTTGGCATAGGCCTGGCGGCGATGGACCTTCACGGTATTGGGCGAGACGCCGAGCGTCGCGGCGATGGAATAGGTGGAGTGGCCCTTGAGGATGAGGGTCACGATCTCCAGCTCCCGCTTGGAAAGCAGCGGATGGCTGATCGTCGCGGCGGCCGCCTCGCTGCCGCTCGACGGGGTGAACCGGGCATGCCAGTGCCGCTCGGCAAGCGCCCGGACCACCGGTGCGGCGCTTTCGAGGCGGGCGATATCGCGGCGGGAGAAGGCCGGGACCGCCCCGATGCGCGAAAGCGACAACACCGCATCGACATCGCGGAGCTTCAGGATGAAGCCGACCTCGTCGAGGATGCCCGTCGCCTGGTAGTGGCGGCGGTAGTATTCCGTCTCGGCAAACCGGTCGGGCGCCAGCCGCCGCATCACCAAAAGGCCTTCGGGCGGCAGGGTGCGCACGGCGTCGTAGAACGGGTCGAGGATATAGGCGCCGGCAAGGTAATGGTCGACGATGGTGGTGCGGTCGCCGACGATCCGCGCATTGTCGAGGTCGAAGGCCTTGCCGCCCGGCGCATAGGCGAAGCCGTTCATCATCTGGAAGGGAACGAGATGGCGGAGCGCGCGTTCCAGCGCGGCGGGAAAGCCGTCCTCCCCGATGAGCGACACGGCCTCGGCAAGCCCCGCATGCCAAAGGTCGATGGAGGCGCCTGCCGCGCCCGATCCTGCCGCCACGTTCCCGCCCCTCCTTCTTTCCGCAAGACCCGGAGCGTTTCCGCTTTTCCCCGAGCCGGGAAAACGCTCCACCCCTGTTTCTCCGCAAATCCGCTTCGCGCTCGTGCCGGAATTGCCCCAGCTTTTTGTTTTGCCGCATTATCCGGCGCCGAAGCGATCCCGCGTCGGCTGGAAATGCTCTAGCACGGAGTCCGTGACCATGCAGACAGTTTCTCGCGCCGTCGCGCCGGCCCACCCGCTCGACCTGCCCGCCACGGCGATCGCCGCCGGCATCCGCGCCGGTGAATTCTCGGCCGAGGCGGTCGTCGCCGAATCGCTCCGGCGCGCGCGCATCGTCGGCGAGGCGCTGAATGCCTTCACGCTGCTGCGCGAGGAGGCCGCGCTCGCGGCGGCGCGGGAGGCCGACCGCCGCGCCGCGGGCGGAGGCGCCGCGCCCGCGCTCCTGGGCGTGCCCTTCGCCGCCAAGGACCTGACGCCGACGAAGGATGACCTGACGACGCTCGGCTCCTGGACCCGAGACGACTGGACGCCGGCGCAAAGCGCCCTGTGCATCCGGCGGCTGGAGGCCGCGGGGGCGATCCTCATCGGCAAGACGACGACGCCGGAATTCGCCCATTCGAGCTTCACGGCAAGCCCGCGCTGGGGCATCACGCGCAATCCCTGGAATGCGGCGCGCACCAGCGGCGGCTCGTCGGGCGGCTCGGCGGTCGCGGTCGCGGCCGGCGTCGTGCCCTTCGCGGAGGGCACGGACATGGGCGGTTCGGTGCGCATCCCCGCCGCCTTCACCGGCATTGTCGGCCTGAAGCCCAGCCTCGGGCGCATTCCCATGACGATCCTGCCCAGCGTCTTCGACAACATCTCCCATTTCGGCCCGCTGGCCCGCACCGTGGAGGATGCCGCCGCCTTCATGGCCGCGGCCGCCGGCCCGGATGACGAGGACATCTCCTCGCTGCCTCTCCCCTTCTCGGCGGAAAAGGCACGGACGGGCTCCCTTGCGGGCCGGCGCTTCGCGCTGTCCCTCGACCTCGGTTACTACGGCGTCGACGCACCGGTGCAGGCCGCCATTCTTGCGGCGGCCGATGCGCTTCGCGCCGCCGGCGCCGTCGTCGATCCCGTGGAGATCGGCTGGACGCGGGCCGTCAACGACCGGTGGTACGACCTGTGGTGCGTGTTCATGGCCGCCTTCTTCGGCGAGGCGCTCGCGGCCTATCGCGGGCGCATGGATCCGCTCGTCGTCGCGCTGATCGAGCGGGGGCTGACGATGAACGCCACCGCCTACAAGAAGGTGGAGCTGCTCCGAACGGAGATGTGGCGCGACCTCGCCGCCATCCTCTCGCGCTACGACGCCCTGCTTTGCCCGACCTGCGCCATCACCGCGCCCCCGGCCGGGGCCGACGACAACGACTACGTCGCCGACCTGCCGGACGGCCGCTTCCGGGGCCTGGACATGACCTGTCCGTTCAACCTGCTGCCGCAATGCCCGGCGCTGTCGGTTCCCGCCGGGCTGGCGGGCGACGGCCTGCCCGTCGGCCTGCAGGTCGTCGGCCGGCGTTATGCCGACGAGGCGGTCCTTGCGGCGGGCGGGGCGATCGTGGCCGCGCTTCGCGCGGCGGGCCTCACCGTCGGGCGGCCGGCGGAATGGTCCTGGTAGCCGCCGCCTTCGGCTGGTCGCCGGCACGAGGATCCGCCCTCGCGACGGAACCGGCCCAGCCGTATTGACACCGGCAAATTTTCACAATTAATATTGCAGTCAATTGATGGCTGCAATTTTTGATCTGCGCTTGCGGTTCGCCGTGCCCGGGGAGGGGAGGGGCGAGAGCGACGGCGGCTGCCGTCAGGCCGGCTTTCAGACATCGGACAGGAGGATTTCGATGAACGATATTGCAACGGTGATCGACCTTGCGCAATTCCGGCGCCAGGTGGAGACCGAGACGACCATGGCGATGTGCCCGACGGCGATCGCCATCGAGAAGAACATCCCCATCTATGACGGCGCATCGGTGGATGACGGCATCGGCCCGGAATGGGCCTCGGTCATCGGCGAGGGGCCGGGCGTCTTCGTCGTCAAGCGCGCCTTCACCGATCCGGGCGCCATCGACGCGGCAAGCGAGGTCTTCCGCGCGATCATCGCCGACGAGCGGGCGGCGGGCACGGCGGCCGGCGACCATTTCGCCAAGGCGGGTGCCAACGACCGCATCTGGAACTCGCTGCAGAAGCTCTGCCTGCGCGATCCCGCCGTCTATGCCCGCTACATGGCCAATCCGGTGATCGACATCGCCTGCCGCGCCTGGCTCGGCCCGGGCTACCAGATCGCCACCCAGGTCAACCAGGTCCGCCCCGGCGGCAAGGCGCAGGCCCCGCACCGCGACTATCACCTCGGCTTCATGAAGCCCGAGCAGATGGCGCAATATCCGAGCCATATCCACGCCACCGGCCCGACGCTCATCCTGCAAGGCGGCGTCGCGCATTGCGACATGCCGGTGGAAAGCGGCACGACGAAGCTCCTGCCCCATTCGCAGCGCTACCTGCCGGGCTATGTCGCCGCCACGCGGCCGGAGTTCCGGGATTATTTCGAGGAGAACTGCGTCCAGCTTCCGCTCGAAAAGGGCGACGCGATCTTCTTCTCCCCCGCGCTGTTCCACGCGGCCGGCGAGAACCGCACGGCGGATGTCGTGCGCATGGTCAACCTCATCCAGACGGCGTCTGCCTTCGCCCGCCACATGGAAAGCCTCGACCGCACCGCGATGGTCCGTGCGGTCTATCCGCACCTGGCGGCGCTGTCGCCGGCCGGGCGGCGGGCGGTGATCGCCGCGACGGCGGACGGCTATCCGTTCCCGACCAATCTCGACACCGATCCGCCGCTCGGCGGCCTTGCGCCGGAAAGCCAGCAGGATCTCGTCGCCCGGGCCGTCGAGGAGGGCTGGGACCAGGCGCGCCTCGACGCGGCCCTTGTCGCGCAGGGCGCCAAGCGCGCGGCCTGACGCATGGAGTTACCCGCAAAGGCTTCGGGCGGGGAGCGAACAGGAAGCCAATTTCGGGAGGACGTTAAGCATGAAGAAAATCCTGCAATCCCTGGCCCTCGGTGCGCTGCTGGCGACGACGGCGCTTGCCGGTGCTGCCCATGCGGATGGCGAGAAGTTCGTCTGGATCAGCCACGGCCCGGATAGCGACAGCTGGTTCAACGTCATCAAGAACGCGATCAAGGTGACGAACGAGCAGATGGGCGTGACGACCGAGTACCGCAACCCGCCGACCGGCGACCTTGCCGACATGGCGCGCATCGTCCAGCAGAGCTCGGCCGCCGGCGTCGACGGCATCATCGTCACCATCGCCGATTTCAACGTGCTGGAAGGGCCGATCAAGGATGCCGTCGCCAAGGGCATTCCGGTCGTCACCGTCAACTCCGGCACGGTGGAGGAGAGCGAGAAGCTCGGCGCGCTGATGCATGTCGGCCAGCCGGAATATGAAGCGGGCCTCGGCGCCGGCAAGCGCGCGAAGGAGGCCGGCATCAAGAGCTTCCTGTGCGTCAACCACTACATCACCAACCCGGCCTCGGTGGAGCGTTGCCGCGGCTTTGCCGAGGGCATCGGCGTCGAACTCGGCAACCAGATGGTCGATTCCGGCATCGACCCGTCGGAAGTGCAGAACAAGGTGAAGGCCTATCTCACCGCCAATCCCGATACCGGCGCCATCCTGACGCTCGGCCCCAACTCGGCCGAACCGTCGATCCGCGCGGTCAAGGAGATGGGCCTCGACGGCGACATCTATTTCGGCACCTTCGACCTCTCGGCGGAAATCTCCGCCGCCATCAAGGACGGCACGATCAACTTCGCGATCGACCAGCAGCCGTTCCTGCAGGGCTCGATCCCGATCCAGGTGCTGACGAGCTATGTGCGCTACGGCGTCGCCCCGGCCAATTCCATCTTCACCGGCCCGGGCTTCGTGACGAAGGACAATATCGCGCTGGTCGAGTCCCTGGCGGGCCAGTACCGTTGATCTGACGGTTTTCGCAGGCGCGGGCGGGCAGCCGCCCGCGTCCCGGCCTTTCGAGGCCCGGTCTTTCGAGGGAGGAGAACGCATTCATGACGGACGTCATTCCAGACGCGCTGAAGGACGAGCGCATCAAGCCCGTCTCGCCGCTCCGGCGCGCGCTGATCCGCCCCGAGCTCGGCGGCATCTGCGGCACCATCCTGGTCTTCCTGCTCTTTGCGGTGGTCGCCGGCGACAGCGGCATGTTCGCCGCCGAGGGCGTGATGAACTGGACGGTGGTGTCGGCCCAGTTCATGGTCATCGCGGTCGGCGCCTGCCTCTTGATGATCGCCGGCGAGTTCGACCTCTCCACCGGCTCGATGATCGGCTTTGCCGGCGTCATGATGGCGATCCTGTCGGTGCATATCGGCGTGCCGCTGTGGCTCGCCATCATCGCGACCTTCGTCTTCTGCATCCTTGTCGGCGGCGTCAACGGCTGGCTGGTTATCCGCACGGGCCTGCCGTCCTTCATCGTCACGCTCGCCTTTCTCTACATCCTGCGCGGCCTGACGATCTGGGGCTCGATCTACTTCACCCGCCAGACGATCATCGGCGGCGTCGCGGAAAAGGCGGCCAGCGACTGGCTGGCGCCGCTCTTCGGCGGCAAGATCCTCGGCGGCCTGTTCACCTGGATGGGCGAGATGGGCTGGATCGCCACCTTCACCCGCGGCAACCGCGCCGGCCAGCCGGTCATCGACGGCATTCCCATGCTCGTCGTCTGGGCGATCGTGCTCGTCGTCTTCGGCCATTGGCTGCTCACCCGCACCAAGTTCGGCAACTGGATCTTCGCGGCCGGCGGCGATGCGCTCGCCGCGCGTTATGTCGGCGTGCCGGTCAACCGGGTGAAGATCCTGATGTTCATGTTCTCCGCCTTCTGCGCCTGCGTCTTCGCCACCTGCCAGGTGATGGAGTTCGGCTCGGCGGCGGCCGACCGGGGCCTGCTCAAGGAGTTCGAGGCGATCATCTGCGTCGTCATCGGCGGGGCGCTGCTCACCGGCGGCTACGGCTCGGTCATCGGCGCGGCGCTCGGGGCGGTCATCTTCGGCGTGGTGCAGCAAGGCCTGTTCTTCGCCAATGCGGAAAGCTCGCTCTTCCGGGTGTTCCTCGGCGTCATCCTTCTGACCGCCGTGATCATGAACACCTACATCCGCCGCATCATCACGGGAGAACGCTGATGTCCGCCATCGTGGAGATGAGAAACATCACCAAGCATTTCGGCCATGTCATCGCGCTGGCCGGCGTCTCCTTCGACATAAGGCCGGGCGAATGCCACTGCCTGCTCGGCGACAACGGCGCGGGCAAGTCCACCTTCATCAAGATCATGTCCGGCGTCTACAAGCCGAGCGGCGGCGAGGTGCTGGTGGAGGGCGCGCCGACGCTCTTCCAGAGCCCGCGCGACGCCATGACGGCCGGCATCGCCACCGTCTACCAGGACCTCGCGATGATCCCGCTGATGAGCGTCAGCCGCAATTTCTGGATGGGCCGCGAGCCGGAGCGCGGCGTCTGGCCGTTCAAGACCTTCGACACCGGCAAGGCCGACGAGATCACCGTCGCCGAGATGCGCAAGATGGGCATCAACCTGCGCGGGCCGGACCAGGCCGTCGGCACGCTCTCGGGCGGCGAGCGCCAGACGGTCGCCATCGCGCGCGCGGTCTATTTCGGCGCCAAGGTGCTGATCCTCGACGAGCCGACCTCGGCGCTCGGCGTGCGCCAGACGGCGAACGTGCTCAGCACCATCGACCGAGTGCGCAAGCAGGGCATCGGCGTCGTCTTCATCACCCACAATGTGCGCCACGCGCTCGCCGTCGGCGACCGGTTCACGGTGCTCAACCGCGGCCAGACGCTGGGCACGGCCGAGCGCGGCACGGTGGATGCGGCGGCCCTGCAGGACATGATGGCGGGCGGGCAGGAGCTGGCGCTGCTGGAAGCCTCGCTCGGCGGCACGATCTGACAAGACCACGCGCCGGGGCGCCGCCCGCGCCCCGGCAGCGGACCGAACATTCACAGTGCAATGATTCTGCAAGAAATGTTGCAGAAATGGCGCCCGCGGAAAACTCCGTGCGCCATCATCCGGGGAACAGAGAGAATGAAGAAGACGCTTCGCCTTGGCCTCATCGGGTCGGGTTTCATGGGCAAGACGCATGTCTTCGGCTTTGCGGCCGCCGCGCGGGTCTTCGACCTGCCCTACGAGGTGGAGCTGGCCGCTCTTGCCGACGTGACCCTGGCACAGGCGGAGGCCGCCCGCGCGGCGCTCGGCTTCCGGCGCGCCACGGACGACTGGCGCAGCCTGGTGGCGGATCCCGAAATCGACATTGTCGACATCACCGCCCCCAATGCCCTGCACAAGGAAATGGCGCTCGCCGCCATCGCCGCCGGCAAGCATGTCTATTGCGAAAAGCCGCTCGCCCCGCTGGCGGGCGATGCCCGGGAAATGGCCGAGGCGGCGGAACGGGCGGGCGTGCGCACGCAGGTCGGCTTCAACTATCTCTGCAATCCGATGCTGAGCCTTGCCCGGGAGATGATCGCGGGCGGGGAGCTCGGCGAGATCCGCGGCTATCGCGGCCTGCATGCCGAGGACTACATGGCCGATGCCGCCGCGCCCTTCACCTTCCGCCACGATCCGGCCGGCGGCGGGGCGCTGGCCGATCTCGGCAGCCACGCGCTGGCGACCGCCGAATTCCTGCTCGGCCCGATCGTGAAGGTGATGGGCGATTGCGTGACGATGATCGCCAGCCGCCCGGACGGCAAAGGCGGCATGCGCACCGTGGAGACGGACGATGTCGGCCGCGCCTTCCTGCGCTTTGCGAACGGCGCCACCGGCTCCATCGAGGGCAACTGGATCGCCACCGGCCGCAAGATGCAGCACGATTTCGAGGTCTATGGCACCAGGGGCGCGCTTGCCTTCTCGCAGGAGCGCTTCAACGAGCTGCATTTCTACTCCACGGACGACCGGAAGGGCCGGCAGGGTTTCCGCCGCATCGAGGCGGGGCCGGATCACGTGCCCTATGGCCGCTTCTGCGTCGCGCCCGGCCACCAGCTCGGCTTCAACGACCTGAAGGCGATCGAGGTCGCCGGCTACCTGGAGGCGATTGCCGGCCTCAGGCCCGAGCCGTTCAATTTCCGCGCCGGCCTGCGCATCCAGACGCTGGTGGAGACGATCCACGCATCCGCGCGCGCCGGGCAATGGCGTGCCGTGGACGGCGGCTGAAACGAAGGAGGAGGGAACGATGAGGACGGTTGGAGTGGGCGTCATCGGCGCGGGCGTGATGGGGGCGGAGCATGCCCGCATCCTTGCCGGCGATGTCGCGGGCGCGCATCTCGTCGCCGTGGTTGACGCCGACCTGTCGCGGGCCGAGGCGGCCGCGCAGGGCGCGCGGGCCACGACGGACGCGCTGGCGCTGATCGCCGATCCCGCGGTCGAGGCGGTCCTCGTCGCCTCGCCCGACGCCACGCATCACCGGCTGGTGCTGGCGGCGATTGCGGCGGGCAAGCCGGTCCTGTGCGAAAAGCCGCTCGCCGCGAGCACCGCCGAATGCCTGGAGATCGTCGCGGCCGAACGGCGCGCGGGCCGGCAACTGGTGCAGACCGGCTTCATGCGCCGCTTCGATCCGGCCTACCGGGAGATGAAGGCGGCGCTCGACAGCAAGGCGCTCGGCGCCCTGCGCATCCTGCATTGCCAGCACCGCAACGCCGCGGCGCCCGCCTGGTTCACCGGCGCCATGGCGATCACCAATTCGCTGGTGCACGAGATCGATGTCTGCCGCTGGCTGCTCTCGACGGAATACAGCGCCGTGACCGTCATTCCCTGCCCGTCGGAGGCCGGGGGCAGCGGCGATCCCGCCCTGTTCGTCTTCGAGACGGAGGCCGGCAGCCTCGTGTCCGTCGAGGTCTTCATGAATGCCGCCTACGGCTATCATGTCCATGCCGAGGCCGTCTGCGCGGGCGGCACGGTCGGCATGGCGCATCCGGCGCTCACCCGCACGCGGCGTGACGGCGCGGAGGAAGGCGCCTTTCCGGCAAACTGGGTTCCCCGCTTCCGCGATGCCTATCGCCTGCAGAACCAGGCCTGGATCGACGGCATCCGCAGCGCAACGCCACCCGCCGACGCCTCGACGGCCTGGGACGGTCTCGTCGCCACCTGCCTTGCCGACCAGATCGTCGAGGCGATGGCGACGCGCCGGCGCACGCCGCTCGTGCTGCCGGAGCGGCCGCACTGAACCGCGCATGAAACGGGTGTCCGCACCAAATATTGCGGATTGTTCTTGACTTGCAATAAAAATTGCTTTCTTTCTGGTTCTGGAATTATGCTTGCGGACGCGGCCCCTTCGGGCGGCGCCCCCCGCATGGAGGAGACAGCATGTACGGCTCATACGGTTTGTTCATCGACGGTGCCTGGTCGGAGCCGGCGCAGGGCGCTTCGACCGAGATCACCGACCCTGGCAACGGTGCGGTTCTCGGCAGCGTGCCGGCGGCGGGCGTCGAGGATACGGAGCGCGCGATCTCCGTCGCGGAGCGGGCCTTCCGCGGCTGGAAGGCGACGCCCGCCTGGGCGCGGGCCGACCTGCTGCACAAGGTCGCCGACGTCATGGCCGCCCGCGCGGCGGAAGCCGCCCGCCGGATCACGCTGGAGACCGGCAAGCCGCTCGCCCAGTCCGGCCGCGAATGGGGCCTCGCCGTCGACCAGTTCCGCTGGTACGCCGAGGAGGCGCGCCGCATCTACGGCCGCATCGTCGAGAGCCGCGCGCCGGGCGGCCGGCTGGAAGTGAGCCACGAGCCGGTCGGTGTCGTCGCCGCCTTCACCGCCTGGAATTTCCCGGCGGCGCTGATCGCCCGCAAGGTCGCCCCGGCGCTCGCCGCCGGCTGCGCCGTCATCGTCCGCCCCTCCGTCGAGGTGCCGGGCGTCGCGATGATCCTCTTCGATTGCCTGCGCGAGGCCGGCATTCCCGCCGGCGTCGCCAATCTCCTGATCGGCCCCACCGCCGCCACCTACAGGCCCATCATGGCCGCGGCCGCCGTGCGCAAGGTCTCGCTCACCGGCTCCACCCGCGTCGGCCAGCAGATGATCCGCGACAGCGCCGAGACGGTGAAGCGCGTCAGCATGGAGCTGGGCGGCAATGCGCCGATGATCGTCTTCGACGACGCCGATCTCGACAAGGCGCTCGATCTCGCCGTGCCGACGAAATACGCCAATGCCGGCCAGGTCTGCGTCACGCCCGACCGCTTCTATGTGCACGAGGCGCTGCACGACCGTTTCGCCGAGGGCTTTGCCGCCCGCGCCCGGGCGCTGAAGCTCGGCCACGGCCTCGACGAGGCGACGCAGATGGGGCCGCTGATCAACCAGCGCCGCATCGCCGCCGTCGAGGAGATCGTCGCGGATGCGCGCGACCGCGGCGGCAGGATCCTTGCCGGCGGGCGGCGCCCGGCGGAGATGAATGCCGGCTTCTTCTTCGAGCCCACCGTCATCACCGGCCTGCCGGACGATGCGAAGGCGATCGCGGAGGAGAATTTCGGCCCCATCGCCGCCATCACGCCCTTCGCCGCGGCCGACGAGGTCTTCGACCGCGCCAACGCCTCGGAGATGGGCCTTTCCGCCTATGTCTTCACCCGCGATGCCGGCCGCGCCCGCGAGGCGGCGGCGCGGCTGGAGGCCGGCATGGTCGGCGTCAATAGCTTTGCCCTGGCCGCGGCCGAGGCGCCCTTCGGCGGCATCAAGGCGAGCGGCATGGGCCGCGAAGGCGGCACCGAGGGCATCCTCGACTATTCCAACGTCAAGCTCGCGCAGATGACGGTCTGAGGGAGGCATGCATGATCAGGAACGGTGTCAGGCAGCGCTGGGCGGAAGGCAGGCCGGTGCTCAACGGCTGGCTCTCCATCGCCAATTCCTTCAGCGCGGAGATCATGGCCGCGCAGGGCTACGATTCCCTCACCATCGACCTGCAGCACGGCATCGTCGGTTATGACGGCGCGGTGCCGATGCTGCAGGCCATGCGGGCAAGCGGCGTGACGCCGCTGGTGCGCGTGCCCTGGCTCGATCCGGCCGATATCATGAAGGCGCTGGATGCCGGCGCCTACGGCGTCATCTGCCCGATGGTCAACACCCGCGCCGAGGCCGAGCGCCTCGTCTCCTATGTGCGCTATCCGCCCGCCGGCGTGCGCAGCTTCGGCCCGAGCCGGGCCCTGTTTTCCGCCGGCCCCGGTTATGCCGCCGAGGCCGACGACGAGATCATCTGCCTTGCCATGATCGAGACCGCGCAGGCCTACGAGAACCTCGAGGATATCCTCGCCACGCCCGGCCTCGACGGCGTCTATATCGGCCCGGCCGACCTGACGCTCGGCCTGCAGGGCAAGCGCTACGCGCCCGGCTTCGACCGCCGCGAGCCCGAGATGATCGAGGCGATCAGGACGATCCTCCATGCCGCCCACCGGGCCGGCAAGCGGGCGGCGCTGCACAACGGCACGGCCGACTATGCCGCCGAGGCGGTCGGCTGGGGCTTCGATCTCGTGACCGTCTCCAACGACGTGCGCCTGCTCGCCGGCGCCGCCGAGGCGAGCGTCCGGGCCTTCCGCGAGCGCGTGCAGCAGGTCGCCCCCGCCGACACGATCGACACGGGAGGATATTGAATGCCGAGGATCCTGGTGGCCGGCAAGATCCACGCGGACGGCCTTGCCGTGCTCGAATCCGCGCCCGGCATGGTGATCGACTATGTCGAGGAGGTCTCCGCGGCAAGCTACGAGCCCTTCCTGGCGGCGGCCGATGCGCTGCTCATCCGCACCCAGCCGCTCCCCGCGGCCTTCATCGCCGGGGCGCGGCACCTCAAGATCGTCTCGCGCCACGGCGTCGGCTACGATTCCGTCGATGTCGCGGCGCTGAACGGCCGCGGCATCCCGCTCGCCGTGGTCGGCGACGTGAATTCCCGCGCGGTGGCCGAGCACGCCGTCATGCTGATGCTCTCGGCCGCGCGGCGCACCGTGCTCTTCGACCGCAGGATGCGGCAGGGCGACTGGAACTATCGCAACAGCCTCGATGCCGACGAGCTCGACGGGCGCACGCTGCTGATCGTCGGCTTCGGGCGCATCGGCCGGCGGCTGGCGCAGATCGGCGCGGCGCTCGGCATGACGGTGCTCGCCTATGACAAGTACCAGGATGCCGCCGGGATCGCGGCGGCCGGCGTCATCCCGGTCGGCGACCTGATGGACGGGCTGCGCCGCGCCGACGTCGTGTCGCTGCATGTGCCGAAATCCGGTGCCGAGCCGCTGATCGGCGCGGCGGAGCTGGCATCGATGAAGCGCTCGGCCATTCTCGTCAACACGGCGCGCGGCGGGCTGATCGACGAGAAGGCGCTGCTGGCGGCGCTGGAGGAGGGGCGGCTTTCGGCGGCGGGGCTCGACGTGCTCGATTGCGAGCCGCCGGCCGGCGACGACCCGATGCTCGCCTGCGAGCGGGTGGTGCTCTCCCCGCACAATGCCGGGCTGACCGAGGCCTGCGCGCGGCGCATGGCGATCGCCGCGGCGGCCAATATCCTCGATTTCTTCAAGGGCACGCTCGACCCGGCGCTCGTCGTCAACCGCGCGGAGATCGCCGCGCACCGTCCCGCGACGATCGGGGCCTGATCATGGCGCTCCTGACCTTTCGCGACATCGCCAAAGCCTACGGCACCGTGCCGGTGCTGAAGGGCATCGACCTCGTGGTCGAACCCGGCGAGGTCCTCGCCCTTGTCGGGGAGAACGGCGCCGGCAAGTCGACCCTCATGCGCATCGCCGCCGGCCTTGCGCCGCCTTCCTCGGGCACGATGCTGCTGGACGGAGCGCCCGCGCCGGCAAGCCTCCATGCCGCCGAGCGGGCGGGCATCGTCATGGTGCATCAGGAATTCTGCCTCGCCCCGCATCTGACGGTGGCGGAGAACGTCTTCCTCGGCCGCGAGATCACCCGCGGCCTCTTCACCGACCGCAAGGCGATGGAGACGCGGGCGCGCGACCTTCTCGCCGAGCTCGGCTCGGCGGCGCCGGTGCGCGCGCGGCTTCGCGACCTTCCCGTTTCCGACTGGCAGATGATCGAGCTTGCCAAGGCCTTCGCCCGCCAGCCGAAGCTCATCCTCATGGACGAGCCGACCGCCGTGCTCTCGGCGACCGAGGCCGGCAACCTCTTCGCGCGCATGCGTGCCTTCCGCGCGGCGGGCGGGGCGGTGATCTTCACCTCGCACCGCCTCGACGAGGTGAAGGCGATCGCCGACCGGGTCGCGGTGCTGCGCGACGGCCAGATCGTGCGCGTCGAACGGGCGCGCGACATTTCCGAGGACGCGATGGCCGAGGCGATGGTCGGCCGGCCGCTGGCCGAGATCTATCCGCCCCGCCGCGGCGCGGCCGCGCGCAAGCCGCTCCTCAGCGTGGCCGGCCTCACGGCGCCCGGCGCGGTGGAAGAGGCGACGCTGGAAATCCGCGAAGGCGAGGTGCTCGGCATTTCCGGCCTCGTCGGTTCCGGCCGCACCGAGCTCTTCGAGGCGCTGTTCGGCCTGCGCCCGGCGAAATGCGCCTCCTTCGTGCTGCGCGGGGAAAAACGCCGGCTGCCGGCGGCGCGCGAGGCCTGGGGGCTGAAGCTGGCCTACCTGACGGAGGACCGCAAGGGCAAGGGCCTGCTGCTCGGCAAGCCGCTGGCGGAAAACGTCGCCCTGACCAGCGGCGCGATCGCCGGCGCGGCCTGGATCGACCGGCGGGCCGAGCGGCGCGGTCTGGAAGCGGCCGTCGGGCGCTACGACATCCGCACCGGCCGGCTCGACGTCACCGCGGGCGCGCTCAGCGGCGGCAACCAGCAGAAGGTGCTGATCGCCAAGACGCTCGGGGTGGAGCCGGACCTCGTCGTCTTCGACGAGCCGACACGCGGCGTCGATATCGGCGCCAAGCAGCAGATCTACGACATCATCGCGGGGCTCGCCGCCGCGGGCAAGGCGATCGTCGTCATCTCCTCGGAGATGCAGGAGATCGTCGGCCTTTCCGACCGGGTGCTCGTCATGCGGCGCGGCCGCATCGCCGGCGAGCTTTCGGGCGAGGGCATCACCGAGACCGACATCATCCGATTTGCCATGGGCCTTGAAGAGAAGGGCCCGCAGGAGGAGGCAAGCCATTGACCGACATCACCGCCACGTCCGCCGGCAGCGCAGCCGCGTCGCCGGGTCGCACCCTCGTCGGCCTGTTCGGGGCCGCCGGCCCGCTCATCGCGCTCATCCTCCTGATGCTGGTCGGCGCGCTGATGAGCGACAGCTTCCTCGGCGCGGAGAACCTTTCGAACGTCTTCACCCGCAGCGCCATCATCGGCATCATCGCGGTCGGAGCCACCTTCGTCATCACGGCGGGCGGGCTCGACCTGTCGGTCGGCTCGCTCTCGGCGCTCGTCGCCGGCATGACGATCATGTTCATGAATTCGGCCGCCGCCACGCTCGGCGACGGCTGGCAGCTCGTCGCCGCCGGCATCCTCTTCTCGCTGGCCATCGGCGCCTTCGCGGGCTTCATCAACGGCTTCATGATCGTGCGCGGCCGCGTCGAGGCCTTCATCGTCACGCTCGGCGCCATGGGCATCTTCCGCTCGGTCATCACCTGGCTTGCCGACGGCGGCTCCATCTCGCTCGATTTCTCGCTGCGCGATGCGGCGCGGCCGATCTATTACGGCCAGGTCCTCGGCATCGCCGTGCCGATCATCGTGCTCGCCGTCATCGCCGTCATCGGCGAGCTGACGCTGCGCCGCATGCGCTTCGGCCGCCATGTCGCCGCCATCGGCTCGAACCGGCACGTCGCCTTCTATTCGGCGATCCCGGTCAGCCGCGTGCGCATCCTCACCTATGTCATCCAGGGCCTCTGCGTCGCCGTCGCCACCGTCATCTACGTGCCGCGCCTCGGCGCCGCCACGCCCTCCACCGGCCTCATGTGGGAGCTGGAGGCGATCGCCGCCGTCATCATCGGCGGCACGGCGCTCAGCGGCGGCTTCGGCCGCATCTGGGGCACCATCGTCGGCGTGCTGATCCTCGGCTTCATCAGCAACATCCTCAACCTCACCGGCTTCGTCAGCCCCTATCTCAACGGCGCCTTCCAGGGGGCGATCATCATCATCGCCGTGCTCCTGCAGCGCGACCGGGCGCAGGGCTGACGCTTCATTTCACAACAGGGAGACAAGTGAATGTTCCATCGACTGAAATCCATGCTCGCCGCAGGTGCGGTGGCCGTTGCCGCCTTCGCGGCGCCCGCCCTTGCCGCCGATGCCGTCATCGGCGTCTCGATCCCGGCGGCGACGCACGGCTGGACGGGCGGCCTCAACTACCACACCAAGCGCACGATCGACCGGATGAAGGAAGCCTTCCCGAACATCGACTTCGTGCTGGCGACCTCGTCCAGCGCCACGCAGCAGGTCAACGACATCGAGGACCTGATGGCGCGCAACATCAACGCGCTCGTCGTTCTGCCCTTCGAATCCGATCCGCTGACCGAGCCGGTCAAGGCCGCCAAGGCCAAGGGCGTGTTCATCGCCACCGTCGACCGCGGCCTTGCGGAAGAGGGCATCGAGGATCTCTATGTCGGCGGCGACAACCCGCAATACGGCACGGCGGCCGCCGAATACTTCAAGAAGAAGTTCCCGGACGGCGGCAAGATCGTCGTGATGCGCGGCATCCCGACGGCGATCGACAATATCCGCATCGACGCCTTCAACGCGGCGCTGAAGGACACGAAGATCGAAGTGCTCGACATGCAATATGCCAACTGGAACCCAGACAAGGGCTTCGAGGTGATGCAGGACTACCTGCAGCGCTTCCCTGAGATCGACGGCGTGTGGGCCGGTGACGACGATGCGGCGCTCGGCGCCATCGAGGCGATCAAGCAGGCCGACCGCAAGAACGTCACGGTGCTCGGCGGTTCGGGCATGAACAAGGTCATCAAGCTTGTCATGGACGGCCACGACATGGTCGATGCCGACATCTTCTACCCGCCGACGCTGATCATCCCGGCGATCGAGCTCGTCACGATGAAATACGCCACGCAGGCCCCGATCAGCGGCCGTTACGTGCTCGGCAGCCCGCTGATCACCAAGGACAATGCCGCGGAATACTACTTCCCGGACGCGCCCTACTGATAAGCAGGCCCGGAGCACGCCTCCCGGCCTCCCGCCATGCCTCCGGGCATGGCGGGATGCGCCGTTTCCGGGCGAGCGTTGCAGACTTCGGTTTTATGCAATAGTGCAAATATGGACCGGCACCGGCTCATCCCGGGTCCGAGACAGTACCATCCGGGGAGTAGGCCGTATGCCGAGGGTAAAGCAGTCCGATCAGCCGCCGCCGAAGACGGCGAACTACGAGACCTTCGTCAACATCGTCACCGAGGCCTATCCGAACCTGTCCGACCGCTTCCAGCAGGTCGCCCGCTTCATCACGCAGAACCCGAATGTCGTGGCGATGCAGTCGATCAACGCGATCGCCGAACAGTGCGGCGCGCATCCCTCCATCCTCGTGCGCTTCGCCCAGCATTTCGGCTTTTCCGGCTTCAAGCAGCTCCAGTCGGTGTTCCAGAGCCGCCTGTCGACGGCCGCGCCCGGCTACCGCGAGCGCATCAGCGCGCTCGACGTCGACCTGGAAAAGACCAAGCGCAAGGGCAATCTCGGCTTCCTGCACGATCTCGTCGTGCGCGACATCGCCACCCTGCAGGAGCTCCTGAACACCACGACGGAGGAGAGCCTGTCGCAGGCGGCGCGCGCGCTGAAGAACGCCAACACGATCTTCATCGCCGGCCAGCTGCGCTCCGAGCCGATCGCCAAGTTCCTGCGCTACGTGCTGTCCATGCTGCAGTGCCGGGTCATCCTGCTCGACCCCGCCGGCGGCCTTGCGCCCGAGATGGCCAAGGTGATGGGCAAGAAGGACGTGCTGGTCGCCATCGCCTTCCGCCACTATGCCAAGGAGGTGGTGACGATCGCCGATGTCGCGGCCGAGAACGGCACGCCCATCGTCGCGATCACCGACAGCCAGCTCTCGCCGCTCGCCAAGAACGCGGCCGTGCTCTTCACCATCCCGGAAGACGAATATTCCTTCTCGCGCTCGCTCGCCGCGCCGATGTGCCTGACGCAGACCATCGCGGTGGCGCTCGCCGCCCTCCTGCAGGAGGACAAGAAGGGCTCGCCCGAGATCCCGACGGTCACGGGCAGGCAGCGGCGCAAGGGCTAAGGCGGTACGCAGGTCGAAATACCGCATAGCGGCTCTGCATCCTCTCCTCCGTCATCCTCGGGCTTGACCCGACCATGACGAAAGAGAGGCATGCGGCGCTCGGCAGGGTTGCTTTGGGACGGCCTTCAGCCGGTGATCTCATCGACCCTGACGAAGCGGCCTTCCGCCTTGGAGCGGATGGCGGCCTCGGCCAGCACCAGTGCCTTTTCGCCGTCGTCGAAGGTCACGTCCGGCGTAGCGTTGGTGGCGACGCAGCGCAGGAAGGACTTCAGGCCGATCTCGAAGGCTTCGACGTAACGTTCGATGAAGAAGTCGAGATAGGGCTCGCCCGCGCCGGTGGCGGCCGCGGTGAAGCGCTCGACCTGGTGGGCGCGCCGGTTGCCGGAGATCAGCATGCCCTTCGCGCCGAACAGCTCGACGCGCTGGTCGTAGCCATAGGCGGCGGCGCGGGAATTGTTGATGTGGCAGAGCTTGCCGCTTGCGGTGCGCAGGATGATCATCGTGGAATCGACGTCGCCGAATTCCGCGAGCGTCGGGTCGACGAGCGTGCTGCCGGTGGCGAAGACCTCGGCGGGTTCCTCGCCCAGCATGAAGCGGGCAAGGTCGAAATCGTGGATGGTCATGTCGCGGAAGATGCCGCCGGAGACCTTGAGATAGTCGCGCGCGGCAAGGCCCGGGTCGCGCGAGGTGATGATCACCTGCCGCAGATCGCCGATCTCGCCGGCGCGCACCGCATCGCGCGCGGCCCGGTGGCCGGGATCGTAGCGGCGGTTGAAGCCGATCTGGACGGGCCGGTCGAAGCCGGCGATGGCCTTGCGGCAGGCGACGACGCGGGCAAGCGAAAGGTCGATCGGCTTTTCGCAGAAGATGGCCTTTCCGGCGTGCGCGGCGGCCTCGATGAGGTCGGCATGGGTGGCCGTGGAGGTGGCGATCAGCACGGCGTCGGCAAGGGCGATCGCCTCCTCGGCGCTGGCGGCGACCGGGCAGCCGTAGCGCCGGCCGATCTCCCCGGCGGCGGCGGTGACCGGGTCGTAGACGGCGGCAAGCGCCGCGCCCTCGGCGCGGGCGATGGTGGCGGCGTGCATCTTGCCGATGCGCCCGCAGCCGAGCAGTGCGATCCTCGTCATGGTTCCTCCTCGGGATGTACGGATGGCTTGCAAAAAAAGTTGCGCATATGAAATTTCGTCAATATTAATTCTGCCGGGAGCGCTTTTGCAAGCCCGTTTCGGACGGGACAGAATCTGGAGGAGGAGAGCATGGCGGAATTTCCCTTGGCCGGGCGCCGTTTGCGGCTCGGCGTCATCGGCGGCGGGCAGGGCAGCTTCATCGGCAAGGTGCATGCGCGCGGCGCGCGGCTTTCGGGCCGCTGGGATGTGGTGGCGGGCGCGCTGTCGTCCCGCCCGCAGGTGGCGCAGGAATCCGGCCGCGCCTGGCTGCTTGCGGAGGACCGCATCTATACCGACTACCGCGTGATGGCCGAGCGCGAGGCGGCGCGGCCGGACGGCATCGACGCCGTGGCGATCACCACGCCCAACAATTCCCACCATGCCATCGCCGTCGCCTTCCTGGAGAAGGGCATCGACGTCATCAGCGACAAGCCGCTGACGACGACGCTCGAGGATGCGCTCGATCTGGTGCATCGGCAGAAGGAGACGGGCCTCGTCTTCGGCGTCACCTATGCCTATGCCGCCTCCGCCATGGTGCGCCAGGCGCGCCAGATGATCGCGGAAGGCGCGCTCGGCAGATTGCAGCAGGTGCATGTCGAGTATTTCCAGGAATGGGCGCTGACCCCGCCGAGCGAGGCCGGTGCCGGCGCCCAGTGGCGCGTCGATCCCGCCATTGTCGGCCCCACCTTCACGACCGGCGACATCGGCACCCATTGCCACCACCTCGGCGCCTTCGTCTGCGGCCGCCCGGTCACCGCCGTGCGGGCGGAGTTCCACACGCTCGGCCCGCCGAAGGCGCTGGAGGACACGGCCTTCATGCATGTGCGCTACGAGGGCGGCATTCCCGGCACCATCATGATCTCGCAGGTCGCGCCCGGCGCCCATTGCGGCCTGCGCATCCGCGTCTTCGGCGACAGGGCGAGCCTGGAATGGAACCAGGAGGAGCCGGAGCTGCTGCACTTCCGCCGTTTCGGCGAGCCGGCCCGCGTGCTGACGCGCGGCGAGGGCGCGGGCATCGGCACGCATGCGGCGCGTTTCGTGCACATGCCGCGCGGCCATCCGGAGGCGCTGAGCGACGCCTGGGGCAATCTCTACGAGGAGTTCGCCATCGCCATCGAGGCGCGCCGTCTCGGCCGGACCCTGCCCGAGGGACTGCTCGCCTATCCGACGGTGGTGGACGGCGCGCTCGGCGTGAAGTTCATCGAGGCGGCGCTCGCCTCCAGCCAGTCGGGCGGCGCCTGGGCGGACTGCACGCTGCCGTCATGAATTGCAATAAGTATTGCAATAAACAATAATGTGGAATAAAAGTTTCCAGACAGTGGCCGGCGCGAAAAGGCCGGCCGAGGGAGGTTTACCATGTCCACCATCCGCCTGACCATGGCGCAAGCCCTGGTGCGTTATCTCTGCAACCAGTTCACCGAGATCGACGGCAGGCGCGAGCCGCTGTTTCCCGGCGTCTTCGCCATTTTCGGCCATGGCAATGTAACATGCCTTTCCGAGGCGCTGGAAGCGGTCAAGGACACGCTGCCGACCTGGCGCGGCCAGAACGAGCAGTCGATGGCGCTTGCCGCGATCGGCTTTGCCAAGGCGACGCGCCGCCGCCAGATCATGGTGGCGACCAGCTCCATCGGCCCGGGCGCGCTGAACATGGTGACGGCGGCGGGCGTGGCGCACACCAACCGCCTGCCGGTCCTGCTGCTGGCCGGCGACAGCTTCGTCAACCGCCGGCCCGACCCGGTCATGCAGCAGGTCGAGCATTTCGGCAATCCGACCATCACCGTCAACGACGCCTTCAAGGCCGTGACGCGCTACTGGGACCGCATTACCCATCCCGAGCAGATCATCGCCTCGCTGCCGCAGGCCGTCGCCGTCATGCTGGACCCCGCCGATTGCGGCCCGGCCTTCCTGGCCCTGCCGCAGGATGTGCAGGAGATCGCCTGGGACTATCCCGAAAGCTTCTTTGCGCCGACCGTCCACAAGGCGCCGCGCCCGCGGCCGGACCGCGACAGCCTCGCGGAGGCCGTGCGCGTGCTGAAGGCGGCAAAACGCCCGCTGATCATCTCCGGCGGCGGCGTGCGCTATTCGGGTGCGGAAACGGCGCTCGCCGCCTTTGCCGAAAAGCACGGCATCCCGCTCTGCGAGACCATTGCCGGCAAGGGCACCGTTACCCATGACCACCCGGCCCATGTCGGCCCGATCGGCATCGTCGGCTCCACCTCGGCCAATGCGCTGGCGGGCGAGGCCGACGTGGTGCTCGCCGTCGGCACGCGCCTCATGGATTTCACAACCGGTTCCTGGACCGCGTTTTCGCCCGACGCCCGCTTCGTCTCGATCAACGCGGCGCGCTGGGATGCCAGCAAGCACCGCGCCGTGGCCGTGGTCGGCGATGCGCTGGAGACGGTCGGCGAACTGGAAGCCGCTATCGGCGATTACAGGGCGGATGCCGGCTGGACGGAGAAGGGCAGGCGGGAATTCGCCAAGTGGAACGAGGCGCTCGACGGCTACCAGAAGCCGACCAATGCGCCGGTGCCGACCTATGCCCAGGTCGTCGGCATCGTCAATGCGAAGGCCGGGGAGCGCGACCTCCTGATCACCGCCGCCGGCGGCCTGCCGGGCGAGGTGATGAAGAACTGGCGCGTCAAGGCGCCGAACACCTTCGACTGCGAATTCGGCTTCTCCTGCATGGGCTACGAGATCGCCGCCGGCTGGGGTGCCGCCATGGCCGACCCCACCCGCACGCCCATCGTCATGATCGGCGACGGCACCTACATGATGATGAACTCGGACATCTATTCGACCGTGCTGTCCGGCCACAAGATGATCCTCATCGTCTGCGACAACGGCGGTTATGCCGTCATCAACCGCCTGCAGAACGCCAAGGGCACGCCGGGCTTCAACAACCTCATCAAGGATTGCCGCGTCAAGGAGCCCTTCGCCGTCGATTTCGCCAAGCATGCCGAGGCGATGGGCGCGCTGACGCGCCGCGTCGACAGCCTTGCCGATCTCGGCGAGGCCGTCGAATGGGCGAAGGGCACCGACCGCACCACCGTCCTCACCATCGTCTCCGACGCCTTCACCTGGACCCCGGGCGATGCCTGGTGGGATGTCGGCGTGCCGCAGGTGAGCGCGCGGGCCGAGGTCAACGCCGCGGCCGCCGACCAGCAGGCCGGCCGCAGGAAGCAGCGCGTCGGCGTCTAGCCTGCCTGAAGGCGCGGCCGGGTCTCCATCGCCATCCTTGCCAGGTCAAGCATCCGGGTCTATCGACGGTTCCAGGAAGCCATGATGTGCGAGGACGACCATGCATGAGATCGGGAAAATAGAGGCCGCGGACAAGCCTGCCTTCTACCGCGAGCTGCTCGCCCAGGCCGAGGGGCTGCTGCACGGCGAGCGCGATGCCGTTGCCAATGCGGCGAACCTCTCGGCGCTGATCTTTGATGCGGTCGACGATCTCAACTGGGCGGGCTTCTACTTCCTCAAAGGCCCGCAGGAGCTGGTGCTCGGTCCGTTCCAGGGCAAGGTCGCCTGCGTGCGCATTCCGGTCGGCAAGGGCGTCTGCGGCGCCGCCGTGGCGGAGGGGAAAAGCCAGCTCGTGCCGGATGTGCACGCCTTTCCGGGACACATCGCCTGCGACGCGGCCTCGCGCTCCGAGCTCGTCACGCCGCTCGTGCGCGACGGCGTGGTGTTCGGCGTTCTCGATCTCGACAGCCCGTCGCCCGGCCGGTTCACGGCGGAAGACCAGGCCGGCTTCGAGGCGCTCGCCGCGCTCTACGTCTCGGCGAGCGACGCCTGAAACGGCGAACGCCCGGCTTTTGCCGGGCGTCCATCTCGCCTTGCCGGTGGCGCCTTACGCCGCCTTCTTGCCGGCGTCGAAGGGAATTTCGATGTCGACGGCGAGCGTCGAGACTTGCGCGCCGCGTTCCATCTTGATGGAGACCTTCTCGTCATCTACCTGCATGTGCTTGGAGATCGCCTTCAGGATCTCGTCGCGCAGCTTGTTGACGAGATCGCTGTCGCCGGTGGCGGCCCGCTCGTGGGCGAGCAGCACCTGCAGCCGCTCGCGCGCGGCCGGCGCCGACTGGGCGCGGGAGAAGAAACGGAACAGGTTCATGCCGCCTTCCTTCCGAAGATCTTGCCGAGGAACGAGCGCTTGTCGCCGGGAATGGTGACCGGCAGGCTTTCGCCCTTGAGGCGGCGCGTCGCTTCGAAATAGGCGAGCGCCGGGGCCGAGCGTCCGTCGGCGAGCGTCACCGGGGCGCCGACGTTGGAGGCGCGCAGCACGTCCATGCTCTCCGGGATGATGCCGAGCAGCGGGATCGAGAGGATTTCCAGGACGTCGTCGACCTTCAGCATGTCGCCGCGCTCGGCGCGGGCGGCGTCGTAGCGGGTGAGCAGCAGGTGCTTTTCGATGCGCTCGCCGTTCTCCGCCTTCAGCGTCTTGGAATCGAGGAGGCCGATGATGCGGTCCGAATCGCGCACGGACGAGACTTCCGGATTGGTGACGACGATCGCCACGTCGGCATGGCGCATGGCCAGCGTCGCGCCGCGCTCGATGCCGGCCGGGCTGTCGCAGATCACCCAGTCGAAGGCGTTCTTCAGGGCGGCGATGACCTGCTCGACGCCCTCGGGCGTGAGATTGTCCTTGTCGCGGGTCTGGGAGGCCGGCAGCAGGTAGAGCGTCTCGACGCGCTTGTCGCGGATCAGCGCCTGCGTCAGCTTGGCCTCGCCCTGGATGACGTTGACGAGGTCATAGACGACGCGCCGTTCCGCGCCCATGACGAGATCGAGATTGCGCAGGCCGACGTCGAAATCCACGACCACGACCTTCTCCCCGCTTTGCGCCAGCGCGGCGCCGAGCGCGGCCGACGACGTCGTCTTGCCGACGCCGCCCTTGCCCGATGTGACCACGATTACCTTGCCCATTGACCTCTCCGTTTTATGAACCGCCTTCGGTTCAGCCAAGTGTTGCCGCCTTGATGGCTTCGCCTTCCAGCCAGATCTGCACGGGCTTGCCGCGCAGCTCCGGCTCCATGTCCTCGGCCGTCTTGTAGTAGCCGTCGATGGCGATCAGCTCCGCTTCCAGCGTGCGGCAGAAGATGCGGGCCGAAGCGTTGCCCGTCGTGCCGGCCATCGCCCGGCCGCGCAGCGGGCCGTAGACATGGATCGAGCCGCCGGCGACGATTTCCGCGCCGGATGCGACCGAGCCGACGATGGTGACGTCGCCTTCGGGAAAGAAGATGGACTGGCCCGAGCGGACCGGCCGCGCGACGACCATCGACGGTACCGTGTGCATCGGCGGCGGGCTCGCGGGCGCCGCCGTCTCGACGGGCTCGGCCTTTTCGGCCTTGCCGGCCTTCTTCGAAGGCTCCTCCGCCGCCGGTTCCTCGATATCGGCCGCGGGGCGGCCGTCGGTCATGGCCGGCGGCATGTCCGCGCCGAGCAGCGAGGAGCGCGCGCCCTCGATGCCCATGACGCGCACATTGCGGGCGCTCAGCTGGCCGACGAGTTCGCGAAGCTCCGCCTTCTCGATGTCGAGCCCGTCGACATCGAGCACCACCGGCCGCCGCAGGAAGAAGCCGGCGGAGCGCGCCGCCAGATCGTCGAGCCGCACCAGCCAGTCCTCGAAGGGCAGCTCCGGGGTCAGCGCAAGCGCGAGGAAGGATCGCCCCTTGAGGCGGATCGGCCGTGGTTGGGTTAACACGTCAGTCATCTTCGTTAATTTTCGGTTGCTTCGGTGTACCGATGAAATGGTTAACAAAGGGTTAATTTGCAGGTCTGGCTGGCGCGAGGCATGCGTCCTGGGGCGGCCGTGCAACGGTTCGCGCGGAGCGGGAGAAATCGGGGTTTTCGCGTGTGCTTTGCCCCTCATCCGGCCTGCCGGCCACCTTCTCCCCGCAAGCGGGGCGAAGGGGATATGCCGCACCGGTTTGCCCAACCAATACCCGTTCATGAGGCAAGTCCCCTCTCCCCGCTTGCGGGGAGAGGGTTAGGGTGAGGGGCAAACCTGCAGGATGCAAAAAAGCCCGCCGGCGCCTATAGCAACCGGCGGGCAGGCTGGGAGGATCCCCTGGAACGCGTCAGGCCGCCGCTTCCTGCACGAAATGCCCCGGCGACACCTCGCGGTAGGCGCGCTTCGGCGCCACGTAGCCGTGCGGGCGCAGCGGGCTCTTGATCTCCTCGTTGAGCGGCGGGTTGAGCTGGCCGCGCCGGGCGGGATCGGGGATCGGCACGGCGGAGATGAGGCGGCGCGTATAGGCGTGCTGCGGATTGTCGAAGATCGCCGCGCGCGGGCCGATCTCGACGATCTCCCCGAGGAACATCACGGCGACGCGATGGCTCATGCGCTCCACCACCGCCATGTCGTGCGAGATGAAGAGATAGGCGAGGCGGTGCTTCTCCTGCAGGTCGAGCAGGAGGTTGGAGACCTGCGCCTTCACCGACACGTCGAGCGCCGAGACCGCCTCGTCGGCGACGATGAGCTTCGGCTGCAAGGCGATCGCCCGGGCGATCGAGATGCGCTGGCGCTGGCCGCCGGAGAATTCGTGCGGATGCCGGTCGGCCATCGCCGCCGAGAGGCCGACCTGCTGCAGAAGCTCGGCCACCCGCTCCTTCGCCTCGCGCCGGCTTATCAGGCCGTGCGCCAGCATGGGTTCGGCAATCGCCGAGCCGATGGTGATGCGCGGATTGAGCGAGGCGAAGGGATCCTGGAAGATCATCTGCGAGGTGCGGCGCATGGCGCGCAGCGCCCCGGAACTGGCCTTGGCCACATCCTGGCCGTCCACGGAGATCGAGCCGGCGCTCGGATCGACGAGGCGCATGATGGCGCGGCCGGTGGTGGACTTGCCGCAACCCGATTCGCCGACCAGCGCCAGCGTCTCGCCGGGCTTCAGGTCGAAGGAGACGCCCTCGACCGCATGGATCTGCCCCTGCGGCAGCGCGAAGCGCACCGCGAGCTTCTCGACCTTCAGGATCGGCGCCACGCCGCCCGGAACGGGCGACGTCACGCGGCCGTCGCCGGCCTTGCCGGTGGCAGGGTCCACATCCGGGAAGCGGCGGGGCGCGGCGGCGTCGCCCATCGTGCCGAGGCGCGGGATGGAGGCGAGCAGCGCCCTGGTATAGACCGCCTTGGGCGCGGTGAAGATCTGCGGCGTCGGGCCGGTCTCGACCATGTCGCCGCGGAACATCACGAGGGTGCGGTCGGCGACCTCCGCCACCACGCCCATGTCATGGGTGATGAACAGCACGCCCATGTTCTCCTCGCGCTGCAATTCGCGCAGCAGGTGGAGGATCTCGGCCTGCACGGTCACGTCGAGCGCCGTCGTCGGCTCGTCGGCGATCAAGAGTTTCGGGCGGCAGGCGAGCGCCATAGCGATCATCACGCGCTGGCGCATGCCGCCGGAGAACTTGTGCGGATATTCGCCGAGCCGGCTCCTGGCAGCGGGGATGCGCACGCGCTCCATCAGCCGCAGGGCTTCCGCCTCCGCCGCCTTCCAGGAGAGGTCGCGGTGCAGCACCAGCGCCTCGGCGATCTGGTTGCCGATGGTGAAGACCGGATTGAGCGAGGTCATCGGCTCCTGGAAGATCATGCCGATCGTGCCGCCGCGCACCGAGCGCATCTCCGCCTCGCTCGCTTTCAGGAGATCGCGCCCCTCGAGCAGGATGCGGCCCTCGCAGCGCGCCCGGCCGGCGGGCAGCAGGCGCATGGTGGAGAGCGCGGTGACGCTCTTGCCCGAGCCCGATTCGCCGACGATGGCGACGGTCTCGCCGGCATTCACCTCGACGTTGATGTCGCGGATGACGGCGCGCCAGCCCTCGGCGGTCTTGAAGGAGGTCGTCAGGTTCTCGACCGAGAGCACCGGCCGCTTTGCAGTGTCCGTCATGGTCAGCTTTCCTTCGCAAGGCGCGGATCGACGAGATCGCGCAGCCCGTCGCCGAGAAGTTGCAGGGCGAGGACCGAGAAGACGATGGCGAGGCCCGGAAACACCATCAGCCAGGGCGCGTTGTTCATGTATTCGCGGCCGGAGGCGAGCATGGTGCCCCAGGTCGGCATGTCGGTGGAAACGCCGACGCCGAGGAAGGAAAGGCTTGCTTCCGCCAGCATGGCCGAGGCGAAGACGAAGGTCGCCTGCACGAGGATGGGCGAGGCGAGGTTGAGCAGGACGTGGCGCGTCAGGATCTGCCAGGTCGGCAGGCCCATGGCGACGGCGGCCTCGATATAGGGCAATTCGCGCAGCACCAGCGTCGAGCCGCGCACGATGCGGGCAAGGCGCGGCGCATAGGTGATGCCGAGCGCCAGGATCACCGTGGTGAGCGACGGCCCGAGCGCGGCGACGAGCGCGATGGCGAGCAGGATGTCCGGGAAGGACATCATGGCGTCGAGCAGCCGGGAGATCGGCGCGTCGAGCTTGCGGAAGAAGCCGGCGGCGACCCCCAGGATGACGCCGAGCACCGTGGAGATGCAGACGACGCCGAGGCTGACGAGCAGCGAGATGCGCCCCGCATAGATGGCGCGGGAGAAGATGTCGCGGCCGAATTCGTCGGTGCCGAAGACATGGGCAAGGGACGGCGCCTTCAGCTTGTTGACGATCGACAGCTTGTTCGGCGCATAGGGCGCGACCCACGGGGCGAGGACCGCCGCCACGAGCACGACGGCAAGGATGATCGCGCCGATGAGGATGGCCTTGTTGCGGAAGAGCCGCCGCAGGCTGGAAACGAGCGGCATGGAGAGGGAAGCGGTCATCATAGGCGCACCCGCGGATCGACGAGGATGTAGAGCATGTCGACGATGAAGTTGATCAGCACGTAGATCGCCGCGACGACGAGCAGCGTGCCCTGGATGACGGGATAGTCGCGGCGCAGCACGGCCGAGACCACGAGATTGCCAACGCCCGGCAGGCCGAACACGGTTTCCGTCACCACCGCGCCGGCAACCAGCATGGCGATGGAAAGGCCGATGACGGTGATGATCGGGATCAGGGCGTTCTTCAGCGCATGTTTCAGGATGACGCGCCGCTCGCTCGCCCCCTTGGCGCGGGCGGTGCGCACATAGTCGTCGCCCAGCACGTCCAGCATGGCGGCGCGGGTGAAGCGGGTGATCAGCGCCGAATTGACGATGCCGAGCGCCACGGCCGGCAGCACGAGATGATGCAGCCGCTCGAGGAAGGAGGTGTCCGGCCCGCCATAGCCGGAGGCCGGGAACCAGCCCTGGCCGACGGCGAAGACCTGGATCAGCATGAGGCCGAGCCAGAAGCTCGGCACGCTCGCCGCCACCATGGTCAGCGTCACCACGACCTGGTCGAACAGCGTGCCGCGCTTGACGGCCGACAGGATGCCGACCGGCAGCGCGATCGCCACCGCGATCAGGATCGAGAACAGCGTGAGGAAGAAGGTCGGCTCCGCCCGTGCGGCGAGCGCCGATGTCACCGGCTGGTCGAGGAAGATCGACTGGCCGAGATCGCCTTGCACTATACCCAGCACGAACTGGCCGTACTGGGCGATCAGCGGCGCGTCGAGCCCCATTTTCGTGCGCAGTTCGGCGATGTCCTCAGGGGTCGCGTCCGACCCCAGCATCACGGCGGCGGGATCGCCCGGCGTCACGCGGACGATGACGAAAACCACCGTCACGACGAGGGCGAGCACGATGGCCATGCCCCCCAGCCGTTTCAACAGTGCCCGGACGATCCTTGCCATGATAACCCCCTTACTGCTTCGGCGTGACGTTCCAGAAATGCGGCCAGTAGGTCGGCGTGTAGTCGGCTATGCCGGCGCCGACGCCCGTGACCGCGTTGAAATTGCCGACCTTGAAGAGCGGCGCATCGTCATAGATCACGGTCTGGATGCCCTCCCAGGCCTTCTGCTTGTCGGCGTCGGACACGGCGTCCATGTAGGCGGCGACGGCGGCGGCCTTCTGGTCGGAGACATACCAGCCCGGATAGCTGTCGGTGATCGTGTTGATCGTCGTCGGGTCGCCCGGGAAGTTGGAGTGGGTGATGAAGATGTCCCATTCCTTCGGGTCGGCGCGGCGGGTCGTCAGGGTCGCCCAGTCCACCACCTGCAGGTCGACCTTGAAGCCGGCGGCTTCGAGATAGGCTTTCGCGACCTCGCCGATCTTGTAGTGGAACTCGTACTGGCGGCTGGTCATCAGGCGCAGCGGCGTGCCGTCGTAGCCGGCATCCGCAAGCAGCTTGCCCGCTTCTTCCGGGTCGCCCTCGCCGTAGCGCGCGACGCCCGCCTCGGTGTACCAGAGCGAGCCCTTCGGGAAGATCGAGGCATCGACGCTGAAGAAGCGCTCGTCGGAGAAGGCGGCGAGCATCATGTCGTTCGGGTTGAGCGCGGCCTGCACGGCCTGGCGCAGCTCCTTCCTAGTGAGCAGGCCCTCCTTCATGTTCATGTTGAGCGAGGCCCAGCCGGTGTTCTCGTAGATCACGGCCTTCGCCTTGCCGCTCGCCTCGACGCGCTCATAGGCGCTGACGGGCAGCGAATCGGCAAAGTCGAACTGGCCGGAGATCAGGCCCTCGACGCGGGTGTTCGCGTCGGGAACCGGCACGAAGCGGATCTCCTTGGCGATCGCCACGCGCTTGCCGGCATAGTTGCTGGGCTCGCCCTCGGGGGATTTGTAGCCGTCGAAGCGGACGAGCTGGGTATACTGGTCGGGCTTGCGCTCCTTCAGCGCATAGGGGCCGGTGCCGACGAATTCGGTCAGCGTGTCGGCGATCTTCTCCGAGGGCATGATGACGGAGGCCTGCGAGAAGGTGGCGAGCAGCGGCGCATAACGCGACTTCAGCTTGACGACGACGGTGTTCGGCCCATCCTCGGAAAGGCTCTCCACCACTTCGGCGACCTGCTTGCCTTTGGAGTTGACGGCCATCCAGCGCGTCAGCGAGGCGATGACGTCCTTGGCGTCGAGGTCGCTGCCGTCGTGGAACGTCACCCCCTCGCGCAGCGGAATGCGATAGGTGAGGCCGTCCTCGGAAATCTCCGGCATGGCGAGCGCCAGCAGCGGCACGGAGCGCCATTCGTTGTCATAGGTGTAGAGCGTCTCGAAAATGTGCTGGTCGATGGTCAGCACGATGTCGGTCGCCGTCTGCATGACGTCGAGCGTCGGCGGCTCGCCGATGGTCGCGACGGTCAGGACGCCGTCCGTCGTCTGGGCGATGGCGAGGCTGCTGGTGCTGGCGAGCGCCGCCGCCAGCGTCATGAGAGCAAGTGCATTCTTCATCTGTATCCCTCTGGTTCCACATGGTTCATGTCCGCGCCGGCTCCCGTCCGGCGGGTGGTTCAGCTTTCAAGCCCGAGCGGATCCTCCACGCGTGGCCAGAGGTCGAGACTGGCCTTGCGATAGGCGGTGGTTGCCGGATCGGTCGGGTAGGAGGTCGGCGCGGCGACGTAGACGATCTCGGAGGAGACCGGCTGGAAGCCCGCATGGAAGTGGTTGGTGGACTTCACCAGCAGGAAGGCTTTCCTGGTAAAGTCGATGCCCTGGTTGGCGAAGATGTCGGGCTCGTAGGTCTGCGTGCGGCTGGTGATCAGCACGATGTCGATCGTCGTGCCGAGCGGGCGCACCACGGCCGCGGGCCCGAGCGTCACCCGGCTGTTGCGGAAGCTCTGCCAGCCGGCATCGAACACGGCTTCGACCGTGACTCGGAGGTCGAGCGGCTCGCCGCCCTCCGGCCCCGACTTGCCGCCGAGGCGCAACGCAAGCTCCGCTCCTTCCCCCGCCGCATGGCAGAAGGAGACGGCGATCGGGTCCCAGATCGTCGCCACCGCGACATTGTCAAAGCCCCGCGCCATCATGCGGCGCAGGATATAGGTCGCATCGCCCGCCACCCCGCCGCCCGGATTGTCCCAGACATCGGCGATGACGACGGGCATGTCCGGCCGTTCGTCACGCACGGCAAGCGCCCGGTCGAGCCCGGCCTCCGTGTCGAACATCGGCATCGCCGCCTCGCGGCGCAGGCCGTAGAGCTCATGGCCGAGCCTTTGCGCCAGCGCGTCGCCCTTCGCCCTGTCGCCGTCGGTGACGACGACGATGCGCGTGCCCATGTCCGGCACGTCGCCGGCCATGAAGCCGTGGATGACGGAGATGGAGAGGATGCCGTCCCTGCCCTCCATCGCCTTCAGCCGGTCGACGAAGGCGCGCATCGGCTCGCGGCTCGTCGGGTAGATGGTGATCATGCGGCAGTCGAAGGTGGAGATGACGGGGCGGATCTCGCCGCGCAGCGTGCGCAGCGCGAGCTCGACGACATGCTCGCCGCGCTCCTCGAAGTCGGTGTGCGGGAATTCGAGGAAGGTCGCCATCAGGTCGAGATTGGCGACGCGCCGGGCGGTGAGGTGGCTGTGCGGGTCGAACTCGGCGGCAACCAGTACGTCCGGCCCGACGATCGCGCGGACCCGCTCCAGGAGGTCGCCCTCCGGATCGTCATAACCCTGCGCCACCATCGCGCCATGCAGGCCGAGCACCACCGCATCGACCGGCATAGCGGCCTGCAGTTCGCCGAGGATGCGGTCGCGCAGGGTTTCGAAGGTTCGGCGCTGGATGAGGCCGGCCGGCTCGGCCCAGCAGGACGTGCCCTCGACGACGGCGAAGCCTTCCGCCCGGCCGCGCCGGCGCAGGATCGGTACGACGGAGGAGCAGAGCGTGGGCGTGTCGGGATGCTCGCCCGGGCCGGCATAGAACGCCGCCTTGAAGGCGTTCATGTCCGTGGGGACGGGCGAGAAGGTGTTGGTCTCGGTGGCAAGCGAGGCCGTGAAGATGCGCATGGGCGTCCGTTCCGCTGGCGTCCAGGCCGGCCGCTGCCCGGCCGTCATCGCCCGCCGCCTGTCGCGCCGGTGCCTGGCCGAACGGCGTGAACGCCGTGCTGTTGGATCGCAAAGTTCCCGTCAGTGATCATCGCTGGAGCGATGTAATTTGTTTTCTCGATAATGCGATAATTTCAGGGAAAGTCAATGGAGGGAGGGTGTTTGGCGGGTTATGCAGTAATCCGTTTTCTTGTTGGGCGAAAATGGGAGAAATTTTCATGGTATGCGCTTCGGCGGATGTGGCGCGGCCCATGGCGGTCGCTCCGAATCCCGCATCGATTTCAATCCGTTCCAGCACCGTTGCGCAGGCGCGGAAAAGGGGAGGAAAGCTTGGAAAACCGGGGGAAACGTGAAAATGGCACCGTGTTCGGGAGAGCTGATTTTCATCGATGATGGGCTTCTGTTCCGCGCCTCCCGTCGTTTTTCCTTCCATGCGAAAAAATTTTTCTGAAAAAGCGAGGCCGTCCGCCTGAAAATCCGTGTCGCGACACCCGCCTCGACCCACCCCTTCGTGAAAATCCGCCGTACTGCCGGTGGCCGCCGCCGTTAGTGCCTGGAGATCCGGGCCGTGCCGTGCAGGAGGACGGGAGGGCACCCCGGAACGGCCCGGCGAATTTCAGGCGCGGATCGCCAAGCCCATTGATGCCCGCCGGCACTGTGTTATGACTGGCAGACAAGAAATTCGTTTTCATTTGCGCGCCGGACCGACGCGCCGTGCAGGGGGAGGCAGCAGCCGATGGACCTTTTTCACGCCTTGTCGGATGAGGATGGCCGGCTGTCGGGGCTCGATCGCAAGCTGGCGCAGCTGGCCCTCGACGACGTCGATTTCGTCGTCAACTCGTCGATCGGCGAGCTGGCCGACCGCGCCGGGGTGTCGCCGCCGACCGTCACGCGCTTCTGCCGCCGGCTCGGCTGCAAGGGCTATCCAGACTTCAAGGTGCAGCTTGCCCGGCTCACTTATGTGGGCCTGCGTTACGTCAAGCCGGAAGTGCCGACCGAAACGCCCGAGGAAGTGGCCGAGGACATCATCGCCAAGGCGCAGAACGCCCTGTTCCAGCTGCATCGCCAGCTCGATTTCGCCTCGCTCGACATGGCGGCCCGCCTGCTGCGCGGCGCCGATTTCATCCAGGCCTTCGGGGCGAGCGGCAATTCGGCGATGATCGTCAACGAGCTGCACAACCGGCTCTTCCGGCTCGGATGTCGCATCAATGCCTCGAACGACCACAACATGAACGCGATGATCTCCGCGGCCGCCCAGCCGGGCACGGTGGTGTTCGGCTCCTCCTTCACCGGCCGCGACCCGGCGCTCGTCCACTGCCTCGAACTGCTGCGCCGGCGCGGCATCCCCACCATCGTCCTCACGCAGGGCGGTTCGCCCGTCGCGGCGGCGGCGGATGTGGTGATCGCCGTCGAGCTGCCGGAGGGCAAGAACATCTTCCGGCCCACCTCGACACGCTATGCCTATCTCGCGGTCATCGACATGCTGGCCAATCTCGTCGCCTATGCCGACCGGACAAAGGCGATGAAGACGCTGCGCAGCATCAAGGAGGAGCTGGTCAGCCGGCGCGACGGCGACGACCGCCAGCTGCTCGGCGACTGACGGGGCCGGCCGTCCTCCTGGAGAATTTCCGCTTTTCCTCGAATCGCGAAAACGCTCTATCTATTTGTTTTTACGCAATTCCGGACGCAAAACCGCTTCGCACTTTTGCTGGAATTGCTTTACCGCGAGGGTTTCGGCGCCCCGGCGGAAAGCACCTCGACGCGCTGCGTGCCGACAGTGCCGTCCGCCTCGACGACGGCCTGCCAGCGGCGGTTGCCGCAGCGCACGGACAGCCGCCAGCGCCCGGCATCCTCGCCTTCGCCGCGCTCGACGCGCGAGGCGACGAGGCCGCGGCGCATGTAGTCGCGCAGCGTCTGCGTCGGCCAGCCGAAACGCGCGGCGAGCATATCCGCCGGCAGGAGGAATTCTCCCGCTTCGTCCCGGCTGAGGACGAGGGGGCTGGCATCGGCTGCGCTCATGAGATTGCGTCCCGCGAAATTGGCGTGACCGCCAGGGAATCCTCGCCGCGGCTGAAGGCGATGGCGAGGCGGAAGGAATGGGCGATGCGCAAGGCCCGGTCGAGGAAGAGATCGGCGACCTCGGGCGGGCAGAGCCGCTCGACGGTCGCGCGGAACAGCGTGAGCCAACGGCGGAAATGCTGTTCCCCGAGTTCGGGTATGGCAAGGTGCGGCGGCAAGGGTCGGCCCTCGTAGCGGTCGGTGCGCAGAAGCGTTGCAGACCAGAAGTCGCACATCTTTGCAAGATGCACCGGCCATTCCTCCGGCGCGATCGCGCCGTCGAAGATCGGGCCGAGCAGCGCGTCCTTGCGGATCCCGTCGTAGAAACCGTGCACCACGGCATGGATCATCGCTTCGTCGAGCACCTCCGGCAGCGGCTTGCCGTCGATGACGATGGTGCGGTCGGGGGCGGGGCGGCCTCTCATCGGATCGCCCTGTAGCTGTGCCAGGTGCCATGGCCGAGCAGGGGGAAGATGACGATCAGGCCGAGGAACCCCGTCGCGATGGCGAGGACGGTAAGCGCCAGCACGATGGCGCCCCAGGCGAGCATGACCGGCAGGTTGCGGAAGGTGAGCGAAATGCTCGTGCCCATCGCGGTGAAGGCGTCCGTCTTCTCCGCCAGCAGCATGGGAATGGCAAAGGTGCTGATGGCGAAGGAGAAGGCGGCGAAGAGCCCGCCGACCGCCGTGCCGACGACGATCATGCCGAGCCCTTCCGGCGTGGAGACCAGCATGGCGACGACATGGTCGAGGCCGGGAAAGGGCCGGAGCCCGACGAAGAGCGCGTAGATGATGACGGCGGCGCGCATCCAGACCAGCATCAGCAGGCAGAGGATCGCGCCCGTATACCAGACCTGCGCGCCGGATTCGGTTTTCACGAAGATCATGCGCGCAAGGCTCGGCGTCACGCCCTCCTCGAGGTCCCGGCTCTTGCGGTAGAGGCCGATCGCCACCAGCGGACCGACCACCATGAAGCCGGCAAGCGCGGGGAAGAGGATATAGTCGAGCTCCAGGCGGAAGAGGCCCCAGACCACCGCCAGCGACAGGAGGAAGACGGCGAAGCCGTAGGCGAGACTCGGCAGCGGGTTGCGCCAGAGGTCGCGCCAGCCGGCGGCGAGCCAGCCGAGCGCCGCGCCGGCCGGCAGGTGGCGGCGGCGCTGTTCGGCGAGCGGCACGGGCGCGCCACCGGTCTTGTCGGTCGTTCCCATGATGTCCTTCCTCTCTCAGCAGGAGGGCCGCGCGGCGCGATACGCGCCGTCCCGGCCTTCCGTCTTCAGGTGTTGCACGCAATCGGGCTGGGACGTCAGCGCGACATGGACGAGATGCGCATTGGCGCCGGCAAAGAGCGCAAGGCCCGCCGCGACGATGAGGAACGCGGCGATCCGCCAGTTGATGCGCCCGGGCCGGCGCGCCTCGCTTGCCGCGCCGCTCATTGCCCGTCCTCCCCCAGCGTGCCGACATAGAGCGCCAGCAGCTTGATATCGACCGGCGAAAGGCGGCCGTCCCAGTGGGGCATGTGGCCCTGCCGGCCGGAATAGATCGAGGTGAAGACGCTCTGCGCGTCGCTGCCGTAGATCCAGGCGGCGTCGGTGAGGTCGGGTGCGCCGGCCTCCGTGCTGCCGCGGCCGTCCTCGCCGTGGCAGGCGACGCAATTGGCGGCGAAGACCGCCTTGCCCGCCTCGACCTCAGCCGTGTCGGCCGCGCCCATCGGCAGGGCGGAGAGCGAGCGCACATAGGCGGCGACGGCGCGCACCTGCCTGCCGTCGAGGATGCCGTCGCGGCCGAAGGCCATCATCTGCGAGACGCGCGTCTCCTCGTTGGTGGCGTTGATGCCGATGCGGATCGTCTCGGCGATGGTCTCCGGTTCGCCGCCCCACAGCCAGGCCTTCGCCGCAAGGTTCGGGAAGCCCGGCCCGCCGCTGCCGCGCGTGCCGTGGCAGACGGCGCAATTGTCGATGAAGAGCGTGCGGCCGGTCTCGCGCACATGCCGCATCAGGCCGTCGTCCGCGGCGATCTCCTGAAGGCTCGCCCCGGCGATGCGGCTCGTCCAGGCGGCGCGGGCCGCGGCGGCGTCCTCGACCTGCCGCGTCACGACATCGCGCTGGTCGATGCCGAGCAGGCCCTTCGTATAGGTGACGCCGAGCGGCCAGGCCGGCATCAGAATCCAGTAGCCGATGGCAAAGAGCGTGGTGACGGTGAGGAAGAAAACGACCACGCGCGGGATCGGCGTTTCCAGCTCCTCGATGCCGTTCCATTCGTGCCCGGTGGTGGCCCGTCCGGTGGCGGGATCGTGTCTTTCGGTTGCCATGCCCTAGTCCCCCGGCCGGTCGTCTTTGTCGAGAATGCTCTTCTTGGCGCGATCGAAACGCTTCCGGTTGCCCGGCCAGAGCGCGTAGATCACGACGCCCGCGGCGAGCGCGATCAGGTAGAAAAGCCCCCAGCTCTTGGCGAAGGCGACGACGCTGTTGTGCTCGATCTCCATAGCCTCACTCCGCCGTTGCCGTCTGCTGCTGCGCGGCCTGCGTCAGCTGGCCGACGATCTGGAGATAGGCGACCAGCGCGTCCATCTCGGTCAGGAGACCGGGATTGCCGTCGAAGGCGCGCACATTGGTCGCCTCGCCGTAGCGCTCGCTGACGCCGGAGGCGCCGGCATCGTCGGGATTGGCCTGTGCGCGGGCGTCGGCGGTGGCGTTCTCGATCATCGCGTCCGTATAGGGCACGCCGACGGCGCGCTGGGCGGCAAGGTGCGCGCCAAGATCGTCGATCCTCAGCGCGTTGCGCTTCAGCCAGCCGTAGCGCGGCATGACCGATTCCGGCACCACGTCGCGCGGATTGACGAGATGGGCGACATGCCAGGCGTCGGAATACTTGCCGCCGAGGCGGGCGAGGTCCGGGCCGGTGCGCTTGGAGCCCCAGAGCATCGGGTGGTCGTATTTCGATTCCACGGCCAGCGAATAGGGACCGTAGCGCTCCACCTCGTCGCGCAGCGTGCGGATCATCTGCGAATGGCAGGCATAACAGCCCTCGCGGATATAGAGGTTGCGGCCGGCAAGCTCCAGCGGCGTGTAGAGCCGCATGTCGGGCGCCTCCTCCACCGTCTCGTGGATGGTGAAGAGCGGGGCGATCTCGACGAGGCCGCCGATGGAGGCGACGCCGACGATGGCCAGCACGAAGCCGATGGCGTTGCGCTCGAGCTTGCGGTGGAAGAACTCCTTCATCGTCATTCTCCTGCCGGGGCCGCGCCGGCTTTACCGTAGAGGGGAACGTCGCCGGCGGGCTCCGCGGCGCGCGCCCTTCGCGCCATGCGGATCGTCATCCAGACGTTGAACGCGCAGACGACGGCGCCGCAAAGGAACAGCAGTCCCCCGAAGGCGCGGGCGATGTAATAGGGATGCATGGCGACGAGGCTGTCGATGAAGGAATAGGCGAGGGTGCCGCTGTCGTTGTAGGTGCGCCACATCAGGCCCTGGATGATGCCCGAATTCCACATGGCGAAGACGTAGACGACGGTGCCGGCAAGCGCGAGCCAGAAATGTACCTCGATCAGTTTCGGCGAATACATGCGCTCCTGCTTCCACATCCACGGCACGAGGGCGTAGAGCGAGCCGAAGGTGATCATCGCCACCCAGCCGAGCGCGCCGGCATGCACATGGCCGACGGTCCAGTCGGTATAGTGCGAGAGCGAGTTGACGGCACGGATCGCCATGAAGGAGCCTTCGAAGGTGGAGAGCCCGTAGAACACGGCCGCCACCATCATGAAGCGCAGGGTCGCGTCGTCGCGCACCTTGTGCCAGGCGCCGTTGAGCGTGGCGAGCGCGTTGCCGGCGGAGGCCCAGGACGGCACCAGCAGCACGATCGAGAAGGTCATGCCGAGGGTCTGCACCCATTGCGGCAGGGCGGTGTAGTGCAGGTGGTGCGCGCCCGCCCACATATACATGAAGGTGATGCCCCAGAAGCTGATGATCGAGAGGCGGTAGGAGAAGATCGGCCGCTCGGCGCGCTTCGGCAGGTAGTAGTACATCATGCCGAGGAAGCCGGCGGTCAGAAAGAAGGCGACGGCGTTGTGGCCGTACCACCATTGCGTCATGGCATCCTGCACGCCCGAGAAGAGCGAATAGCTCTTGGCATGGCCGAAGGAGACGGGCACGGCGAGGTTGTTGACGATGTGCAGCACCGCCACGACCAGGATGAAGGCCATGTAGTACCAGTTGGCGACGTAGATATGCGGTTCCTTGCGGCGCTGCAGCGTGCGGATGTAGATGAGGAAATAGACGACCCAGACGACGACCAGCCAGAGATCGGCATACCATTCCGGCTCGGCATATTCCTTCGACTGGGTCATGCCCATCAGGTAGCCGGTCGCGGCGATCAGACAGAAGAGATTGTAGCCGATCAGCACGAACCACGGGGCGAACTGGCCGGGCAGCCGCGCGCGACAGGTGCGCTGGAGCACGTGGAAGGAGGTGGCGATCAGCGCATTGCCGCCGAAGCCGAAGATGACGCCCGACGTGTGCACGGGCCTGAGGCGCCCGAAGCTCGCCCAGGCGCTGTCGACGAAGGTCAGCTCCGGCCAGGCGAGCAGCGCGGCCACCCAGACGCCGACGAACATGCCGGCCACCGCCCAGGCGAGCGACAGGATGATGCCGGCCCGCGTCGGATCGTCGTAATATTCGGAAAGCCGGCTTTCCGGCGGCTCCGGGTCGAACAGCGCGGACAGCACGGCAAAGCCGAGGCCGACGCTGAAGACCAGCACGATATAGCCGTGCACGGCCAGCGGATCGCCCCGCCCGGCCACCGCCATGGCAAGCCCCGTCAGGCCGAGCGCACCGAGCACGAAGAGGGCCAGATGCCGCTCCGAAACCGTCAATCCCGATATCATCGATCTCCCCCCTCCGTGTCTCACGCCGCTTCGGCAATGCCGAGCAGCGGCCCGAGCGCGGCCCTGTTGCGGACAATATCCTCGAGCGTGTATTTATCGAGAACAGCAAGGAATGCGGCGAGCGCCTCGTGCAGCATGCCCTTCAGCCGACAGGCCGGCGAGATGGCGCAGGCCCGCCCGCCCGCCTGCATGCATTCGGCCAGCGAGAATTCCTCTTCCGTTGCCCGGACCAGCGCGCCGACGGCGATCTCGGCGGGCGCCTTCGCCAGCTTGATGCCGCCCGCCCGCCCGCGCGTCGTCTCGACGAGGCCGAGATCGCGCAGGGTCTGCGCCACTTTCAGGAGATGGTTGCGCGAAAGCCCGTAGGCCTCGGCGACGTCGTTCACCGTGCACACGCGGTCCCGCCGCGTCGCCACGTAGATCAGCATGCGCAGGGCATAGTCCGTGTGAAGCGTCATCCGCATGGCATCGTCTCCCGGCCGGGGCCTTAAAAAAGTATTCTGGATACCACTTTTAGCGCAAGCCCCGCCCGGTCGAAAGTGCAATAGCGTCGCAGGTGCCGGGATATTGCGTGATCCAACGCCGAAGCGTTGCCGGTTCGGCGGGCAAGGCTGCAGGCAGCGGCGCTGCGGGATGTCAGCCGGCGCCGGTGAGGCGCTTCGTCCAGTCCTCGACCCGGTTGCTCTCCAGCCGTCGGGCGGCATGGGCGCGCCAGCCGTCGGCAAGGCGCTCGAGCGCGGCGATGCCGGCCAGTTCCGCGCGGTTGAGCGGATCGATGTAGAAGGCGCGCCAGATGCGTGCCAGCGTCCATTCCGGCGCGCGGCGCTCGCGCAGGACGAGGCGGTCGGCGGGCGAGACGGTGCCGGGCGTGAGCACCCGGTAGTACCAGCCGGTCCGCCCGCTCGATTGCACAAGGCGCGCCATCTCCGTCCGGCCGAAGCGCTCGTTCAGCTTCCAGCAGGGCTGCCGCCCCTGGCTGACCTCGATGACCGCGGTGCCGAGCTGGAAGACGTCGCCGATCGCCACCATGCGCTCCGTCAGCCCGGCCGTCGAAAGGTTCTCGCCGAAGGCGCCGGGGCCGGCAAGCAGCGGATGCGGCCCGAGATCGCGGGCCCAGTCGGCATAGTGCTCGAAGGGATAGTGGTGCACGGCCTTTTCCGGCCCGCCATGCCGCACCGTATCGCCCTGCCTGTCGCCGGCAAAACCGGTTTCTGAGAGATGGAGCGCATGGTGGACCGGCGCCTTCACGATGCCGCTCGGCACGCCGCGCGCGCCGAGCGGCGCGACGCCGCCGATGCGCAGGCTGAGCAATGCGACCTCCGTCATGGTTCGACGACCGGAGGCATCGGTGCCGCGCAGCGGTCGTCGGCGCAGGCGTCGTCCCCGGCTGCGGGCGCGGAAAGCGCCATGGCGATCCGCGCCCCGACGGCGATGTCGTCCTCCACGCCGAAGGCCTCGTGCAGGATGGTGCCGTCCCGGCCGATCAGCACGGAGGAGGGCGTTCCGCGCAGCCCGAAGCGCTGCATCGTCACCGGGATATCCGAGCCCTCTGCGGCCTTGTCGACGCCGACGGGCGATTTCAGCCGGTATTCGTGGAGAAAGGCCCTGAGGGTGACCGGCGACATGGCCGCATGGTGCTCGAAGACCGTGTGGATGCCGATGACCTGCAGGTCGGTGTGGGCGAAGACACGCTCGATGCGCTGGACCTGCGGAAGGGCCTGCGCCACGCAGCCGGGGCAGAGAAGCTGGAAACTGTGCAGGAAGACCGGGCGGCCGCGCAGGCCGGCGAGCGTCAGCGGAACCGGCGTGTTGAACCATTCGCTGACGGCCAGTTCCGGGGCAAGCGGCGTCTCAGGCGCGGTCATCGTCGCCTCCCTGCCGGCAAGCCTCGGCCGGGGCCGTTGCATCGCAGGGATGAGTAGGGGTAAATCTCGGCACGTTCTTTCCTTTCATTTGCCTGGAGGGGAGGAATGGCCGGTCCGGCAATGGCAGTTGCCGGACCGGCGCCGGATCATTCGGCCGGCACGACCTTGCCGGGCAGGCTGAGATCGCCCGAGGCGACCTTGAACACGTTGCTGACGCACAGCAGCGGTGCATGCAGGTTGCCGTTGACCTTTAGCCCCGCCGTCACGCCGTCGAAGGCGGCGCCCTTGATGCCGCCGATCAGCGACAGGGGAATGGCGACGTCCACCGTGTCGCCCTTGAAGCTGGTCGGGTATTCCGGGCTGTCGATGAGGAGCGGCACGCCGGGCCAGGTCTCCGGCACCTTCGGCGTGGTGCCTTCCGGAATGTCGATGACCTTGAGGCCGCCGCCGCAGGCCTTGTCCTCGGCCAGCACCACCCAGTGCGGATGCCAGACATGGCGGTTCTTGCCGCCCTTGGCCGCATCGTCGAAATCCGGATGGAAGGTGACGGCGAGCGCGACGATGCCCTGGCCCGCGTCGAAGCCGATCGCGCCGCTGTCGAGGCTCGTCGGCCAGACATAGGCATAGACGCTGGAGCCTTCGAACCTGCCCGTCGCGTCGGGCTTGTCCTTGCCGGCCTCGCCGCGCACGCGGGTGGTGAAGATCACGCTGTCGCCCCTTGTGACGATCGTCGTCTCGATGATGTCGAAGGCGGCCTCCACCGCTTCCGCCGGCTCCGCCTTGATGGAATGGGCCGAGGCTGTCGTCAGCCAGAACAGGGCCGTTCCGGCGGCGAGCGCGCCGGTTGCAAATCTGCCGAGCATGATGGTCTTCCTTTCGTTTGCCTGGAGGGTTGGAACTATCCCGCTTGGAATGCATCCCAGGTGGCAGCCCGGGATGCGGGATCGGCTTCATCGTGATCGCGGCAATCGACGCGCAGGTCGCGCTGGCCGAAGGCGGCATCGACGAAATGGCAGTGATGGGGGCGCGCGGCATCCGCATGCGCGAAGGGGGAGAAGTGGCGACAGGTCACGCACATGCGCTGGACGGGGATCGCCTCCGCCACCTGCAGGCGGCGGATCATCTTGATCAGCGTGAGGAGCAGGTCCTCCTGCTCGCGGTCATCGAGCGCGCCGAGGGCCGTGGCGGCTAGGCCGCCGCCGGTATCCGAGGCCTTGAGGATTGCAAGACCTTCCGCCGTCGGCACCACGCGCACCGCGCGCCTGTCGCCCGCCTCCGGCCGCTTCTCCAGACAGGCCTTGCGTTCCAGCGCATTGATCGAATCCGTCGCCGTCGGCTGCGAGACGCCGAGATGGGCGGCGATCTCGCGCACGCCGAGGCCGCCCGCCCCGCGTCCTTCCAGCAGCGTCAGGATGGCGAGCTGCGTCGGGTTGAGCCCGCTCGCCTTCGAGCGGTTCCACTCGTCGATGCGCATGGCCATGCCGACGCGGGAAAGGCCTTCGCGAAGGCGCTCGGTGATCGCATGGGGGTTCCTGGGCGTTTCCATGCGAAGAGTATATAGGAGTCCTATATATCTTCAAGTGCCGTGAGGATCGAACTGCCGGGGCGGGCGGCGGCCGATACGGATGAGGGAAGGGTGTTCCTGCCACGGGACGGCGCCGGGCGGTTCCGCCCGGATTATCACGTCGCGGTGGGCGCGGCGCCCGGATGGCGTCAGAACGACGCCTTCAGCTGGCCGCCGATGTTCCAGTCCGGCTTGTCGTTTTCGCGGAAGGTGGCGGAAACCGCGGTGTCGATCTGCCAGCGTTCGTCGAACTTCCAGCCGACGCGTCCGCCGAGCGTCGCGAAGTTCTGGTCGTCCGCCTTGCCCCTGGCATCGCCCACCCAGTCGACCGAGGCCTTTGCGCCATCCTTGCCGGCGAAGGTGCGGCCGACCGCGCCGAGGATCGTGTAGTCCAGCTTCTCGTCCAGCCTGCGGCTCCAGGCGAATTCCGCGCTCACCGTGTCGGAGGCCGAGCGGCCGCCCTTGATATGGCCCGCGAAGAGGTTCTTGCCGGACGCGTCCTCGTCATAGCCGTCGAGGTCGAGCCAGGCGCGGGTGAAGCGGGTGGAGAGCGCGAATTCGTTCGCTGCGTCCGGCGCATAGATCACGCCGGCCCGGCCATAGGCGCTGAACAGCGAGCCGGAGGCGTTGCCGCTGGCAAGGACGATCGAATCGAGGTTCTGGTAGCTGCGCGAGAACGAGGCCGAGATGTCGGGCGATCCCCAGGCGCCGACTTCGCCGAAGGCGCGCCAGGTGGCCTGCGGGCTGGTATAGCGCACCGCGCCGGCGAAAAGGCCGAGCGTGTCGAGCGCGACATCGGTGCGGTTCGCATGCACCACGGCCGCGCCGCCGAGAACGCTGACGCCGCTGCCGGCCTCCCAGCGTCCGTTGAAGCCGGCCGCGGCATCGGAGCTCGCGAAGGCGGCGACATAGCTGCCCTCGTCGAACCGGCTCTGCTGGCCGAGCAGGTTCTGCGCGGTGTCCATGAGGTCGAGCGCGATGGACTGCCGCTGGCGGGCGATCTGGTCGAGCGAGGCGACCACCGAGGCGGTGGTGGTGTAGCCGATGCGGGCGAAATCGATGGAATCGATCGCCAGCGTGGATTCGAAGCCGTTCTCGTCGAGCGGCCCGGTCGCGCCGAGGATCACGGCGAGGTCGAGCGTCTCCGAGCCCGAAACGCCCACCCTGTCGGAAATGGCGACATCGTCCTGCAGCGGGCCCTTGATCTCGTATTGCAGGATCTGCTTGCCGTCCTGCATGGTGCGCAGCGAGGCGGTCTGGCCATCCTCGGTCGTCGCGAAGCCGCGATAGTCCACGGCATAGACCGTGTGCCCGCCCGGCTGGGTGACGGGTACGGAGAGCCTGCAGGTGGTGGTCGTGCGCCTCTTGCCCGATGCGCCGCCCGCCATCGCGGAAAAATCGTCGAAGAGAATGCTCGTCGCGTTGCCGTCGGGCGAATGCGTTGCGGAAAACGTCCCGTCCGCACAGCCGTTGGCCGCATGGGCAAGCCCCGGAAGCGGGACCGTGGCGGCGGCGAGGAGGGCGAGGCGGACCGGAAGACGCATGTAAAAACTCCCTGGATGGAGGCCGGGCGGCGCGGGCGCCGCCCGGTTCATGAAGGCGAAGGATAGGGCGTTTTCCCGTTCAGGAAACGCGTCCTGCCGGACTTAGAGCGTTTCCGCTTTTCTCCGAATCGCGAAAACGCTCTAACCCTTTGCTTTGCCGCATTTCCGGACGCAAAACCGCTTCGCACTTTTGCTGGAAATGCTTTAGCGGCACTTGCGCCACTGCAGACGGTAGATGATCGCGGCCTTGACGTCCTGCGTGTCGACCGTCGCCATGGCTTCCTGGCCGCGGTTGGTGTTGACGCGGATGCTGGAATTGGTGCGCAGGTTGACGTCCTCGCCGCAGGCCGACCAGACCAGCGATTCGGCCGTCAGCTTGTTGGAGATCAGGTAGTCCTTCTCCTGCGGGCCGGTGAAGGTCTGGCGGAAAGCCGGGCCGCGCGTGCCGGCGAAGAAATATTCGACGTTGAACTGCGAGCGGGCGCCGCGCGGCAGCTGGTTGAAGCCGCGATAGTCGATGGCGAGCACCGAGACGCTGCGGCCCTGCGGCACATGGACCGGGATCGCGACGTTGCAGGTCTTGCGGTCGAAGGACTTTCCGGTCTCGCCGCCGGCTTCCACGACATATTCGTCGAAGAGAAGGCTGAGCGCCTTGCCGTCCGGGCTCAGCGTCGCCGCGACGCTGTTGGCCGGGCAGCCGCTGCCGCCGTAGCCGGGCGTGCCGAGCGAGATGTCGTCCGTCTGCGCCTGCGCAGCCGTGGCAAGAAGAAGAGATGCAAGCAGGATACCAGCGGTTTTCATGGAATTTCCTCGATTTCGAACCGAACCTGACGTTCGTTTCAATGAATGACAGCGGCGACCTGAACCGTCCCTGAGCACTGCGTTCATTCTGGAGTCATCCGGCTTGTGCCAATCTGTACGCTGCGCAGTTAACAGCGTTTTAAAGAAAAATGTCCGTAAACGAGCCTTTAGAGGGCAAAACCGTGGCAGGCCCGGCCTGCCCGAGGCGAGGAGAGCCCAGATGCGTGTTGTCCCGGCCATTCCAGGAATGCTCGTGATCATGCTGGCCGCCGGCACGGTGCTTGCCGGCTGCACGACGGAGCATGCGGCGGATGTGCGCCCCGGCTATTCCGGCGCGGTCTCGCCGGCTATGCGCGCGCACCAGCGGCGGCAGGCGATCCGCGCCGAGGAGGGCGGCTACCGGCGGCTCTACCGGCCGCGCGACTGCCGCTACGGCGCGCGCAATTGCGGCGGCTATGCGACGTTCGACCCGTCCTGATCCGTAAGGTCAGGCATAGACCGCCTCGGCGAGACGCCGGCAGCCGTCGACAAGGTTCGGCTCCTGCAGCAGCGCGCCGCCGACAAGATACATGACGTCCTTGCCATAGACCGCGCGCATCTCCGGCACGCGGGCGAAATTCACGCCGCCGCCCGGCGCCGGGACGCTCGCCTTCGGCCCGTCCATCTCCGCCGCGCAGGCCTGCGCGATCGACCGGCATTCCTCGCGGGTGAAGCCGAAGCGGCCGCCGAAATTCGGAAAGACCACGGCGTCCGCGCCCATCAGCCGGTGCAGCACGCCGTAGAAGGCCCGGTGCGAGAAACCGCAATCCGGCGAAACGACATTCGCGCCGGAAAAGGCGGGATGCGCGACGATGGGCAGGGAAAAATCCGGATCCGCGGCCAGCGTGCGCGCCACGTCGTAGCCGGCAAGCGCCGGGGCGATCATGACGGCGCCCGCGCCGGCGGCCTCCGCTTCCTTCGCCCTTTCGAGGACGGCGTCGGCCGGGCCGGTGATGTTGGGCACGAAGCTGGTCCGTCCGCCGCTCTTCGCATTCGCCTCGCCGACGGCCTCGACGCAGGCCTTCAGCCGCTCGGAGAAGGGCGCGGTCCTCTGGTCGACGAGGCCGTGGTCGTCCTTCACATAATGCATGCCGCCGAGCGCGAAATCATGGGCAAGGCGGGCCAGCGCGGCCGTGGAAAGGCCGACGGGCTTGATCGCCGACATGAGGAGCGGGATATCGCCGATGCCCGCGCGGGCGCGAAGCCCCGCAATGCCATGACGCGGCCCCTTGCAGAGCGAAAGAATGCCCGGCGAAAGGCCGATATCCTCGACCTTGAGGCCCGGCTTGATCGAGCTGTTGCCGAAGACGATGTTGAGGAACTGCAGGAAGTCGCCGCCGACATCGTCCTCGGAATAGGAGATCGTCGCGAGAAAGCCCGCCCGCCCGTCCGGGGCCTGCTCCAGCGTTTCCAGCCTGCCGAGGATCTCGTCCTCCACATAGCCCTTCGGCACCACGTCGCGCGGGATCTCGACCGTCTGCTCCAGCGCGATGTCGAGCGCCCGGGCCCGGGCCTCCGCCGCATCGGCCGCGCGGACGAAGTAGCGGACGGTGAAGCGCGGCGCCATCAGAGCGCCTCGGCCTTCTGGGCCGAATGCACGTGATCGAGGCGCACCTCCGCCAGTTCCTCCTCGCCGATACCGAGCGTCTTGCCGAGCAGTGCCTCGATGGCGGTGACGAGCGCCCCGGCGTCGAGCCCGTATTTCTTCATGAGATAGGGTTTCGATGCGCCGTGCGCGAAAGTGTCGTCGAGGCCGAGGCGCTTGAGGCGGATGCCCAGCCCCTCCTCGGCGAGGATTTCCGCCACCAGCGAGCCGAGGCCGCCGACGATTGTGTGGTTCTCCAGCGTCACGATGCCCTTCTTTCCGCGGGCGGCCTTCAGGAGGCCCGCCCGGTCGAAGGGCTTCAGCGTCGAGGCGTGCAGGTGGTGCACGCCGACGCCGCGCGTCTTCAGCGGCTGGATCGCACGCAGGGCCTCCTCCGTGCAGACGCCCGAGGAGACGACGAGAATGTCGTCGCCCTCCGAAAGCGTGCGCAGCCGGTTGAATTCGAAGGGCGTCGAGAAGAGGCGGGGCACCTCGCCGCGCAGGACGCGCACATAGACCGGCCCGTCTATGCTGTCGGCGACCTCGAGCACGGTCTCGACTTCCGTCGCGTCCCCCGTCTCGAGGATCGTCATGTTCGGCACGGCGCGCAGCACGGCGATGTCCTCGATCGCCTGGTGCGTGATGCCGCCGGGCGTGGTGATGCCGGGCAGGAAGCCCATCAGCCGCACCTTGCGGTTGGAATAGGCGATGGAATTGATCAGCTGGTCATAGGGCCGGCGATAGAGGAAGACCGAGAAGGTGTGCAGGAACGGCCGGAACCCCTGCATGGCGAGGCCGCCGGCGAAGGAGAGCATGTTCTGCTCCGCCATGCCGAGCGACAGGAACTGGTCCGGATGCCGGTCGCGGAACCCGTCGACCTCGCAGGACGAGGTGAGGTCGGCGGAAAGGCACAGAACCTCCGGCCGCGCGCTGGCGAAGGCCTCGAACGCCCTGGCATAGGGACGGTTGACGATCTCGACCATGGTCAGGCCCCTTCCATCGCGTTCACGTCGACGCCGAGCTCGGCGGCGAGCGCCGCCTGCATTTCCAGCCGTTCCTCGGTGCTCTTGAAGCGAACGTAGTGGAGGCGCGGGAAACGCTTCTTCAGAAAATCCATGCCCTGATAGGGCGAGGTGTTGGCGAGGATGACGAGCGGCTTGCCGGCCTCGGCGCTCTCCGCCGCAGCGCGGAGCGCTGCAAGATCGTGGCCGTCCACCGAACGGCAGGTGACGCCGAAGGCGGCGACGCGGGCGGCAAGATCGCCGAGATCGAGCACGGAGGACATCGCCCCGTCGCATTGCTGGCGGTTCACGTCGACGATGACGCGGATATTGTCGATCCCGTGGTAGCTCATCGCCGCAAGGCATTCCCAGGTCTGGCCCTCCTGGAACTCGCCGTCGGACATGTAGACCCAGACCTTGCCGGGTTCCTTTTTCCTGAGCCGCGCCCAGGCGACGCCGGAGGCCATGGAAAGGCCCTGCGCCAGCGAGCCCGTCGTCACCTCCATGCCGGGGCTGTGCTCGGCGCCGATCATCTCGACCGAACCGCCGTCCTTGTTGAAGTGGTCGAGCGCGTGCTCGTCCATGCGGCCCGTCTCGATCAGCGCGGAATAGATGACGAGCGCATAGTGGGCGGGCGAGATGAAGAAACGGTCGAAGTCCGGCCCGGCCGGGCCATGGTAGCCCGCGCCGGTGAAGGCGTCGGGATTGTGCGCCGAGGGCACGCCGCGGAACGGCAAGGGCACCTTGGGCAGCGTGGGTTCGCCGAGCGTCAGAAGTTCGTTGTAGAGCAGCGCCAGGCTCTCGGCGGCCGAGCAGGCCTGGCTGAGATAACCGCCATTGTTCTTCATCGTGTGGAAGAAGACGCGTCGGCGGATGCCGAGCGCGATGTCCCCGGTGGATTTTTCGTTCGCAAGGCTCATCGTCTCAGCTCCGTTCGGGAAAGAGCGCCTTCAGGCCCTCGGGCGAGGGCGTGGCGATGCCGCGCTCCGTGATGAGGCCGGTGATGAGGCGCGCGGGCGTGACGTCGAAGGCGGGGTTCGCCGCCGGGCTGCCCTCCGGCGAGATGCGCACGCTGGCGATCGAACCGTCGCTGGCGCGGCCCTGCACGAAGCTCACCTCGTCGCCGGCCCGCTCCTCGATCGGGATTTCCCGGATGCCGTCCCCCACCGTCCAGTCGATGGTGGGCGAGGGGAGCGCCACATAGAAGGGCACGTTGTTGTCGCGCGCGGCGAGCGCCTTCAGGTAGGTGCCGATCTTGTTGCAGACGTCGCCGTTCGCCGTGGTGCGGTCGGTGCCGACGATCACCAGGTCGACGTCGCCGTGCTGCATGAGATGGCCGCCGGCATTGTCGACGATCAGCGTGTGCGGCACGCCATGGCCGTTCATCTCCCAGGCGGTGAGGTAGGCCCCCTGGTTGCGCGGCCGCGTCTCGTCGACATAGACGTGGACGGGAATGCCTTCCTCGACGGCCATGTAGATCGGCGCGGTCGCGGTGCCGTAGTCGACGGTCGCCAGCCAGCCGGCATTGCAATGGGTGAGGATGCGCACCGGCTCGCCCGGCTTTTTCTTCGCCGCGATCTCGCGGATCACGTCGAGGCCGTTCGCACCGATGGCGCGGTTGAGCTCGACATCTTCTTCCGCGATCTCCGCGGCGCGCGCATAGGCGGCGGCCGCGCGCTCGCCTTCCGGCAGTGGGCGAAGGTGTTCGCGCATCGCGTTCAGCGCCCAGCGCAGGTTGATGGCGGTCGGGCGCGTTTCGTTGAGCTCTTCCCACACGGCGTCGAGATGCGCATCCGACGGGTCCTTCGCCATGGCGATGGCGACGCCATAGGCGGCGGTGACGCCGATCAGCGGCGCGCCGCGCACCCACATGTCGCGGATCGCGGTGGCGATGTCGGCGACGGTCGTGAGCGTCACGACGCGGAACTCGTGCGGCAGCCAGCGCTGGTCGATGATGTCGACCGAGCGGCCGTCCTCGTTCAGCCAGATCGTATGGTAGTGGCGTTCTCCGACTTTCACGCGAGGATCTCCTTTTCAAGCCGCTCCACGGTCTCGCGGATGTCGCGGAGGCTGTGGATGCGCTGCCGGTTGACGGCGAGGTGACGCCCGAGCTTCAGCGCCCTGGTCTCGCAGGGCGCGCGGCGGTCGGGGTCGGCGATGGTTTCGAAATCGGCGTTGTGGGCAAGGCCCAGGATGCGGCGATGGATCTCGATGCCGGCGAAACCCAGCATCTCGCGCCAGATCTCGTCGATGACGATGGCGAGCGCCTGCTCGGCGGCGAGCGGGTCGCCACGGTCCTCGAAGAGGCTCGACTGATAGAGGATGCCCTTGCGCTCCGTGTGCCAGAGATGGGCGAATTCGGCCCGGAACGTTTCCCAGAGCGTCTCGATCGTATCGAGCAGATAGGCGCGCATGCCGTCGCGCGCGCCGGGCGCCGTCTCATGGCCGGCTTGCGAAAAATAGCTCATCCAGAAATTGGCGATCAGCATGCCGACGTCGAAGCTGATCGGGCCGTAGAAGGCGAATTCCGGGTCGATGACGCGCGTCTCGTCGTCCGTCACCATGACGGAGCCGGTGTGCAGGTCGCCATGGCAGAGCGTTTCGGCCTTGGCGGAGAAGAGATGCTTCAGCCGTTGTGCCTCCACCTTGAGGTCGCGGTCGGCGCGCAGCTCCGCCACGATCGGGTCGAGCTGCGGCGTGGTGTGGCGGTTGAGCGCCGCCTCGAAATAGGGATCGGAAAAGACGAGGTTTTCCGTGATGTCGCAGAGCTCGACATTATCGGCGAAGAGCGCGAGGTCCGCCTTCTTCTCCCGCGTTGCCATGGAAAGGTCCGAGCCGCGGAACAGCGTGCGGGCGGCAAAGAGCCCGAGGTCGCGGCCGATCCTCGGCGGTTCGCGCCCGTCGATCAGCGCGCGGCGCAGGATGACGTGCGGCGTCAGGTATTCCATGACGATGAGCGCCTGCGCCTCGTCGAAGACGTAGATTTCCGGCACCATGCCCGGATCGCGCGCGGCCTGCCGCGTCAGCGCGTGATATTCGAAGAAGGAGCGCTTGAGCGGCAGCGGCCAGCTTTCGCCGACGAGCCGCACATAGGGCAGCGCCTGCTTGACGATCGCCGCGCCCTGATCCCCCGTCACGATGAAGACGAGGTTGAGGTTGCCGTCGCCGACCTCCCTGACGCTCCAATGGGACGAATCCGCCCCGATTTTCGCCTTCAGGACGGCGTTGCCGCCCAGCCGATCCGGCAATGTCTCGACGCTCAGCGCCGTGAAGACCTGGCTTTCCATATGCTTCTCCTCCGCGACGGGACGCGGCCTCCGCCGCCTGTCGTCCCACCATCCTTGCGCACAGCTAAGGCAGCATTCTGTCAAATGTCAATGGCCTTGACATTTGATGAGAGCCTATCCTAACCTGCCGTCATCGGGAGGAAAGAATGAGCGGTGAGGCGGTGTTTCGCATCGAGGGCGTGCGCAAGTCCTTTGGGCCGGTGACGGTGCTCCAGGGGGTGGACCTCGACCTCAGGGCCGGCGCGGTGACGGTTCTGATGGGCGCGAACGGCGCCGGCAAGTCCACGCTCGTGCGCATCCTCTCCGGCGTCTACACGCGCGATGCCGGCGCCATCACGCTCGCCGGCCAGTCCTTCGAGCCGGCAACGCCCGCCGAGGCGATCCGCGCCGGCGTCGTCACCGTGCACCAGAACATCAATGACGGCGTCGTTGCCGATCTCGACGTCGCCACGAACCTCACGCTCGACCGGCTGAACGGGCGCGGCGCGAAACTGTTCTTCAATCCGCGCCGGGTGCGCCGCGAGGCCGCCGCGGTGGCCGCCCGCATGGGCCTTGCCATCGATCTTGCCGCCAACATCAACGACCTGACGCTCGCCGACCGCCAGATGGTGGCGATCGCGCGGGCCATGGCGCACGAGCCGAAGGTGCTGATCCTCGACGAGCCGACCTCCTCGCTCTCCAGCGCCGAGGCCGACCGCCTGTTCGATCTCGTCGACCGGCTGAAGGCACGCGGCGTCGCCATTCTCTATATCTCGCACCGCATGTCGGATATCCGCCGCCTTGCCGACAGCATCCTCTCGCTGCGCGACGGCCGCATCACCGGCCGTTTCGAAGGGCCGGAGCTCGATTACGAGGGCGCGGTCAACGCCATGCTCGGCCGCAAGGTCTCGGCCGGCGCGGTCGCCGTGCGCGAGGCGGGCGCTCCGGTCTTCAGCGTGCGGGGCCTGAAGCTCTCCGAGCAGGCGCGGCCGTTCGATTTCGACCTCGGCGACGGCGAGATCGTCGCCGTCACCGGCCTTGTCGGCGTCGGCAAGACGGCGCTCGCCGAGACGCTCTTCGGCGCCCGTGCGCCGGCGGCAGGCGAAATGACGCTCGACGGCCGGGCCTATGCGCCGAAAAGCACGGGCCAGGCGATCGCCCGCGGCGTCTTCCTCGTCGCCAAGGACCGCGCGATCAGCGGCATCGTGCCGGATTTCAACATCTACGAGAATATCAGCCTGCCGTTCCTGCGCCGGCTCTCGGCCTTCGGCGTCGCGAGCCGCCGGGCGGAGAGGGCGAAGGCGCGCCGGCAGATCGACGCGCTCGGCGTCGTCTGCCGCAGCGAGCGCGACGAGATGCAGACGCTGTCGGGCGGCAACCAGCAGAAGGTCATGGTCGGCCGCTGGCTCTCCGAGCCCTCGCGCCTCCTCATCCTCGACGAACCGTTCCAGGGCGTCGACATCGCCGCCCGCCGCGACATCGGCGAGAAGCTGCGCGCCTCGGCCGCCGGCCGCTCCACCATCCTCTTCCTGACCGAACTCGACGAAGCCTTCGAGGTCGCCGACCGCATCCTCGTGATGTCGGAGCAGACCATCGTCGGCGCGCACCGCAACGCCGATATCGACGTCGAGCGGCTGCTCTGCGAGATCGCCGGGCAATTCTATCAACAGGTCCATGCATCATGAGCAGCGAACAGAGCAAACAGGCGGCCGCTGGCCCCGTCCCGCCGCCGGCCCTCAATGTCAGGGAAGCCGCCATCAAATACGGCTTCCTCGTGCTGCTTGCCGGCATGGTGCTCTATTTCTCGCTGGTGACGGGCGGTTTCGCCTCGCCGCAGAGCGCCGTCTTCATCCTGCAGTCCGTCTCGATCACCGGCATCCTCGCGCTCGGCGTCACGGCGACGCTGGTCGTCGGCGGCTTCGACCTTTCCATCGGCTCCGTCGCCACCACGGCGATGATGGCCTCGTCCTATGTCATGGTGGTGATGGGCGGCGACGCGCTGACGGCGACGCTGGTCTGCCTTGCCGTCGGCGTGCTCGTCGGCCTCGTCAACGGCGTCATCATCGTCTACATGCGCGTGCCGGATCTTCTCGCCACGCTCGGCATGATGTTCCTCCTGCTCGGCCTCCAGCGCATCCCGACCGAGGGCCGCTCCATCGCGACCGGCATGACGCTGCCGGACGGCTCGACGGCGACGGGTGCCTTCAGCCCCGCCTTCCTCGCGCTCGGCCGCCACCGCTTCGATCTGATCCTGCCCAATCTCGTGCCGGTCTCGGTCGTCGTGCTAATCGTGCTCGCCATCGTCATCTGGTTCTTCCTGGAATACACCCGCTTCGGCCGCATGATGTATGCCGTCGGCTCGAACGAGCGGGCGGCGAGCCTCGCCGGCGCGCCCGTCAACGCCTACAAGATCTCGGCCTACATCATTTCCGGCGTCTTCGCCTCGATCGGCGGCATCCTGCTCGCCGCCCGTCTCGGCCGCGGCGACATCGCCTCCGGCAACAACCTGCTTCTCGACGCCGTCGCCGCCGCGCTGATCGGCTTTGCCGTGCTGGGCGCGGCCAAGCCGAACGCCTTCGGCACCGCCGTCGGCGCGCTCTTCGTCGGCATCCTCCTGCAGGGCCTGACGATGATGAACGCGCCCTATTACACGCAGGATTTCATCAAGGGCGCCGTGCTCGTCATCGCCCTGATCTTCACCTTTGCGCTCTCGAAAAGAGGCAAACGCTGAGACCGCTCAGCGGACAACCAAAAGTTCACCAGTGGAGGAGACTGACATGAACCTTACTCGCAGAACCCTGGGCAAATTAACGCTCGGGCTGATGGGCGCGGCGGCCTTCGCCGTGCCGTCCTTCGCCGCCGACATGCCGGCGCCCTTCGACAAGCCCGGCGACGTGAAGATCGCGCTCGTGCGCTACCTTTCGACCGGCGATTTCTTCCAGTCCTATCTCGCCGGCGTCGAGGCGCAGGCGAAAGCCATCGGCGTGGAACTGCAGGTCTTCGACAGCCGCCAGGACGCGGCCCTCCAGGCCGACATGGTCGACCAGGCGATCGCGCTCGGCGTTCAGGGCATCATCATCCAGCACGGCCTGACGGAATCCATGAAGGAGGCCGCCCAGCGCGCGGTCGATGCCGGCATCAAGGTCGTCGCCTTCGACGTCAACGTCGAGAACGAGAAGATCCCGCAGATCGAGCAGTCCGACCGCGACCTCGCGCGCCTTGCCCTCGAGCAGGCGATCAAGGACAATGGCGAGAGCTTCAAGGCGGGCTATGTCTACGTCGCCGGCATCGCGCCGCTCGACCGCCGCGACGAGACCTGGAAGGAATTCAAGGCGAAGTATCCGGGCATCAACGAGGCCGCCCAGTTCGGCACGATGGACAACCCGATCGCCAACTCGGTCGCCAACCAGGCCCGCTCGGTGATCTCCGCCAATCCCGACATCACCGTGATGTTCGCCCCCTATGACGAATTCGCCAAGGGCGTGAAGATCGCCGTCGACGAGGCGGGCCTCTCCTCCAGCGTGAAGATCTACTCGGCCGACATCTCGACCTCCGATATCGCCGCCATGCGCGAATCCGGCTCCGCCTGGGTCGCGACGGCCGCGACGAACCCGGCCGTGGTCGGCCAGGTCTCCGTCCGCTCGCTGGCCATGCTGCTCGCCGGCGAGGATCCCGGCAAGCAGGTCATCGTGCCGCCGACGCTGATCACCCAGCAGGACCTCAACGACCAGGACATCAAGAACATGGAGGAGCTCGGCGCCAAGCTGCCGCAGTTCGCCCATGCCGACGTCGCCATGCCGGCCTGGATGCCGAAGCCCTGATTGCTGAACAGGAGAATGCACAAGGGGCGGTCCACAGGCCGCCCCTTGTGCATATATATATATTGAGGAAGGGCGGAGCAGACTGTGTGCCCCGCTCGAAACTCAGCGCATCGCCGCCGCGATATTGCCGCCGTCGACGGTGGTCACGTCGGCGGTCGTGCGTTCGGCGAGCGCGTGGTGCACGAAGGCGCGGGCGACGTCCTCGGCGGTCACTTCGAGGCCGAGCAGGTTGCCGCCCATATAGTCCTTGACGGAAAGGCCGCGGGCCGCGGCGCGGCTCTCGATCATCTCGTCGTTGAGCAGGCCCGAGCGGATGCGGTCGGCGTTGACGGCGTTGACGCGGATATGGTCGGCGCCGTGCTCCAGCGCGTATTGCCGCGACAGGAACAGCGTCGCGGCCTTGGGCAGGCCGTAGGCGCCGAATTTCGCGCCCGGATTGACCGCCTGCTTGGAAGCGTTGAAGAGCAGCACGCCGCCGGTCTTCTGCGCCTTCATGATGCGCACGGCGTTCTGCGCGACGCTCTGGTGGGCGAAGAAGTTCAGTTCGAAGCTCTTGCGCAGCAACGCGTCGTCCATCGTGGCGATCGGGCTTTCCCATGCCGCGCCCGCATTGGAAACGACGATGTCGACGCCGCCGAAGGTGGCGACGGCCTGATCGAAGGCGGCGCGCACGCAGGCGGGATCGGTGATGTCGGCGGCGATGCCGATCGAATGGTTGCCGGCGGCCTTCGCCACCGCCGCCGCCTTCCCGCCGTCAAGGTCGAGCACGACGGCATGCGCACCTTCCGTCACGAAGGCCTTGACGATCGCCGCGCCGATGGCGCCCGCGCCGCCGGTGACGAGCACGACCTGGCCGGTGAACGGCTTCGGCCTGGCGCCCGCCAGCTTCGCCTGCTCCAGCGACCAGTATTCGAGGTCGAAGAGGTCCGGCCGGCTGACCGGCTCGAAGCGGCCGACGGATTCCGCGTCGCGCGCCGCCTCGATCCACATCTCGCCGACATCGACGGCGATCGTCGCGTCCTTGTAGGTGCGGCCATGGCCGAACATGCCGAGGCCGGGCACCAGCGTCAGGCGCGGCATCGGATCGAGCATGACGCGCTTGACGTCGTCGCGGGCGTCGTTGCTGCGGAAATAGTCGGTGTAGTCGGCCGCGAAGGCGGCGACCCGTTCGTCGATCACGGCGCGATAGCCCGCAAGGTCGTCCTTCGCCGGGGCCGGCAGCACCATCGGCCCCGTCTTGATGCGGATCGAGAGGTCGGGCGTCGAGACGCCGCGGGCGGCCATGTCCGCGACTTGCGCCGCGTTGACGAAATCCAGGATCGCCGGGGAGGCGCGGAAGACGCTGACCATGCGGTCGTAGCGCCCTTCGCCCCTGTCGACGGCGACGGCGCCGCGCAGCATCGGCGCGATGTCGCCGGGGTCGGCGAGCGCGGCGGGAAGGGCGGCCGGCGTGAACGGGTTGCGGCCGTTCCGCTTCACATGATCCTCGGCCAGCGTGACATGGTGGATCATCCGGTCATAGGCTTCCTTCGCCGTCTCGCCGAAGGTGAAGATGCCGTGCTTGTCGAGGATCAGGCCCTCGACCGTCGGGTCCCGGTCGAACACCTCGGCGGCCGCCTTGGCAAGGGCGAAGCCGGGCATGATATAGGGCACGAAGCCCATCCTCTTGCCGAAGAGTTCGGCGCACATGCTTGCGCTCTCCGCCTGGTCGGCGATGGCGAGGATGGCGGTCGAATGGGTGTGGTCGACGAATTTGTGCGGCAGGAAGGCGTGCAGCAGCGCTTCGACGGACGGGTTCGGCGCGCCGGGATCGATGAGGTTGGCGCGCAGCAGCGTCACCATGTCCTCGTCCGAGAGTTTTGGCAGCTTGCGGCCCTTCAGCAGCGGGCCGATCTTCACCGCGGGCAGGCCCGGCGGCTCGATCGTGCCCATGTCCCAGCCGCTGCCCTTGACGCAGAGCACGGCATGCACGTCGCCGACGAGGTCGGTCATCTCCGTCTTCACCGAGGTGTTGCCGCCGCCATGCAGCACGAGCCGGGGCTCGCCGCCGAGGAGCCGCGTCGTATAGGTGCGCAGCGCCAGGTCCCGGTTGACGCCCTTCGCTGCATAGCCGGCGACGACCTGTTCCGCCTCGTCGTCGCGCCAGAGATTTTCCATCGTGTTCAGCCTCCCGATAAACCGGCCCGGCCGGCATCGGCGGACCGCACATTTTCCTGGCTCAGCGCCCGGCCTTGCCGAGCCCCTCGCGGTTCCAGCGGTCCAGCACCCGCCGCGCCATCGATGCCGTGACGATGAGATGCGAGGCGAAGCCACCCTTCAGCGCTGCCATCAGCGGTTCGAACTTGCTGTCCTCCTGCACGACGAGCATGCGCTTGCGGATCGCGCGGATGGAGGCGAGGTCGGCGGAGATGCAGCGCCGGTTGTGCTCGCAGTCCATCCACTGGCCGTCGTGGTCGATGAGCTGGCCGGCGATGACGCCGGCCGCGCCCCGCTCGCCCATCGCATGCATGTCGGCGGCCGAGAGCGCGCCGCATTTGACGAGATGGCTGTCATCCTCGATGCCGCCGACGGAATAGAGCGCGAGCTGGCAGTCGGAAATCGTCGCGAGCTGTTCCCTGATGACCGGCTCGCCGCGCAGCTCCTCGGCCAGCCGCTCGGAGGACAGCACGAGCGGCGCGTAGAAATTGATGCCTTCCGCATTGAGGCGGCGGGCGATTTCCGTGGTGCACTGGTCGGGACGATAGGAATAGGGCGCGCCGAGATTGCCGCAGAGCTGCACGACGGTGACGCCGCTGAGATCGGCGAAGGGCATGACATCGGCGATGTGGTAGACGGTGCGGCCCCAGGCGACGCCGATCCGGTCGCCCTTGTTGATGAGTTCGAGGAAGACCGAGGCGGCGACGACGGGCATTTCGGCGGCCGGGTCCATGGCCTGCCGGTCCTCCGGCACCAGCCAGGCCGTCGTCAGCCCCGTGGCGTCCTCCAGTTCGCGGGCGAGAACGTCGTCGGAAAAGAGGTCCGTCGAGGTGGTGATGGTGACGATGCCCATCTCGCGCGCCTTGCGCAGATACATGGCGATGGAGGCGCGGGAGATTTCCAGCTTCTGCGCCACTTCATCCTGCCGCAGCCCATGCGTATAATAGAGCCAGGCGGCCTTGTGGATGATCTGGTCGTTGGCGCGGATGGGCATCAAGGGTCTCTCGCGAAGGGATTTTGACATTATTCATTGTCGCTGACAAAAGTCAATGCGTCGGAATCGCGCTGCCCCGAAGCCTCGCGACCATCCGTTTTCCTTCACGCGAAAACAGCGGAAGGGCATTGGCCGCTCCCGCTGTCCGGGTCTTCCATGAAAGGCGCGCCGCGCGTCCTATGCGTTGGTGCCGCCGTCGATGACGTGTTCGGCGCCCGTCACGAAGCGGGCCTCTGGCCCTGCCAGCCAGGCGACGAATGCCGCGATGTCGTCCGGGCTGCCGAAGCGCGGGATCGCCATCGTCGCACGCTGCATGTCCGCCGTCTCGCCTGTCGCCGGGTTCATGTCCGTGTCGGTCGAGCCCGGGTGGATGATGTTGGCGGTGATCCCCCTTGGCCCGAGGTCGCGGGCGATGCCGCGCGTGAAGCCCGACAGCGCCGCCTTGCTCAGCGCATAGAGGCTGATGCCCGGCCAGGGCACGCGCTGCGCCAGGTTGCTGCCGATGGTGATGATCCGGCCGCCATCGGGCATGTGGGCGATGGCTTGCCGGGTGGCGACGAAGACGGCGCGCACATTGACGTCGATCGTGCGGTCGAAATCCTCCAGCGTCAGGTCGGAGAGCGGCGCGGCATGGAAGATGCCGGCATTGTTGACGAGGATGTCGATGCGGCCCTCGGCCTTCGCCGTTGCATCGACGGCCGCCGTGAGGGCCGCGGCGTCGCGATTGTCGGCCTTGATGGCGACGGCCCTGCCGCCGGCGGCCTCGATGGCCGCAACGGTGGCCGCGGCTGCGGCCTCCGCGCTGGCATAGGTGAGGGTGACGCGCGCGCCTTCCCGCGCCAGCCGCCGGGCGATCGCCGCGCCCATGCCCCTGCTGCCGCCGGTGACGAGGGCGGTTTTTCCGTCGAGATTTGCCATGTCCTGCCTTTCTGTATTGATCGATACATAATTACTGGCCGTCTTGCCGAAGCGCGTCAAGTGATTTATTTATCGAGCGATACAGAAAAGGAGACTGAAATGGCGCCACGTGGCCGACCCCGGGCGTTCGACAGGGACGCGGCCCTGCGTAAGGCCATGGAGGTCTTCTGGGCGAAGGGGTACGAGCGCGCCTCGCTCGCGGACCTCACCGAGGCGATGGGCATCAACGCGCCCAGCCTCTATGCGGCGTTCACCAGCAAGGAAGCGCTGTTCCAGGAGGCGCTGGCGCTCTATTCCGCAACGGAAGGCTGCGACATCTGGGAAGGCGTGCCGGCCGCCCCGACCGCGCGAGCCGCCTGTGCGCATCTGCTGCGCGCCACCGCCGAGGCCTTCGCGGGCGACGAAAAGCGCCGCGGCTGCCTGGTCGTGCTGTCCGCGCCGCAGACGGAAGGGTCCAGTCCCTCCATATGCGACGCGCTGAAACACCATCGCGCGGCGACCACGGCCGTGCTGCGGGAGCGCCTGCGACGGGCGGTCGCGGAGGGCGATCTCCCCGCGACGGCCGATGTCGAGGCCATCACGGCCTATGTCGTCACCGTGCAGCATGGCCTTTCCATCCAGGCGCGCGACGGCGCGTCGCGCGAGACGCTGCTGGCCATCGCCGGCTGCGCCATGGCGGGCTGGGAAAGCCTCGTGTCCGTCGCCCGCCCGCCGGCGGCGTAGTTGTCAGCGAAGCAGTTTCAGGGAACCCGTCAGGGACTTGATCCATCGGCCTTCGCCGGCGAGCCCGAGCCCGTCGATGGTCTCCTCGCCGAGATCGCGCTCGGGGAACGTCGCCTCGTAGTCGGCATAGCTGTGCAGTGCGCGCGCGAAGGACGGGAAGGCGACGATGACGCGGCCGTCCTGCCGCGGCAGCGCCTTGGCCAGCAGCGTGCCGATCGTCCGGCTGTCCGCCTGCAGCACCGGCACGGGCCTGTCGGCGCTGATGTCGATCGTCGCCTGCCGGCGGTCGGTGAGCTGGCGGGCGCCGAGCGCCGGCATGGCCGCTCCCATGCCGATGGAGACGGCCGCGATCGTATTGGCGAGATGGCCCGGCAGCAGGTCGGGATTGACGACGATGGCGAGGCGGACGTCCTGGAGCATGATGGCCTTTCTCCTGTATTGCGATGCCGGCAAGACTACAGGGGGAAGGCAGGCAGGTTCTTTCTGATCTTGCTGGAAAGGTCGAAAGAAAGGTAGGATCTACCCCACATAGCAAATATAGGGGCAGGATATGCCGGATACGCTCGCCGCATCGGATGTGAGGATCCTGAAGGCGCTTCAGGAGGACGGGCGCTTGAGCAACCAGGCGCTTTCGGGCGCGGTGGGCATGTCCGCCTCGCCGTGCTGGCGGCGGGTGCGGCAGCTGGAGGACGAGGGGATCATCCAGCGCTACATGGCGGTGCTGGGGCGACGGGAGATCGGCCTCGGGGTCCTCGCCTTCATCCGCGTCAAGATCGACAGCCACACCGAGGCGGAGGCGGAGGCCTTTGCCAGCGAGGTGATGAAGCTCGATTGCGTCGTCGCCTGCTACAGCATCGCGGGGGATGCGGATTTCCTGCTGCAGGTCGTCTCGCAGGATCTCGACACCTATTCCGACTTCGCCATGAGCGTCGTGCGGCGGCTGCCGGGCATCAAGGAGATGCAGACCACCTTCGTCCTCAAGGAGATCAAGCCCTTTAGCGGCCTGCCCTTGCCTGCCGAGAGCGCCCGCCGCGGCCGGTAAGGTTTTCTCGGGGCGTCAGTCGCGGTCGCCCGTGCCGTATTCCAGCGCCTGCTTCAGGTGCTGGCGCAGCAGGGCCTCGGCCCAGTCGAGATCGCCGTTTTCCACCGCGTCGAGAATGGCGAGGTGCTCGCGGCAGGACTGCTCGATGCGTTCGGCCGGCAGCTCGAAGAAGGCGGCCGATTCCTGCATGCGGCGCAGGTTGTTCTGGTGGCGGATCGCGTCGGTGAGGAACCGGTTGCCGGAAAAGCCGGCAAGGTTCTCGTGGAAGAAGGCGTTGACGCGGAACCACTCGTCGCTGCCCGAGCGGCTGGCGGGATCGCCGAGGATGCGCTCGTGCGCGCGGCGGATCTGCGCTGCGATCTCCCTGTCCACCTTGAAATACGGCGTGCGCAGCGCCGAACATTCGACGATGGCGCGGAACTCGTAGCTCTCCCGATAGGCGTCGTCGCCGACCAGCGTATCGACGAAGCGCCAGCCATGGCCGGGCAGGCGCTGCGCCAGTCCCTCGGCGGCGAACCGCATCAGGAGCTTGCGCACGGTGCCGCGCGACACGCCGTAGCGCGGCATGAGCTCGGCCTCCGACACGTCCTGCGGCAGGGCGCCCTGTGCCCGCTCGCGCAGCATGCGCCGGTAGAGGTCCTCGATCGGCGAGACCGGCAGGATTTCGGCAAGGTCGAGCGTCGAGACGTCGCGCGCGACGCGCAGGCCCCGTTTCTCCATCGGCTGCAGCACGCCCTTTTCCACGAGCAGGTCGAGCGCGCCCGCTATCGGCGAGCGCGACACGCCGAAGAGCCGTGCCAGCTCGGGCGCCGAAATGCGGGTGCCGACCGTCAGGTCCGCATCGCGGATCCGGTCGATGATCCGGCGGGCCAGATCGAGCTGCAGGGTGCTGGGGCCGTCCGCCTGCTCGGCGTCCGAAAGGTCCGTATCGTCCATGGGTCCCTCATGTTCATTTGCATTATAGCGGGAACACAACGCAATGCGACCCGATAAATTTCCAAAATTAGTGCTTTTCATATCTATAAAATGCATTAAGCTGCGATCAAAGACGGAACCGAGGCAGCGGCATATGGCAGAGATCACCCCTTTCCCTCTCATCGAGATCAGCGGCCCGCCGCGCGAGCGTGGCCGCCTGTACGGCGAGAAGGCGCGTGAGCGCATCCGCCTCTCGGCCGGCCTCTACACCAGCCAGCTCCACAAGCTCGGCTTCGACGATGCCAATATCGAGCGCCTCGTCGCCGCCTTCCTGCCGCGCATCCGCGACTGGGCGCCGGACCTGGTGACGGAGATGGAGGGCATCGCCGAAGGGGCGGGCACCGGCCTCTCGGCCATCGTTCTCGTCAATGCGCGCACCGAGGTGCTGCAGCTTGCACGCCTGGAGGCGGGCATTGCCGACGAGGAGCCGGACGGCTGCACCGGCGCCGTGCTGCTGCCGGAGGTGACGCGCGACGGCACGGTCATCCACGGCCAGAACTGGGACTGGCGCGCCGAATGCGCCGATACCTCCGTCGTGCTGCGCATCCTGCGCGACGACGGGCCCGACATCCTGACCTTCACCGAGGCGGGCGGCCTTGCCCGCAGCGGCTTCAACGCCGCCGGCATCACGATCACCGCCAACTATCTCGAGAGCGACCGCGATTACCGCGAGATGGGCATTCCGCTGCCCTTCATCCGCCGCCGGGCGCTGGAGGCGCGGCATTTCGCGATGGCGCTGCGCGTCGTCGCCATCACGCCGAAATCCGGCTCCAACAACATGATGCTGAGCACCGCCGAGGGCTATGCGGTCGATCTCGAATGCGCGCCGGACGAGGCCTTCCCGATCCACCCGCAGGACGGCATGATCGTGCATGCCAACCACTGGCAGAGCGCCGTCGCCCTTTCCAAGCTGAAGGAAACCGGCCTTGCCAATGTGCCAGACAGCCTCTACCGCGATCACCGCGTCCTGACGGTCCTGCGGGAAAGCGGCGGCAAGCTCGGCGTCGAGGATTTGAAGCGCGCTTTCTTCGACGATTTCGCCGCGCCCTTCTGTGTCTGCCGCGCGCCGCTCGCCAAGGAGGGCGGCAATCTCTCGGCGACGGTGGCGATGATCCTGTGCGAGCCGGCGAAGGGCGTCATGGAGATCGCCCCGCTGCCGGCGATCAACCGCACCTTCACGCGCTATGAGCTGGCGATGGACGGCGACGCCTTCGCCCGCGCGGCCGGCGCCGCCGATGAAACGCTCGGCAGGGGGAAACGATGGTCCGCTTCCTCCTGACCCGCATCGCCACGGCGATCCCCACGCTGTTCCTCGTCTCCGTCACCGTCTTCGCGCTGATGCGGGCGATCCCCGGCGATCCGGCGGCGCTGATGCTGGGGGATCTCGCCCAGCCCGGCCAGCTGGAGGCGCTGCGCGCCGAGATGGGCCTCGACCAGCCGATCGTCGTGCAATATCTCTACTGGCTCGGCGACGTGCTGACCGGCGATTTCGGCCGGTCGATCGCGACGCGACAGCCGGTGCTGCCGCTGATGCTGGACCGCTTCTCCGTCTCGGCCACCATCGTTCTCGTCGCCGTCTTCTTCGCGACGCTGATCGCGGTGCCGGCCGGCATGTTCGCCGCCTGGCGGCAGAACCGCGCCGGCGACATCGCCGTCATCGCCACCTCGACGCTGCTGCTTTCCATCCCCAGCTTCTGGCTCGGGCTGATGCTGCTCTTGATCTTCGGCCTGCAGCTCGGCTGGCTGCCGGTGGTCGGCTACGTGCCGTTCAGCCGCGATTTCGGCAGCGCGCTGCTCTACATCATCCTGCCCGTCGTGACGCTGGTCCTGGTGGAATCCGGCTCGATCACCCGCATGGCGCGGGCGAGCACCATCGAGGTGGCGCGGCTGGAATACATCACCCATGCGCGGGCCAAGGGGCTTTCGGAGGCGACCGTCATGTGGCGCCATGCCTTCAAGAACGCCTTCGCTCCCACCCTGACGCTGATCGGCCTCGTGCTCGGCAGCCTGCTCGCCAACATCGCCGTCATCGAGACCGTCTTCACCATTCCCGGCCTCGGCCGCCTGCTGGTGGATGGCATCTATGCCCGCGACTATCCCGTCGTGCAGGGCTGCATGCTGTTCACCGCCTTCCTCTACGTGGTGGTCAACCTCCTGGTCGATCTCCTCTATCCGCTTCTCGATCCAAGGGTGACGGCATGATCGCGCGGGCATTCGGCCTTCCGGCACTGCGTTTCAACGGCCTGATCGGCATCCTCGTCGTCGGCCTCCTCCTCCTCGTGGCGGTCTTCGGCCCGTGGCTCGCGCCCTACGATCCCCTGAAGCTCGATCTCATGGCCCGTCTCCAGGGCCCGTCCGCGGCGCACCTGCTCGGTGCCGACGAGTTCGGCCGCGATCTCCTCAGCCGGCTGATCCACGGCGCGCGCACCAGCGCCTGGATCGCCTTCGCCACCGTGGTCTTCGCCATCGTCTTCGGCACGGTCCTCGGCGTGCTCGCCGGCTTCCTGCGCGGCTGGACGGACCGCATCCTGATGATGGTCAACGACGCGCTGCTCGCCTTTCCCGGCCTGCTGCTCGCGCTCGGCTTCATGGCGGTGTTCGGCGCCAGCCGCAACGGCATCATCGTGGCGCTCGGCATCGCCTACATGCCCGTCGCCGTGCGCGTGGTGCGCGGCACGGTGCTGTCGATCCGCGAGCGGGAATTCGTCGAGGCCTCGCGGGTGATCGGCAACAGCGGCATCGTCACCATGCTGCGCCATGTGCTGCCCAACTGTCTCGCGCCGATCATGGTGCTGGCGACGACGATGTTCGGCTGGGTCGTGCTGTCGGAAAGCGCGCTCTCCTTCCTCGGCCTCGGCGTGCCGCCGCCGGCGCCGAGCTGGGGCAACATGCTCTCCACCGGCCGCCCCTACATCAACCAGGCGCCGCACATCATCATCCTGCCCGGCCTGTGCATCTCCATCACGCTGCTCGGCGTGAACCTGCTCGGCGATGCGGTGCGCGACTGGCTCGACCCCAAGATGCAGGATTGATCCCATGGCTGGCATCGAGAATGTGCTTTCCGTCGAAAACCTCTCCGTCCGCATGGGGCAGGCCGGCCTCACCGTGGTCGACGGCCTCGACTTCTCCCTGCCGGCCGGCGAGATGCTGGCGCTGGTCGGCGAATCCGGCTCCGGCAAGACCATGGCGGCCCGCTCCGTGCTCGGCCTCCTGCCGCCGCCCTTCGTGGCGACGCCGGAAAGCCGCATCCGCTTCAGGAGCACGGACCTCGTCAGCGCGCCGCCGGAGACGCTGCGGCAGATCCGCGGCGCCGGCATCGGCCTGGTGTTCCAGGAGCCGATGGTCTCGCTCAACCCCGCCATGACCATCGGCCGGCAGATGGCCGAGGGGCTGGCGCTGCACAGGAAGCTCGGCAAGGCCGAGATCCGCGACATGAGCCTTGCCATGCTGGAGCGCATCCGCATCCAGGATCCGGCGCGCTGCCTTGCCGCCTTCCCGCACGAATTCTCCGGCGGCATGCGCCAGCGCATCATGCTCGCCTCCGTCATGCTGCTGAAGCCGGCGCTGCTCATCGCCGACGAGCCGACGACGGCGCTCGACACGCTGATCCAGCGCGACGTGCTCGACCTGATGGTGGAGCTGACGCAGGAGAACAACACCGCGGTCCTCCTGATCAGCCACGACCTCGGCATGGTCGCGCACTATGTCCGCAACGTCGTCGTCATGCACAAGGGCAGGGCGGTGGAGCAGGGCGACAGCCGGGCAGTGCTGCACGCCCCGAAACACGATTACACCCGGCGCCTCGTCGACGCCCTGCCGCGCCGCAGCGCCGGCGGCAGCCGGTCGGGGGGCGCGCCGGCCGAGCCGCTGATCGAACTGAAGGACGTGGTCATCGACTATCCCGGACGCGCACGGCTCTTCGGCCGGGCGGCGGGCAAGCGCGCCGTGCACGGCGTCGATCTTGCCATCAACCGCGGCGAGACGCTGGCGCTGGTCGGCGCCTCCGGCTCCGGCAAGACGACGCTCGGCCGGGCGATCGTCGGGCTGGTGACGCCTTCCGGCGGCACGATGGCCTTCCGCGGCGCGCCGCTCGCCTACCGGCGCGATGCCGGCGGCCGGGCGCTGCGCCAGGCGATCCAGATCGTCTTCCAGGATCCCTATTCCTCGCTCGATCCACGCCAGCGCATCGCCGGCATCGTCGGCGAACCCTTGAAGCTCGATCCGGCGCTGGACCGGGCGCGGCGGCAGGCGCGGGTGGCGGAGGTCTTCGCCGAGGTCGGGCTTGCGGCGGAACTTGCCGACCGCTTCCCGCACCAGCTTTCGGGCGGCCAGCGCCAGCGTGTGGCGATCGCCCGCGCCATCGTCAGCCGCCCCGCCTTCGTCGTCGCCGACGAACCCGTCTCCGCGCTCGACATGACCGTGCAGAAGCAGATCCTCAAGCTCTTCCGCGATCTTCAGGCCCGCTACGGTTTTGCCTGCCTGTTCGTCTCGCACGATCTCGGCGCGGTGGAGCAGGTGGCCGACCGGGTGGCGGTGATGGAGAACGGCCGCATCGTCGAGACCGGCACGCGCGACGACGTCTTCGACCGGCCGCAGCACGCCTATACCCGCCGCCTGCTCGACGCCGCCATGCTGCTCGACCGCACCTTCGCGGGCGCGGACGGCGCCGGCGGTTCCCGCCTCCTGTCGGGCGCGGCGGGCTCATAGATTTTCGATACGGAGAGGAGACCATCCATGCGCAATGTCAGCGGTCACGGCCGGAAACTGTCCTACTACGATTTCGGCCACACGACCGTCTATGCCTCGCGGCTCGACCCGCGTTTCCCCTATTGCGCCTATGTGCCCGACGACTACGAGGAGGATGGCGAGAAGACCTATCCGCTCGCCGTCATCGTGCACGGCACGGAGCGCGGCATGCAGGCCTATCGCGACGCCTTCGCCGATTTCGCCGAGGCCAACGGCGTCATCGTGCTGTGCCCGCTGTTTCCCGCGAACATCTGCTTTCCGGGCGATCTCTCCTCCTACAAGATGCTGCGGGACGGCGACCTGCACTATGACGCCGTCATGCTCGATATGATCGCCGAGATGCAGGAAAAGTACCGCATCGCGGGCGACCGGATGATGATGTACGGCTTTTCCGGCGGCGGGCATTTCACCCACCGGTTCCTCTACCTCCATCCCGAGCGCCTGCTCGCCGCCTCGATCGGTGCGCCCGGCGTCGTGACGCTGCTCGATTTCGACCACGATTTCTGGGTCGGCCTGCGCGATTTCGAGAAGGTCTTCGGCAAGCCGGTCGATCTCGACGCAATCCGCAAGGTCGCCGTGCAGATGGTGATCGGCGGCGACGACCGGGAGACCTGGGAGATCACCATCACGCCCGACGACGCCTGGTACATGCCCGGCGCCGACCTTGCCGGCGCCAACCGCAACGACCGCATGCGCGCGCTGAAGAAGAGCTTCGAGCAGCACGGCATCGCCGTGCGCCACGACATCGTGCCGGGCATCACCCATGACGACCGCCAGCTCATAAGCAAGGTCAAGGACTTCTTTGCAGAAACGCTGGGCGCAATCCGCGAGCGCTCCTGACGATAACGAAGCGGGGAACGATCGGAGATCACCATGAAACGCACATTCCTGATTTCGACGGCGCTGGCCGCGGGCCTGCTGCTCGGCGCCTCGGCCGAGGCGGCAACGCTGAACATCCGCATCAACGCCGATATCCGCGGCACGGAAGGCATCGACCGCGACGCCAATACCGACACCGTGCTGCACCACATCTTCGAGACGCTGGTCGGCTTCCGCGCCGATCTCAGCATCGGCCCGGCGCTCGCCGAGAGCTGGACGGTGTCGGAGGACGGCAGGACCTACACCTTCATCCTCCGTGAGGGCGCGACCTTCCACAACGGCGATCCCGTCACGTCGGCGGATGTCAAATGGAACTGGGACCACCGCGTCGCGGCCGGCGCCGAATGGTTCTGCAACGGCTTCTTCGACGGTTCGCAGGGCCTGAAGGTCGAGGCGCTGGAAACGCCCGATCCGCGCACCGTCGTCTTCCGCATCAACGAGCCGAACGCGCTCTTCCTCGCCCAGCTCGCCAACATCCAGTGCAACGGCTGGGTCGCCAGCCCCAAGAATGCCGGGCCGGACGGCAAGTGGATCGACGGCAGCGCGATCGGCAGCGGCTCCTTCAAATTGAAGGAATGGGTGAAGAGCCAGTACATCACGCTGGAGAAATACGACGGCTATAAACCGCCGAAGGAGAAGGCGAGCGGCTATGCCGGCGACCGCACGGCGCTGGTCGACGAAGCGAAATTCCTGATCATCCCCGATACGTCGGCCGCCGAGACGGCGCTCTTCGCCGGCGAGATCGACGTGCTGCCGAACTTCGAATCCCAGCGCATCGAGGATGCAAAGGGGCGCGGCCTGAAGGTGATGACGACGCCGGGCCTTTCCCTGACGCCGCTGCTCATCCAGACGACCGACCCGCTGATGTCGAACGTCAAGCTGCGCCAGGCGATCGCCCATGCCATCGATTTCAAGCAGATCGCCGCCGCCCGCACGGCCGGCTTGTCGGAGTTCAATCCCTCCGGCGTGCCGCAGGCAAGCGCCTTCTTCGATGAGGATTTCCTGAAATGGCCGGAATACGACCCGGAGGCCGCCAAGGCGCTTTTGGCTGAAGCCGACTACAAGGGCGAAGTGATAAAAATCCAGACCAACACCCGCTACCAGGGCATGTATGAGAACAGCATCCTGGTGCAGGCCATGCTGGCGGGCGCCGGCATCAATGCCGAGCTGGAAGTGCTGGACTGGGCCGCGCAGCTCGACAATTACCTCGCCGGCAAGTTCCAGATGCAGTCCTTCGGCTATTCCGCCCGCCTCGATCCCTCGCAGTTCTACGGCGTCATCATCGGCGACAAGAAGGCCGAGCCGACGGCACAGTGGGACAATCCCGAGGCCTGGCAGCTCTACCTGAAATCGACCAAGACGACGGATTTCGAGGCGCGCAAGGCCGTCTTCAAGGACATCCACGCGCTGATGGCGAAAGACCTGCCGATCTTCGGCCTCTACTACGAGCCCGTCGTCGCGGCGGTCGGCGCCAGGATCGAAGGCTTCGAGGTCTGGGCCGCCGACAAGGAGCGGGCCTGGGGCGTGAAGAAGGACTGATCCCGCCCGTCGGGCGAGGGCGGCAATCCCGGAGCAGGTCCGGCGGAAACGCGCGGCGGTTTTGCGTCCGGACCTGCGGGGACGCGCTCCATGCACGCCTTCGCCCGTCCTTCCCTTGCGTCGGGGCGCTTTCGGCGCCCCGACAGCCGTGCCCTGTCTGGAGGAAACCATGCGTACCGAAGATCTTCCCGTCATCGATTGCCCGAAGGCGCCGCTTGCCCGCGGGCGGGCGCATGGCGAGGCGCTGCGCGGCACGATCGCGGGCAAGGTCGAGCGCTGGCAGGCGGCGATCGGCAAGGCCTATGGCCGGCCGGCGGCGGCCTTCCTGCCGGTCTTCCTGTCGGTGACGGATTTCCGCACGGCGATCGCCGCCCATGTGCCGGATCTCCTGGAGGAGGTGCGCGGCATTGCCGAAGGCGCCGGCATTTCCGAGGAGACGGCCTATGCCCTCCAGCTGATGGACGAGGAATGGTGGTTCGGCGGCTTCGACGGCGAGGGCCATTGCAGCAGTCTCGCCGTCGCGCCGGTGGCGGGGCGCGGCACGCTCGTCGGCCAGACCATGGACCTGCCGCGCTGGCACGATGGCGCGCAGGCCGTGCTGCGGCTGGATGACGGCGGCAGCGAAACGCTGGTCTACACCTCCGCCGGCCTGATCGGCCTGATGGGCGTCTCCGGCCGCGGCCTCGGCATCTGCGTCAACACGCTTGCCCAGCTCGCCTACAGCCCGCGCGGGCTTCCCGTCTCCTTCGCCTTGCGCGGCGCGCTGGCGCAGGAAAACGCGGCCGCGGCCGCGGGCTTCCTTTCCCGCGTGCCGCATGCCTCCGGCCAGACCTACCAGATCGGCGACCGCCACGGCATCCGCACGCTCGAATGCGCCGCGGGCGGCGTGACCGAGATCGCCATTGCCGGCGGCCTCTCGCTCCATACCAACCATCCGCTCGCCAACACGCGCGCTGCGCCGAACGCCCGGCTGGAGGGCAGCGGCGATTCGCGGACCCGCCTTCGCAGCCTGCACACCGATTTCTCGCGCGGGCCGGCGGATATCGAGACCGCCAAGCGCGCCCTCGCGGCCCGGCGCAAGGGCGGCGCGGTGTCCATCGTGCCCAAGGGGCCGCCCCGCCCCGACATCAGGCTCGGCCTCCTGCGGCAGATGACGATCGGCGCCGTCGTCTACGAGATCGGCGAGACGGTATCGCTCTGCGTTGCAGCCGGGCCGCCGAGCGCCGAAGGATGGCGGCAGATGGCGGTGCGCTGAGGCGCGTCACCGCATGCCGCGAGGCCGCGCGTCACCCCTCCCGAGGGGCCACGCCCCGGTTCCTTCCGGTCGCGAAGGACGGCGTTGCCCCGCCACCCGCGCGGACGCTCCACCCTGCCGTCAAATCGGCAGCGCCGATATCGAAGGGTGGAGCCTTCTTCCGAAACATCGAAGGCGACCGGCGCGGGACGCCGTCACCGGCGAGGCGTCAGAGGCATTGAATGATGCATATGCCTGCGCACGCCAGCCAGCACTGGTAGTCCGCGCCGCAGTAAATGCATTGCGGCGCGCATCGCTTGATGCAATCCCAGTTTATCAAGGGCTGGATTTCCGAAGGTGTCTTGTCGTAATCCAGGATGACTTCACAACCTATGGGTTTGGTGATGTCGTTGCATCTGATGGTCAGCGTCGCCTCGAACTTGAAAGGCACATTGTCAAAGGGTTCGAATTTGATGTGGGCGACCATTTCGACTTTTGGATATTGGACGTCGAGCTTGATTATTTTTATGTCGAAAGCGCCGAAGCTGCCCATTTTCTGGCAGACGATCACGCTATGCATGTCGTCCTTCTTAAGGCTCAGGAATTCTATCGCCGTAACATTATCCGAGCTTAGGATAGACGCCTTCATTTTGTCGTTTTGCAGAAGGTCTACTCTGTTGTCCGCCACTTTCTGGCGGAGAGTGTCCAATGATTCCGGGCTTAATCTTCTGATGCCAGGCTGCGTTGTTCCGCAGCATCCTCCGGTTCCACACATTTCAGTTCCTCCCTACACCCTCTGATTGGGGTGATATATATTTACCACCTTTGATTAAGTTGTAAACAGGATGCAACGTTAAATTGTTTAAGTATTAGCGTGAGTGAACGCGGAAAAGTGCAGCCAGAATTCGTGGCGCGACGCTTCCCGTCGCAACGGGTGAGGCAGAGCATGGAACGGAACAAGGACTGCACGGCGTGCGGCGCCGTCTTGCAGGTCGCCTCGACGGGGAGAGGACGTATACTTTTGAATGCGGGGACCTGGACGGCAGCGCCGATACCCCTGTTGCCGCCGGCATTGTGGATGGGCTCGCGGTCGCGCCGGGTCCTCTCCCGGTCCGAGGCATCATGGGCGCGGGCGAGGCGGGGCGCGCGCAATCGGCATGGCCCCCGGGGCATGCCGGACATCGCCGGTTTCAGGCCGGCGAGGGGATGCCGGCGGCTCTCGGGATGCTTCCGCTTTTCTCCGGATCGCGAAGGCGCGCCAGGCTTTCGTTTCGCCGCAATCGCGGACGTACCTCCGCCGGGGTGGCTCTAGGCAAGGCCCTCGGCCGCCGCATAGGCGCTGAGCACGTCCTTGATGTTGCGGTCCTCCTCGCGCGGCAGCAGGGCGCGCGTGGTGATGGAATCGAGATGGTGCGCCATCAGCTTCGAGGCGTCCTCGGCCTTGCCGGCGATCAGGCTGTCGAGCAGTTCCTGGTGCTCGGAGACGGCGCATTCGGAGGAGTGCGGGCGGCCGTAGAGCGCCAGGATCAGCGAGCTGCGCGCGACGAGCTCGTTCACGTAGCGGATCAGGCTGGCATTGTTGGTCATCTGCGCCAGCAGGGTGTGGAACTCGCCGGCAAGGCGGATGGAGGTCGCGTGTTCCTTGCGGGCGGCGTCCTCCGCCGCGATATGGGCGGAAAGCGTGTCGATCTGCTCCTGCGTCAGCTTGCCGGCGAGCGTTTCCACCACCAGGCGTTCCAGCGCCGCGCGCGTCAGGAAGAGGTTGCGGCCCTCCTCGAGCGTCGGCCGCGCCACGGTGGCGCCCTTGTTCGGCCGCAGGTCGACGAGGCCTTCCTCGCTGAGGCGCACCAGCGCCTCGCGCACCAGCGTGCGGCTGACGCCCAGCCGCTCGCCGATCGAGTCCTCCGGCAGCTTGGCGCCGGGCGAAAGGGCCTGGTCGAGGATGGCGCGCTTGAGTGCCCGGTGAACGGCCTGGGAGCGACCGCGGCCGGAATCGCCAACTGTCTTTGCCATGCACTCGCCTCCAGAATCGCAAAAGCAGCGAGCAAATTGCACACAAAGGACGATCCTGTCCACCGGAGCGGGCTTTGGGTAGTGTCTCAGTTTGAATTTCCACTTCCACCCACCCAAGCTAGGGTCTTCGCCAGGAGAGCAGATGATGGAAACCAGCGTAAGGAGACTGTTCGAGCGATACGAGAGCTTTTTCAATCGGTCCCTCGCCGGCAAGGTCGATATGAACGAGCTCGCATCGCTGTATGCTTCCGAGTTTATAGGTGCTGCGCCCGCCGGAGTGAAAGCCGGAAAGAACGACGACCAATTCAAGCAGCTCATGGCGCAAGGCTATGAGCACTATCGAGCGATAGGAACCAAGGAGATGCGGATACGCAATGTCCGCCTCTCCCAGATAGACGAGCTTCATTGCGTGGCTCATGTTGCTTGGATCGCCACCTATGCCCGGAAGGATCAACCGGACGTGACGATAGATTTCGACGTTCATTATCTGGTTCAGATGTTGAACGGGGAGCCGAAGGTTTTCGGCTGGGTGTCGGGCGACGAGCAGGCTCTTCTAAAGAAGCACGGCATAATCTGAAATTGCCGTCGCGCCTGGTGAGAATTCAAACTGAGGCACTACCGGGTTTTGGCGCCCGCGATCCGGCCGGTTTGGACGGCCGGTGGCGGCACCCGGCCACGGTCCGGTTTCCGCGAAGGCTTGAGATTTTTCAGGGTGCAGGAAGGCGGATATATTGCATACAATAATTGCATTCTATAAATAGGAACCATTGCATGCGCAAATGGGCGGGCGAAGCGCCGCCCTCGGCGCCGGGGCGCGAAAGCCGGGGAGGAATGCCGATGGACACCTGCAGCACCGAGATCAAGGCCGGCGAGAGGACAGCCTTCGACTTCACGACGCTCAGCGCGCGCGAGCGCTACAAGCTGATGATCGGGACGATCATCCCGCGCCCCATCGCGCTGGTGACGACGGTCGACGAGCACGGCCGCTACAACGCCGCCCCGTTCAGCTTCTTCAACTGCCTTTCGGCCGATCCGCCGATCCTCGCCATCGGCGTGGAGCACAACCCGGACATGTCCTTCAAGGACACCGGCCACAACATCCGCATGACGGAGGTCTTCACCGTCAACATCGTCTCCCGCGCCATCGCCGAGGCGATGCATGTCTGCGGCGCCAGGTATCCGCGCGGCATGGACGAATTGAAGAAGGCGGGCCTCACCGCCATGCCGGGCGAGAAGATCGCGGCGCCCTGGATCAAGGAGGCGCCGGCCGCCTTCGAATGCCGCCGCCACGTCACGCTGGAGCTTGGCCGGACGCGCCAGATCATCATGGGCGAGATCCTGTTCGCCCATTACCGGGAAGGCGCGGTGGACACCGCGATGCATGTCGATCCTGACGTCATCGACGCCATCGCGCGCCTTGGCGGCGATACCTGCGCCACCATCCGCGACCGGTTCGAGATGCTGACCCCCGCGCCCGTCTGAGCGGTGGCGCCGCAACCGTCCGGCCGGGCCTTGCGGGGTTTCGGAGCCGCCCGGGCGCGGCTCCGGCATGATCGATGAAAGATGGGACGCACCATGACGACACTTCCGCCCTCCGGCCGCATCGACGGCCCGGTCCTTCTCACCGCCCGCTGGGTCGTCGGCCATCGGGACGGCCGCCATGTGATCCTTGACGACGGCGTCGTCGTCTTCGAGGGGGACAGGGTCGTCTTCGTCGGGCACGACTATCCGGGCGCGGTCGCCGCGCGCATCGACTACGGCAATGCCATTCTCTCGCCCGGCTTCGTCGACCTCGACGCGCTCTCCGACCTCGACACGACGGTGCTCGCCTTCGACAACCAGCCCTCCTGGAGGAAGGGCCGGGTCTGGCCGAGGAGCTACATGGAGTGCGCCTACGAAATGTACACGCAGGCGGAGCTCGCCTTCCAGAAGCGCTACGCCTTCGCCCAGCTCATCCGCAACGGCGTGACGACCGCGCTGCCGATCGCCTCGCTGTTCTACCGCGCATGGGGCGAGACGGACGCGGAATTCTCCGCCGCCGCCGATGCCGCGCATGAGCTTGGCCTGCGCGTCTATCTCGGCCCGGCCTATCGCACCGGCAACAGCTATGTCGTCGACGACGGCCGGATCGCCTTCTTCTACGACGAGGAACGCGGCTTTCGCAGCTTTGCCGATTCGCTCGCCTTTGCCGAGCGCATCGAGGGGCTGGCCTCGCCGCTGGTGCGCGCCATGCTGGCGCCCGACCGCATCGAGACCTGCACGCCGGACCTCGTGCGCCGCACGGCGGATGCCGGCCGCGACCTCGACATCCCGGTCCGCCAGCACTGCTGCCAGTCGGACCTCGAATTCACCCGCATCACCGCGACCTACGGCATGACGCCGCTCGAATGGCTCGATTCGCTCGGCGCGCTCAATGAGCGCGTGCTCCTGCCGCATGGCGAGCTCGTCGCCGGCACGCGCCATGTGGACCGGCCCGGCCGCGACCTCGACATCCTGAAGAATGCCGGCGCGACGTTGGTGCATTGCCCGCTCGTCTCGGCCCGCCACGGCGGCTTCATGGACAGTTTCTCGAAGTTCCGCGCCATGGGCGTGCGCATCGGCCTCGGCACGGACACCTGGCCGCCGGACGTCATCCAGAACATGCAGGTCGGCGTCATGATCTCGCGCGTGATGGACGGCTCGATCGACAGCGTGCGCTCGGAGCACTATTTCGACGCGGCGACGCTCGGCGGCGCGGACGCCCTCCGGCGGCCCGACCTCGGCCGCCTGCAGGCCGGTGCGAAGGCCGACATCATCGTAATCGACATGGGCCACGACCGCATCGGCCATGTCATCGATCCGATCCAGACCCTGATGATGGCGAGCTCCGGCCGCGACGTCACCGACGTCGTCATCGACGGGCGGTTCGTCATGGTCGACGGCCAGATCCCCGGCTTCGATGCGACGGCGGAGCAGGCGCGGGCGCAGCGCCAGTTCGACGGCCTCGTCGCCCGTTATCCGGAGCGCACCTACGGCCACCCGCCCGTCGGGGAGATCTTTTCCTCGGCCTATCCGCGCCTCGGCCGGAACGCCTAGCGCCGCCTTCGGCTCCGGCAGGAAAAGGCCTGCCGGAACCCGCACCGCACGCCCGCCGTTTCCTTCCGCAGATCATGCTTGATAATAGTCTATAGATTTAATGGATAAATCTCGCTAGAGTATCGGCACGGTCCTGGCAGGAGGGAGTGCATGACGCTGGAAACGGATGTGGCCATCATCGGTTCGGGCTATTCGGCCGTCGCGCTCGCGCTGAACCTCGTCGACCTGCTGCCCCCCGCAGTGAAGATCAGCCTCGTCGGCAAGGCGGCCGCGCAGGGGCGGGGCATCGCCTATGCCACCAAGGCGGAGTGCCATCTCCTCAACGTGCCGGCCGGGCGCATGAGCCTTTTCGCCGACCGGCCGAATCATTTCCTCGCCTGGCTTGCCGCGCAGGGCTATCCTTGGTCGGCCGAGGATTTCGTGCCGCGCCGCATCTACGGCGCCTATGTGCGCGACAGCCTCGACGAGGCGATGAAGCGCACCGGCAACCGCGCCGCGCTCACCCTCGTCGACGCCGAGGCGCTGGGCGCCGCGGCCGGGCAGGATGGCGGGCTGGTCTTCGCGCTTTCCGACGGCGGGCGGCTTTCCGCCCGTGTCTCGGCGCTCTGCACCGGTGCCGGCACGCGCCGCCTGCCGCTGCCGGAGGCGGCGATCCCGGCCGCGGCGCGCCCCTTCGTCGTGGAGGATCCCTGGGCCGACGCCTGGTGGGAGCGCCTGCCGGCGGATGCGGACGTGCTCTTCGTCGGCACGGGCCTCACCACCGTCGACCAGCTGCTGCTGCTGAAGCGCCGCGGCTTCCGCGGCACCATGCATGCCCTGTCGCGGCACGGCCTGCTGCCGCAGCCGCATCTCGCCCGCCGGGCCGATCCGGTGGAGACGGCGCTCGTTCCGGGCGGGGGCGAGATCAGCGCCATGCTGGTCTCATTGCGCCGGCAGGCCGCGGCCGCGCCGGACTGGCGCGCCGTCATGGACGGCCTGAGGCCGGTCACGCAGGCCCTCTGGCAGGGCTGGAGCGCGGTCCAGCGCCGCCGTTTCCTGCGCCACGCCGCCTCCTTCTGGAATGTCCACCGCCACCGCATGGCGCCGGCCGTCGCCGAGGAGATCGAGGCGCTGCGCAGGTCCGGCCAGCTCGTCATCCACCGCGGCCGGCTGGAGGCGCTGTGTCTCAGGGACGGCCGGCTTGCCGCCGTTCTCAAGGACGGTACGCCGCTGGCGGCCCATCTGGTCGTCAACTGCACCGGCCTCGACCGATGTACGGTCGCCGCCTCGCCGCTTTTGACGAGCCTTGCCGAGCGTGACCTCGTCCGGCCCGATCCGCACGGCCTCGGCATCCTCGTCGACGACGCGGCGGCGGTGCTTGCCGGCGACGGCGCCCGCACGGCGGGCCTCTACGCCCTCGGCCCGCTCACCGCCGGCCATAGCTGGGAGATCACCGCCGTTCCCGATATCCGTGTCCAGGCGCGCGCGGTCGCGGCGCGCATCAATGCCGAGGTCGCCGCCGGATGAGGAGGCCCTCCGGCGCCCCGAGCGGCGTGCCGGTTCCGCGCCCGCACCGCGTGGCCCGCTGACGCCATGGTCGCGCTGAAATCCAAATATGCCCTGCGTGCCCTCATCGCGCTGGCGCGCGCCGGCCCGGGCGAGACCCTGCAGATCGGCACCATCGCCGCCCGCGAGGCGATCCCGAAGAAGTTCCTCGAACAGATCCTGCTCGACCTCAAGCATGCCGGCCTCGTGGCCAGCCGGCGGGGCCAGCACGGCGGCTATCACCTGCTGCGCGCGCCGGAGGAGATCGCCGTCGGCGAGGTGCTGCGCATCCTGGAAGGCCCCTTCGTGCCGCTTGCCTGCCTTGCCGATGGCGGGCACCGGCGCTGCGCCGATTGCCGCGACGAGCGGCTTTGCGCCGTGCGCCGCGTCTTTGCGAAAGTGGCCGTCGCGTCCGGCGAAATCCTCGACGGCACGACGCTGGCGGACGTGCTGTCCGACCCCGCCGACAGGCTGGACGGCGAGCGGCCGCCAATTATTCTAGTAAAAAGGTAGAAAATTATCGCGCGCTGCGCTATCATGGCGATCAGGCGTCTCGGTTCATCGAGAGGGAAGGGACAGCGCATGTTCTTCGAAAGGGCCGTCGGGAAAGAGGGCGCGCGGCCGGCAGGGCAGCCGGTGATGCGCATCGCGGTGATCGGCGCCGGACCGTCGGGGCTTGCCACGGCCATCGCGCTGATGCGGCGGCTCCATCGCCCCTTCGAGGCCTGGCTGATCGATGCCGAGGATGCGCCGGGCGCCTTCGCCGACGGCGCGGCCGGCCGGGCGCTGACGACGGAGCCGGCGCGCGACCTCTCCGTCGTGCCGGATCGCCCGGAGGATTTCTGCGACTGGCTGAAAACGGGCCTGTTCTCGGGCGGTGCCGTCGCGGCGTTGCGCGGGGCGCAGGACCTGCACGTGCCGCGCAGCCTGTTCCGCGATTATGTCATGGCCCGCTTCGCCGAGGCGCTGGCCCTCCGCCGGGACGTGCGCATCCGCACCTTCCGCGGCGCCGTGCGCCATATCGGCCTGCGCGCGGAGGGCCTGCGCATCGGCTTTCGCGACGGGGAATATGCCGACTTCGACCATGTCGTCGTCGCCACCGGATTCGGCATCGCCCAGCGCGAGGCCGCCTCCTGGCGCGCCGCGCGGGCCGCCGCCGAGCGCTTGTCGCAGGCGGAAGCGCCGCCGCCGCTGACGCTGGTCGGCAACGGGCCTCGCCTTGCCGCCATCCTGCTCGACCTTCGGGCGGGCGGTTATGCCGGGGAGATCCGTGTCGCCGCGGCGGCAGGCCGCCTGCCGCAGCCGCATGGCCGCGGCGAGGGCGGCATGACGCTCGGCGTGCCGCCCGCCACCCGGTCCCTGAAGGACGCCTTCCGCTATATCCGCAGGGAGTGTAGGGCCGCGGAGGCCCAGGGCGGCGGATGGCAGTCCGTCGTCGATGCCGCCTCCGCCCGCCTTTCCGTCGTCTGGCGCCATCTGCCCCAGGCCGAGCGCAACCACTACCGGCGGCATCTCCTCGGCCTGCACCGGCACTTCTCCATCCGCATCGCGCGCGACATCCACCGCCGCCTCGCCGGCGAGTTCGAGACCGGCCGCACCCGCTTCGTGCCGCCCTGCGATCCGAAGTCCTCCGGCGAAAACACCATCGATTGCCGCGAGACGCCGTCTGCCCGCGCGCTGGCCGGCCTGCTCGGCCGTGACGCCGCCCCGCTCACCGTCGACGAGTGCGGCCGTCTCGCCAGCCACGAGGCGGTATTGGGCGGCCTGTCCGTGGTGGGCGCCGTCGCCTCCAGCCTGCGGCCCGGCCCGTTCACCTTTGCCGAAACGGTGCGGCAGGCCTACAGGGCCGTGCTCGATATCCAGACGCAGGGCCTTGCCCGCGTCTCGCAGCGCTGAAGACGTATCTGCCGCGAAAAAAGGTCGGGCGCAGCGGCGGAAACGGCGGTTTTTTGTGGATGCATTTTGCGTGCGAAGTTGGATTAGCGGAATGAAATGTTCGGCTCTTGCGGGTATCCACAGGTTGTCCGTTGCGCGCTTCCGGCCTGTTTGAAACCCGTTTTGCGAGTTGCAGAGGCATTGTTGACTAACTCTACTAATTCACTAGGGTTTGTGTGGGATAGAAATCCAAGGAGGTTGGAGATGTCGATATTGGCCAAACGGTTCGGGGCTTTGATCGTGGGTGTCGGGCTTGCGCTCGGCGGGGTGACGGGGGCGTTCGCACAAACGACGCTGCTCAACGTCTCCTATGACCCGACGCGCGAGCTCTACAAGGATTACAACGCGGCCTTCGCCAAGCACTGGAAGGCGCAGACCGGCGAGGACGTCACGATCCAGCAGTCGCATGGCGGTTCGGGCAAGCAGGCCCGCGGCGTGATCGACGGCCTGGAAGCCGACGTGGTGACGCTGGCGCTCGAAAGCGACATCAACGCGATCGCCGAGAACACCGACAAGATTCCCAAGGACTGGCGCACCCGCCTGCCGAACAATTCCTCGCCCTACACCTCGACCATCGTCTTCCTGGTGCGCAAGGGCAACCCCAAGGGCATCCAGAACTGGGGCGACCTGGTGAAGGACGACGTGCAGATCGTCACCCCGAACCCGAAGACCTCGGGCGGCGCCCGCTGGAACTACCTTGCGGCCTGGGCCTGGGCGAACGAGGAATTTGCCGGCGACCAGGACAAGATCAAGGCGTATATCGCCGAGCTCTTCAAGCGCGCGCCGGTGCTCGACACGGGTGCACGCGGCTCGCTCACCACCTTCGCGCAGCGCCAGATCGGCGACGTGCTGCTTGCCTGGGAGAACGAGGCCTATCTCGCGGGCGCCGAGTTCGGCGCGGATTCCTTCGACATCGTCTGGCCGCCGATCTCGATCCTCGCCGAGCCGCCGGTCACCGTCGTCGACGGCAATGTCGACGCCAAGGGCACCCGCAAGCAGGCGGAAGCCTATCTGGAATACCTCTATTCGGACGAGGGCCAGAACATCGCGGCCAAGCACTACTATCGCCCGTCCAAGCGCGATGTGGTGGCACCCGAGTTGCTCAAGCAGCTTCCCGACATTAAGCTGGTCACCATCGACGACCCGATCTTCGGCGGCTGGGTGAAGGCACAGCCCGAGCATTTCGGTGACGGCGGCGTCTTCGACCAGATCTACAAGCCGGGGAACTAACAGTTTTGACGACTTCTGCTGCTGCTTCCGGGCGGTGGCGACTGAGACAACCGAGCGTCATTCCAGGATTCGGACTGACGCTCGGTTTTTCGCTCGCCTATCTGACCCTCATCATCCTCATCCCGCTCGCCGGCCTCGTCTGGCGCTCGGCCGGGCTATCGGGCGCGGAATTCCTCGCCATCCTCTCGGACCAGCGCACCCTCAATGCGCTGAAGGTCTCCTTCGGCACGGCCTTCATCGCCGCGCTCGTCAATGTCGTGTTCGGCGTCATCGTCGCCTGGGTCATCGTGCGCTACGAGTTCCCCGGCCGGCGCATCATCGACGCCATCGTCGACCTGCCCTTCGCGCTGCCGACGGCCGTCGCGGGCATCTCGCTCGCCGCGCTCTATGCGCCGAACGGCTGGATCGGCCAGATCCTCAACCTCTTCGGCATCAAGGCGGCCTTCAACCCGACCGGCATCGTCATCGCGCTCGTCTTCATCGGCCTGCCCTTCGTGGTGCGCACGGTGCAGCCGATCATGGAGGAGATCGACCGCGAGGTGGAGGAGGCGGCCGCGACGCTCGGCGCAGGCCGCTTCCAGACCATTTCCCGGATTCTGCTGCCGGGCCTCTCCCCGGCGATCCTGACGGGATTCGCGCTTGCCTTCGCCCGCGGCGTCGGCGAATACGGCTCGGTCATCTTCATCGCGGGCAACATTCCCTACGTCTCGGAAATCGCGCCGCTGCTCATCGTCATCCGCCTGGAAGAGTTCAACTACGGCGCGGCGGCGGCGATCGCCACCATCATGCTGGGGCTGTCCTTCGCCATGCTGCTGTTCATCAACCTCGTCCAAGCCTGGAACCGCCGGAGGTATGGCCATGGCGCATAAGTCCTTTCGCCTGCGCTCCCCGACGACGGAGGCGCCGCTCGCACGCTATATGCTGATGGCGGTCGCCTTCCTCTTCCTGGCGCTCTTCCTCATCCTGCCGCTCGTCGCCGTCTTCATCGAGGCCTTCCGCAGGGGCGCGGGCGAGTTCTTCGCCTCGCTCGACGATCCCGATACGCTGGCCGCGATCCGCCTGACGCTCACGGTCGCCGGCATCGCCGTGCCGCTCAACCTCGTCTTCGGCGTGGCGGCGGCCTGGGCCATCGCCAAGTTCGAGTTCAAGGGCAAGGCGTTCCTGACGACGCTGATCGACCTGCCGTTCTCCGTCTCGCCGGTGATTTCCGGCCTCGTCTACGTGCTGCTCTTCGGCGCCGGCAGCGCGCTCGGGCCCTGGCTCAAGAGCCACGGCATCGAGATCCTGTTCGCCGTGCCGGGCATCGTGCTCGCCACCGTCTTCGTCACCTTTCCCTTCGTCGCGCGCGAGCTGATCCCGCTGATGCAGGAGCAGGGCACGGGCGACGAGGAGGCGGCCCTGTCGCTCGGCGCCTCCGGCTGGCAGACCTTCTGGTACGTGACGCTGCCCAACATCAAGTGGGGCCTGCTCTACGGCGTGCTGCTCTGCAACGCGCGCGCCATGGGCGAGTTCGGCGCGGTCTCGGTGGTCTCGGGCCATATCCGCGGCCTCACCAACACGATGCCGCTGCATGTGGAGATCCTCTACAACGAGTACAACTTCGTCGCCGCCTTCGCGGTGGCCTCGCTTCTCGCCGCGCTCGCCCTCGTCACGCTCGTCGTCAAGACGGTGCTCGAACTTCACTACGGCGCGGAAATCGCCGCCGGCCGCAAGCATTGACCTGAAAGGCACGCCCGTATGGACGTCAGTGTAAAAAACATCCGCAAGGAATTCGACCGATACCCGGCGCTCAACGATGTCTCGCTCGACATCCGCTCCGGCGAGCTGATCGCGCTTCTCGGCCCCTCCGGCTCCGGCAAGACGACGCTCCTGCGCCTCATCGCCGGCCTGGAGCAGCCGACCCTCGGGAAGATCTATTTCGGCGCCGAAGACGCCTCGCACCGGACGGTGCAGGAACGCCATGTCGGCTTCGTCTTCCAGCACTACGCGCTCTTCCGCCACATGACCGTCGCCGACAACATCGCCTTCGGCCTCACGGTGCGCCCGCGCGGCGAGCGGCCGGACAAGGCGGAGATCCGCCGCCGCGTCGGCGAGCTCCTGGAGATGGTGCAGCTCTCCGGCCTCGAGAAGCGCTATCCGAACCAGCTCTCCGGCGGCCAGCGCCAGCGCGTCGCGCTCGCCCGCGCCATGGCGATCGAGCCGAAGGTGCTGCTGCTCGACGAGCCCTTCGGCGCGCTCGATGCCAAGGTGCGCAAGGAGCTGCGCCGCTGGCTGCGCGAGTTCCATGACCGCACGGGCCACACCACCGTCTTCGTCACGCATGACCAGGAGGAGGCGCTGGAACTTGCCGACCGCGTGGTGGTGATGAGCCAGGGCGCGATCGAGCAGGTCGGCTCCTCGGACGATGTCTACGACCGCCCGAACTCGCCCTTCGTCTTCTCCTTCATCGGCGACAGCGCCAGCCTGCCGATCCGCGTGGCCGATGGCGCGGTCCACTTCCAGGATACGCCGGTCGGCATCACCCCGCGCGCCAGCGACATCGCGTCCGGTGCCGGCACGCTGTTCTTCCGCCCGCAGGATGTGGTCCTCATCGAGGATCCCGCCGCGCCGGCGCTCGAAGGCCGCGTCGCCACCTCGCGCCGCCTCGCCGGCACCCGCATCGCCGACCTCGACATCGGCAGGCCCGGCGCGCCGCACCATGTCGAGATCGAGGTGCCGCTGGAGGCGACCGCCGCGACCGGCACGGCGATCCGCTTCCGCCCGACGCGCTGGAAGACCTTCGCGGAATAGAGGCCGCTCGGCGGCCATGGCGATGCCCGTAAGGGCCGCTCACCGTTCCGGCAGGTGGAAGGCCTGCTGGAAATAGGAGCGGAAGGCGAGCATGGGCGGGGAAAGCTCCATGTTGCGCCGCCAGGCGAGGCCGACATCCATGGCGGGTACGGCATCGCTGATATTGACCGTCTCGATGCGCCGGCCCTCCAGCGACCAGGGCCGGTGCACCATGTCGGAGAGGATCGCCACGCCCTGGCCGTTGGCGACGAGCGAGCGCACCGCCTCCACCGAGGAGGTGCGCAGGATGACGCGGGGCTGGTAAGGCGTCGTGCTCCAGTATTTGAGGGCGGAATGCGCCGCCTCGTCCACCGTCAGCATGATGTAGGGTTCCTCCGCGATCTCCTTCAGCCCCACCGTCTCGGCCTGCAGCAGCGGATGCTGCGCCGGCAGCCAGAGGCGGCGCGTCGAGCTCAGCACCTTCTCCGTCACCAGCGCGGGATTGAGGATGTTGGAGGTGAGCAGCACCGACATGTCGTAGCGGTTGCTCAAAAGCCCCTCCTCGATCGACTCGCGATTGAGCTCGAAGAGCTGGATGTCGAGCTTCGGGAAGAGGCGCCGCAGCCGCTCGATATGCAGCGGCAGGAAATAGCCGATGACCGTATAGGTCGCCGCGACCGTCAGCGTGCCCTCGATCTCGCTGCTGACGGCATTGAGGTGCACCGCCTCGTCGACCTTCTTCAGGATCTCGTAGGCATGCGACAGGAACTGCCGGCCGGCCGGCGTCAGGTCCATGCCGTGCGGCGTGCGCAGGAACAGGCCGACGCCCACCGTGCGCTCCAGCTCCTTGATCGCCGTCGTCACCGCGGACTGCGAGATCGACAGGTCGACGGCGGCCTGCGAGATCTGCCCGAGCTCGGCCGTCGCGACAAAGTAGCGGATCTGTCTGAGGCTGATCGTCAAGGCTGTGCCATCCCTTCTGATTTATTGCGGCAAGGTATCGGAAAATCAGAAGGAGCGATATCGAAATGGGCATGGCGTCGCGCCATTGCGGGCATTCCGCGCATATCCATTTGATTTCCCATATTTTTGCGCCGCAACAAAAAGAGGCAACGGGTTCTGATTTTCAGAATTTATATATGGAAAAATAGAATTTTTCAAAAGGCGGAAAACGACCTAGCGTTTCCCCGTCGGGAAAAGCAGGCGAGGGAAGAGACAGTGCGCGAGGTCGTCGACATCAATTGCGACATGGGCGAGGCCTTCGGCCGCTGGCGCGTCGGCGACACCGACGATGCCTCCCTGATGCCGCTGATCAGCTCGGCCAATATCGCGGCCGGTTTCCACGCCGGCGACCCGAACCTGATGGACCAGACCGTGCGGCTTGCCGCCGAACACGGCGTCGGCATCGGTGCCCATCCGGGCTACAACGACCTGCAGGGTTTTGGCCGCCGCAAGATCGCCGGCACCGCCCGGGAACTCGTCAACGACATCATCTACCAGGTCGGCGCCATCCGGGAATTCGCCCATCGCCACGGCGTGCGCCTGCAGCACGTCAAGCCGCATGGCGCGCTCTACATGGAGATGGCCGCCAATCCGGAACTGTCGCGGATCTTCGTGCAGTACATGCGCACCGTCGAGCCGAATGCCTACATCTTCTGCATGGGCGGCTCGGCCACCTGGCGCGCGGCCGGGGAGGCCGGCCAGCCGGTCGTGCGCGAATTCTATGCCGACCGGGACTATGACGACAGCGGCTCCATCGTCTTTACCCGCGATGCCGGCCGGCCCGATCCGGCGGCGATCGCCCGCAAGGTCCTGCGCGCCTGCAAGGAGGGCAAGGTCAGGACGGTGACGGGAAACGACATCGCCATCGACTTCGAGTCCATCTGCTTCCATTCCGACACGCTCGGCGCCTTCGACATCGTGCGCCAGATGCGCGAGGCGCTGGTGGGGGCGGGCATTCGCATTGCGCCGGTCTCGGACGTGGCCGGGCGCTGACGTCATAAAGTGGAGAGAGAACCATGAGCAAGATCGAGATCAGATCGCCCCTGCCGGGCACCTTCTACCGGGCATCCTCGCCGGACGTCCCGCCGTTCAAGGCGGATGGCGACGCCGTGGCGAGCGGCGATGCGATCGGGCTCATCGAGGTGATGAAGACCTTCCAGGAAGTGCCGGCCGGCGTCGAGGGCAGGAACATCACCTTCCTCGTCGACAACGAGGAGCCCGTCATGGCAGGCCAGGTCATCGCCGAGGTGGAGGCATGACCATCCGCTCCATCCTCGTCGCCAACCGCGGCGAGATCGCGGTGCGCATCATCCGGGCGGCCAGGGCGCTCGGCATCCGCACCGTGCAGGTTCACAGCGCGGCGGATGCCGACATGCTGGCGGTCAAGCTCGCGGACGCCGCCGTCGACATCGGCTCGCCGGCGCCGAAGAAGTCCTATCTCAACATAGCGGCGGTGGTGGACGCGGCGAAGGCCGCCGGCGTCGATGCGGTGCATCCCGGCTACGGCTTCCTCTCGGAAAATGCCGATTTCGCCGATGCCGTCGAGGCGGCGGGCATGGTCTTCATCGGCCCGAAGGGCGACGCGATCCGCCTGCTCGGTGACAAGGTCGCGGCGCGGGAAGTCGCGGCGAAGGCCGGCGTGACGACGGTGCCGGGGAGCGCAGGGCGCCTCTCGACGATCGAGGAAGCGCGGGCCGTGGCGGAAAGAACCGGCTTTCCGATCATGATCAAGGCGGCGGCAGGCGGCGGCGGCCGCGGCATCCGCATCGCCGCCGACCGTGCCGACCTGGAGCGCCATTTCCCGCAGGCCTCCGCCGAGGCGCTCGCCGCCTTCGGCGATGGCGGCCTCTATCTGGAGAAGGTCATCACCCGGGCGCGCCATGTCGAGGTGCAGATCCTCGGCGACGGGCAGGATTTCATCCATTGCTTCGAGCGGGAATGCTCGCTGCAGCGCCGCCGCCAGAAGGTGTGGGAGGAGGCGCCGTCCTTCCTGCTGCCGGCGGATGTGCGGGCGCGGCTTTGCGAGAGTGCCGTGGCGCTTGCCCGTGCGGTCGGCTATCGCGGCGCCGGCACGGTGGAATATCTCTATGACGAGGCGACGCGGGAATTCTACTTCATCGAGGTGAACACCCGCATCCAGGTCGAACATCCGGTGACGGAGATGATCACGGGCATCGACCTCGTCGAGGAGATGATCCGCATCGCCGGCGGCGCGCCGCTGTCGATCCGCCAGGCGGATGTCGCGGCCGAGGGCCACGCCATCGAATGCCGCATCAATGCGGAAGACCCTGCCAGGGGGTTCATGCCCGCGCCGGGAACGATCACGAGGCTCGTCGTGCCTGAGGGCGAGGGCATCCGCTTCGATACGATGCTCTACGAGGGCTACACGATCCCGCCCTTCTACGATTCGCTCGTCGGCAAGCTCGTCGTCTGGGCCGAGACGCGCGAGGCTTGCCTCGCACGGCTGAAGGGCGCGCTGGAGGGGCTGGCGATCGAGGGCATCCCGACGACGATCCCGCTGCATCTGGCGCTCACCGCGGACGACAGCGTCCGGCGCGGGGCCTTCGACACCCGCTTCCTCGAACACTGGCTTGAAACCGAATTCGCCGCAAGGGCCGGCACGACTGCGGAGGTTGCCTGATGAGCATCCGATACACATTTGGCGGCGACGAGCACCTCTTCGTCGAATGCAGCGAGGAGATGTCGCTCGAAGCCTTCTTCAAGAGCCTTTCCATGGCGAAGGGCGTGCGCGAGAGCGGCATCAGGGGCGTGACGGAGATCTGCCCGGCCAACGCCTCCTTTCAGGTGAAGTTCGATCCCGACCTCATCCATCCCGACGACATCCTGCGGGAAGTGAAGGCGATCGAGGGCGCGGCGGAAAAGGCCGAGCCCGTGCTGAAGACCCGCATCGTCGAGATCCCCGTCTTCTACAACGATCCCTGGACGCACGAGACGCTGATGCGCTTTCGCGAGCGCCACCAGGACCCGTCGGGCACCGACCTCGACTATGCCGCGCGCATCAACGGCTACGGCTCGGTCGAGGATTTCGTCACCGCGCATTCCGGCTCGCCCTGGTTCGTCTCCATGGTCGGCTTCGTCGCGGGCCTGCCGTTCATGTACCAGATGGTCGAGCGAAAGCGGCAGATCCAGGTGCCGAAATACCTGCGGCCGCGCACGGACACGCCGAGGCTGACGGTCGGCCATGGCGGCTGCTTCGGCTGCATCTATTCGGTGCGCGGGGCGGGCGGCTACCAGATGTTCGGCATCACGCCCATGCCGATCTTCGACCCGGCGCAGACGACCAGTTATCTTCGCGATTTCATGGTCTTCTTCCGCCCCGGCGACATCGTCAAGTTCAAGCCGATCGATCGCGACGCCTATGACCAGGCGGTGGAGGATGTCGACCGGGGCCGTTTCGCCCCGCCCATCCGCGAGGTGCGCTTCGACCTCCGGGACTTCCAGAAGGATATCGACGGCACCAACGCCAAGCTGGAGGGCATGCTCCATGGCCATTAAGGTTCTCCATCACGGTCTTGCGACCACCGTCCAGGATCTCGGCCGGCCCGGCTATTTCCACCTCGGCATCCCCGTCGGCGGGGCGATGGACCGTTTCGCCATGCGCGCGGCGAATTTGCTGGTCGGCAATGACGAGGGCGCGGCGGGGCTCGAGGCCGTCTTCATCGGCCCCAAGCTGGAATTCACCGAGGATGCGCTGGTCGCCGTCACCGGTGCCGACATGCCGGCCAAGGTGGACGGCGTTGCCCAGCCCGGCTGGACGGCCTTCAAGGTGAAGGCGGGCCAGACGCTGACCTTCGACTTCCTGAAGTCCGGCGCGCGCATCTTGATCGCGGTCTCCGGCGGCATCGATGTGCCGGAAGCGCTCGGCAGCCGCTCGACCTATCCGATCGGCGCGCTCGGCGGCTACAAGGGCCGGCCGCTTGCCGCGGGCGACGAATTGCCGGTCGGGAAGGCAAGCCTTTCCAGCGAGGGAAGAACGGTGCCCGAGGCGCTGCGCCGCACGCCGGGCCTGCCGGCGGCGCTGCGCGTCGTGCCGGGCCTCTACTGGCATCGCCTGACCGAGGCGTCGCAGGAGAACTTCTTCGCCGACGAATGGAAGGTGGCGAACGAGGCCGACCGCATGGGCTATCGCTTCAAGGGCGGGCGCAAGCTGGATTTCGTCGCGCGCGACCAGCCCTTCGGGGCGGGTTCCGATCCGTCGAACATCGTCGACAGCTGCTATCCCTATGGCTCGATCCAGGTGCCCGGCGGCACGGAGCCGATCATCCTGCACCGCGACGCCGTCTCCGGCGGCGGCTATTTCATGGTCGGCACGGTCATCTCCGCCGACATGGACCTGATCGGCCAGCTCCAGCCCCACACGCCAACCCGTTTCGTCAAGGTGACGATGGAGGAGGCGCTGGCGGCACGGAAGGCCCGGCAGGCGAGCCTCGCGCAGCTGCGCGAAGCGCTGGCATAGGGGGAGGGGGCATTGTCCGCGGAGCGACGGCGGCTTTGGGTGCACCCCCCTCTGGCCTGCCGGCCATCTCCCCCACAAGGAGGGAGATCGGCCAGGGGCAAGACCCTTGCTCCATCGGCGACGTTGGAGATGGGCGAAACGGTGCTCCATCCGATCTCCCCCCTTGTGGGGGAGATGGCCGGCAGGCCAGAGGGGGGTATGCACTACGGCCCGGCCTGCCCGAAGTCGGGCGATGCGCGGCACTCTTCCCGCTCAATCCAGCACGGGCGTCAGATACGCTGCCGTGACGCCCGGCCCGGGGATGATCGCGACGATCTTCATCTGGGCGATGGTGCGGTTCAGCGAGGCCTCCAGATGGGTCTCCATCATCGAGACGGCCGCCTCCGTCGCCCCGCGCAGCAGAAGCTCGCCGACCAGCCGCAGCTCCGTGATAATCGCGGGATCGCCCGGCAGGCCGAGGCGGCGCAGCAGCCGGTCGGTGGCCGTGACGGGCAGGAGGTTGTTGCGCACGAGATCCTTCAGCCGCTCGTTCGGCGCGGCGAGCACGCAGCATTCGATGAATTCGGTCTGGATCGCCTCGCTTTCGCGCAGGGAGCCGGCGGCGCTCGCCTCCTCGGCGGCGCGCAGGCGCTTCAGCAGCGTCTCCAGCCGCGCCTGGTTGACGGCCCGCGCGCCAAGGCGGATCGCCGGCGGCTCCAGCATGGTGCGCAGCACGAAATGGTCTTTCACCGTCTGGGCGGTCAGCGGCCCGGCGATCCAGTGCGAGCTCTGGTTCTTGCGCACGAGCCCCCGCTCGCGCAGGCGCGTCAGCACGTCGCGCACCACGGTGCGGCTGACGTTGAAATGGGTGGCGAGCTCCATCTCGATGATGCGGTAGCGGCCGAACACCACGCAGCCGGCGACGTCCGCCTCGACCTGGTTGTAGATGCGCTCCCAGGAGGAGCGGCTTTGCAGCGCCTCGTCCGCATGGCGCGGCACGATCAGCCCGAGCGCCTTGATGTCCGTGCGGTTCGGCTCGATGCCGGCGCCCGGCGGGCCGACCAAGAAGCCGCGACCGGAAAAGCGGTGCACCAGCCCCTCCGCCTCCAGCGCCTGCAGCGCCCTTTGCACCGGCGCGCGCGAGGTCTGCAGGATGTCGGCGATCGGGCCTTCCAGGAGCACCAGGCCGGGCGGCAGCGTGCCCGCCTCGATATTGCTGCGCAGCACGTCCTCGGCGATCGCGTAGCGCCGCTGGGTGCCGGTGGCTGCCTGCTCGTCCTTCATGGGTCCCTGATCCGTCGGCCTCGTGGAGGGCAGCACTCTGCCGCATTCTCCGCCGCAAGGAAAGGATAGCATAAATGATTATTGAATACAAAATTTGAAGATAGCTTCGACGATTCTTCGAGCGTGAAAGAGGAAGGCGCGCTATCGCTGGTCGCGCCGCCATGGCGGTCCGGCCGCCGAATTTATTGGCGAAAGCGGTGAATTTTGCGCATAATGCGCGGAAATTCGCCAGAAGACGTGGGAAGTCCTGGTGCGAAGACGACGTCTCCGCGGCCGGAAATTCATGAGCAAAAGGCCGGGCCGGCCCCGCGATAGAAATTTCTAAAAAGTCTATTGAATACAAAAATCATTTATGCCATGGTTTTGACAACAAGACGCCCGGAAGAGGCGTCGGCAGTGGAACAAAACGAAATGCTCAGGATCGACGCTGCGCCGCGCATCTGACCGATGCGCGAACGGGAGCCTCTTGCCCTCTCCGAAGGCCTCTTCGCGCCCGGGGATGCGGAGCCCCGTGCGCCGAGGGTCCTGGCCGGAACTGGTGGGAACAGAGGTGTCAGCCGTCCTCCAATTGAAGAATGTGCACAAGGCCTTTGCCGGCGTGCCGGCGCTTGCGGGCGTCGATGCGGCGCTCATGGACAATTCCTATGTCTCGCTGCTCGGGCCGTCGGGCTCGGGCAAGACGACGCTGCTGCGCGTCATCGCCGGCTTCGAGCAGCCGGACGGCGGGGAGATCCTCTTTGCCGGCAGGCGCATCGACGGCGTGCCGCCGCATGAGCGCGGCATCGGCTTCGTCTTCCAGAATTTCGCGCTCTTTCCGCATCTGAGCGTCGCGCAGAACATCGCCTTCGGCCTCGAGAACCGCGCCGTCGCCCCGGTGACGGACACGAAGGCCGTCGCCGCCCGGGTGCGCGACATGATCGGCCTCGTCGGGCTCACGGGCCTCGAAGACCGCGCGGTCACGCAGATCTCCGGCGGCCAGAAGCAGCGCGTGGCGCTCGCCCGCACGCTGGTGACGGAGCCGAGCATGGTGCTGCTCGACGAGCCGCTCGGCGCGCTCGACGCCAACCTGCGCACGCGCATGCGCGGGGAGCTCCGCACCATCCGCGAGCGCTGCGGCGTCACCTTCCTCCACGTCACCGGCTCGGAGAGCGAGGCGCTCGCCATGGGCGACACCGTGCTGGTGCTCGATCACGGCCGCATCGCGCAAGCGACGGATGCCGGCACGCTCTACAGCCGCCCGGCCTCCGCCGACGTCGCGCGTTTCCTCAATTGCTACAACATCTTTTCCGGCGCGGTCTCGGGCGATGTCTTCGAGAGCCCCGTCGGCCGCCTGGCGCTCGGCGGGGTGCGCCAGGCATCCGGCAGGCCGGCCTACGCCATCCGCTACGACCGTGTTGCGATCCGCCCGAGGGATGCGGCGGCCGCTGGCGACGAGGTGCGCATCGAGGCGAGCTTCGTCGCCAGCGAGTATTCCGGCGCGGCGATCAACTCCTTCTTCACGCTCGACGACGGCCGCGTCTTCGAGGTGGAGACGCATCTCAGCCATGCCGCGCCCGAGGCCTTCGAGGAGAAGGCCCGCTACGCCCTCGTCTGGAAACGGGAGGACGCCCTTGTCTTCGTTTGAGAACCCCGTCGCCGGTCCCGCCCCTGTCCACCCGGAGAATGAGAGATGACGATGGCCGCCACCAGCCATGACACGCCCGTCGAAACGGCGGCGCCTTCCACCCGCAGGCAGCCGGACCGCACCTATTGGCTGCTCGCCCCCGGCGTCCTGTGGATGCTGCTCTTCCTCGTCGCGCCCATCCTGATGATGGTCTACGTCTCCTTCTGGACGCAGACCACCTTCAAGATCGAGCCGACGCTGACGCTGAAGAGCTGGATCACCTTCTTCTCCTCCGACACCTATCTCGGCGCGCTCTGGACGACGGTCCGCATCTGGCTGATCGTGCTCGTCTCCACCCTCCTCGTCGGTTATCCGGCGGCGCTCTTCGTCGGGCTCTTCGTCAAGAACAAGACGCTTTCGACGGCACTCCTGGTGCTCTGCGTCATCCCGTTCTGGACCTCCTTCCTCATCCGCGTGCTCGCCTGGCGGCCGATGCTCGGCAAGGAGGGCGCGATCAACATGATCCTGATGAAGCTCGGCATCGTCACCCAGCCGATCGAGGTGCTGCTGTTCTCCGAGCTCTCCGTCATCATCGGCATGACGCAGATCTACTGCGTCTTCATGGTCGGGCCGATCGCCTTCATGCTCGGCCGCATCGACCCTTCCGTCATCGAGGCGGCGCAGGATCTCGGGGCGAGCTTCTGGCGGATTTTCAGAACCATCATCCTGCCGCTCTCCATGCCGGGCGTGGTGGTGGGCGCGATCTTCGTCTCCGTGATGGTGCTCGGCGAGTTCGCCACCTCGGCCGCGCTTTCCGGCCGCAAGGTCAACCTTCTCGGCAACATCATCGTCACCCAGGTGGGGTCGCTGAAATGGGCCTTCGCCGCGGTTGCCGGCGTGGTGCTGACCATCCTGATGGGCGCGGTCGTCGCCGCGCTGCTCCGGGTCGTCGATCTCAGGAAGGAGCTCTGAGCCATGAACGCTTCCGGCATCAAGCTCGGCCTCGGCCTCTATACGACGCTGTTCATCGTCTTCCTCTACGGCCCGCTCGCCGTGCTCGCCATCCTCTCCTTCCAGACAGGGCCGGAAGGCGGGCCGCAGTTCCCGATCATCGAATGGTCGACCTACTGGTACAAGCACCTCTTCGGCCTCACCCCGCCCTCGCGCATCGCGCCGCTGCCGATCGAACAGGCGCTGGTGCGCTCGCTGGCGCTCGCCGTCATGACGATGATCGTCTCGACCGTGCTCGGCGTCACCGCCGCCCAGGCGTTCCGCAAGAGGTTCCGCGGCTCGGGCGTCGTCTTCTATCTCATCGTGCTCGGCATGATGGTGCCCGGCGTGCTCGTCGGCCTCGGCATGGCGCTGGTCGCCAACACGCTCGGCGTCGACCGCCACTGGTGGGGCACGGCCTTCGTGCTGCATGTCGTCTACACCTTCCCCTTCGCCTTCCTCGTCATGCTGGCGATCTTCAACCGCTTCGATCCGAGCGTGGAGGAGGCCGCCTGGTCGCTCGGCGTCACCCCGGCGCGCACCTTCCGCAAGATCACCTTCCCGCTGATCTTCCCCGGCGTTCTCTCGGCCATGCTCTTCGCCTTCACGCTCTCCTACGACGAGTTCTCGCGCACGCTCTTCGCCTCGGGCCGGGACCTGACGCTGCCGCTCGCCATCTACGGCACCTTCTCGGTGGAAGTGCATCCGAACGTCTTCGCCTTCGGCGTGCTGACCACGCTGTTCTCCTTCGCGCTGCTCGGCACCTATGCCGTGCTGATGGGTCTGTCGGTGCGCCGTGCCAAGCGCATGGCGATCCAGGAGGAGGCGTGATGGCGGGCGCTGCTCTTATCACCGGCGCAGGCTCCGGCATCGGCCGCGCCATCGCGCAAAAGCTCGCGGCGGACGGTTACGCCGTGACGGTCAACGACCTCTCGCCCGAGCGCGCCGAGGCGGTGGCGGACGAGATCCGCGCGGCGGGCGGCAAGGCCGTCGCCGTGGCGGGCGATGTCTCCGGCGAGGCGGATGTCGCGGCCATCCATCTTGCCGCCGTCGCGGCGCATGGCGATGTCACGCTGCTCGTCAACAATGCCGGCATCGCCCATCAGGCGCTGTTCGAGAACCTCGACGTCCGCGATTTCGACCGCATGTTCGCCGTGCATGTGCGCGGCACGTTCCTGATGACCAGGGCCGTGCTGCCGGCGATGCTCTCCGCCGGGGCGGGCGTCATCGTCAACGTCGCCTCGCAGCTCGGCCAGATCGGCGGCGTCGAGCTCGTGCACTATTCCGGCGCCAAGGCCGCGATCATCGGCATGACCAAGGCGCTTGCCCGCGAGGTTTCCGCCCGCGGGGTGCGGGTCAACGCCGTCGCGCCCGGCCCGATCAACACGCCGCTCGTCATGCAGCTTTCGGAGGACTGGCGGGCCGCCAAGCGGGCGGGTCTGCCGCTCGGCCGCTTCGGCGAGCCGGAGGAGGTGGCCGAGACCGTCGCCTTCCTCGCATCCCCCGCCGCCAGCCTCTTCGTCGGGCAGACGCTCGGGCCGAACAGCGGGGACGTGATGCTGTGACCCCGACGACGCTTGCCCATCGGATGGACCGGTCGCCCCATGCGATCGCCCCCTTTTGACTTCGGAGACAGCCATGAGCGCAGACAAGAAACGCATCGTCATCGTCACAGGGGCCGGCATCGGCATCGGCGCGGCCACCGCGAAGGCGTTTGCGGCCCTGGGCGACCATGTGGTCGTCACCGACATTCTTGAAAGGGAAGGCCGGGAGACGGCGGCGGCGATCTCGGCCGCGGGCGGCGCGGCGGAGTTCCACCTCTATGACGTGCGCTCGACGAAGGCGACCGACGCGCTGGTCGCCGATGTCGAGGCGCGGCACGGCCGCATCGACGTCGTCGTCGCCAATGCCGGCATCGCGCACCGCACGAAGCTGGCCGACCTCACCGACGAGAAGTGGGACCTCACCTTCGACATCGACCTCAAGGGCATCTTCCGCCTCGTGCGGGCCGCCGCGCCCGGCATGCGCGCCCGCCGGTCGGGATCGGTCGTCGCGCTCTCCTCCATCATGGGCGTCGCCTATGGCTGGGACGAGCACGTGCACTATTCGGCGGCCAAATCCGGCGTCGTCGGCCTGGTGCGGGGCCTTGCCGTCGAGATGGCGCGCGACGGCGTGCGGGTGAACGGCATCGCGCCCGGCTACATCCGCACCGCGCAGCTTCTCTCGGAGGAGAACTCGCTCGGCCCCGCGGGGGCGGAGAAGGCGGCGGAGTTCATTCCGATGGGGCGGCTCGGGACCGGGGAGGACATCGCCGATGTCGCCGTGTTCCTCGCCTCCGACAGCGCGAGATACATGACCGGCCAGGTGCTGGTCGTGGATGGCGGCCTCCTGGTGGGCCGGTACTGAGCAATCCCGGCAAGCATGTGCAGCGGTTTGCGCCCGGAATTGCAGACAAAAAGGAGCCGCGGGGCGGCTCCGGGGAACGATAACAACTGGAGAAGAGACATGTTCAAGTCGGAAATCAATCGCCGCTCGCTCCTCAAGCGCTCGGCCGGGGTGATGGCGCTGGCGATGGGCGGCGGCACGCCGTTCCTCTCCTCGCGCATGGCCTTCGCGCAGGCCGCTGACCTCGCCGGCCAGCAGCTGCGCACCATCGGCCTTTCCGTGACGGTGCAGGAGCGCATCCTTGAGGAGTTCAAGAAGGCCTCCGGCGTCGGCGGCACCTCGGGCACCGCCGCCACCTTCCCGGACGCGCAGACGAAGATCCTCTCGGGCTCGAAGGACTACGACTGCTGGGAGATCATCGCCGAGCGCCTGCCCTCCATCGTCATGACCGACAATGTCGAGACGATCCCGGCCGCCTCGCTGAAGAACTGGGCCAATATCCGTGACACCTTCACCACGGCGAGCGACAAGTGGGACCGCGCCGCGCAGATTGTCGGCCAGATCTGGGCGGACGAGGGCCAGACCGTGCTCAACATGGTGCCCGCCGTCTACAACTACGATTCCATCGGCTACAATCCGGATGTGCTCTCCGACGAGGAGGCCAACACCTGGACGGCGATCTTCGATGCGAAGTGGAAGGGCAAGTCGGGCCTCAACACCGACCCGCTCATCGCCTTCGGCCAAGCCATCATGGCGATGAACACGCTCGGCCTGTCGGATGTGAAGAACCCCGGCAACCCGACCGCCGCCGAGATCGACGAGGCTGCCGCCTTCCTCGTCTCCAAAAAGAAGGAAGGCCAGTTCCGCGCGCTCTGGGGCGATTTCGGCGAGCTGGTCAACCTGATGGCCTCGGGCGAGATGGTCGTCTGCGACGCCTGGCAGCCGGCCGTCATGGCCGTCAAGGCGCAGGGCAAGGCCTGCAAATACGCCGTGCCGAAGGAAGGCTATCGCGGCTGGGCGATCGGCCCCTCGATGATCGCCGGCACGGCCAACCGCGACGCCGTCATCGCCTATGCCGACTACTGGCTCTCGGGCGAGCCCGGCATCACGGTCTCCGAACAGGGCTATTATTCGCCCTCCACCAACATCAAGGACGTCATGTCCCCGGAGAAATACGCCTTCTGGTACGAGGGCAAGCCCTGGGTCGGCGCGGAGGAGCGCGGCATCAAGGAGGGGGACCTGCGCGACGGCGGCTCGCTGGAGGAGCGCGCGAAGAACGTCGCCTACTGGCACCAGTGGCCGGACGAATACGACCACCTCATCCAGAAGTGGGACGAGTTCCTCAACGCCTGATCCCAAGACGAAGGACCGGGGCGCGCGTGGCCCCGGTCCGCGACCGGAGATTTCCTGATGCTGTTCGACCTCGAACTCAACAATGTCGGCAAGGTCTATGACAATGGCACGCCCGCCGTCATCGACTTCAACCTGTCCGTCCGCAAGGGCGAGTTCATCGCCTTCCTCGGCCCGTCCGGCTGCGGCAAGACGACGACGCTGCGCATGATCGCCGGCTTCGAGGGCATTTCCTCCGGCGACATGCTGATCCGCGGCGAGCGGATGAACGACGTGCCGCCGCAGCGCCGCCCGACCTCGATGATCTTCCAGAACTACGCGCTCTTCCCGCATATGAGCGTGCGCCGCAATGTCGGCTACGGGCTGGAGGTCAAGGGTGTTCCCAAAGGCGAGCGCGAGGCGAAGGTCGACCGCATCCTTGCGACGCTCGGCCTTGAGGACATCGCCGAGCGCAAGCCGGAGAAACTCTCCGGCGGCCAGCGCCAGCGCATCGCGCTCGCCCGCGGCCTCGTCGTCGAGCCGGATATCCTGCTGCTCGACGAGCCGCTCGGCGCGCTCGACGCCAATCTGCGCAAGGCCATCCAGAACGAGCTGAAGCTCCTGCAGAAGAGCCTCGGCGTCACCTTCATCTTCGTCACGCACGCCCAGTCGGAGGCGCTGGCGCTCTCCGACCGCATCGTAGTGATGAACCAGGGCCGCATCGAGCAGGTGAGCCCGCCGCACCAGCTCTACACCCGCCCGAACACGCCCTTCGTCGCGCAGTTCATCGGCCGCAACACCGTGCTTGCGGGCGAGGTCGCCGGCAGCGAGGGCGAGGACGTGGTGGTGACGACAGGCATCGGCACGCTTTGCGGCCGCGCCAACGGCGCGCTCGCCGAGAAGGGCCGCGTCAATCTCGTCGTGCCGGCCGAGGCGATCGAGGTGCATGCGGCGGGCGAGGCGGCGCTGTCCGGCGCGAAGAACCGGGTGGACGCCCGCATCGAGCGCTCGGAGGTCGTCGGCCATATCGCGCATCTGACGGCGCGGCTTCAGGACGGGCGGGCCGTCGCGCTCGAAGCCCATGTCGACAAGTACCGCCCGGGCGCGTTCCCGGCCGGAACCCCCGTTCTTTTGAGCTGGAACCCCGCCGAGGCGACGGTCATCCCGGCCCATTGATCCTTTTTTGAGGGAACCAAGGAGATACAAAATGGCAAAAGAGATTTTGTGCAGTTTCGGCGTCGACGTCGACGCGGTGGCCGGATGGATCGGCTCCTATGGCGGCGAGGATTCGCCGGATGACATCTCGCGCGGCATCTTCGCCGGCGAGGTCGGCAGCCTGCGCCTCCTCAAGCTCTTCGAGCGGTTCGGCGTCAAGACGACCTGGTTCATCCCCGGCCACTCGATCGAGACCTTTCCCGAGCAGATGCAGGCCGTCGCCGAGGCCGGCCACGAGATCGGCATCCACGGCTATACCCATGAGAACCCCATCGCCATGACGCGCGAGCAGGAGACGGAGGTGCTCGACAAGAGCATCGAGCTCGTCTCGAAACTCTCGGGCAAGCGCCCGACCGGCTATGTCGCGCCGTGGTGGGAGTTCTCCAACGTCACCAACGAGCTGCTTCTGGAGCGGGGTATCAAGTACGACCACTCGCTGATGCACAACGACTTCACGCCCTATTACGTGCGCGTCGGCGACAGCTGGACCAAGATCGACTATTCGAAGAAGCCGTCGGACTGGATGGTGCCGCTGAAGCGCGGGCACGAGACCGACCTCATCGAGATCCCGGCCTCCTGGTATCTCGACGACCTGCCGCCGATGATGTTCATCAAGAAATCGCCGAACAGCCACGGCTTCGTCAATCCGCGGCATCTGGAGGAGATGTGGCGTGACCAGTTCGACTGGGTCTACCGCGAGATGGACTATGCCGTCTTCCCGATCACCATCCACCCCGACGTCGCCGGCCGGCCGCAGGTGCTGATGATGCTGGAGCGGCTTTATGCGCATATGATCAGGCATCCGGGCGTGAAGTTCGTGACGATGGACGAGGTCGCGGATGATTTTGCGCGGCGGTCGCCGCGGAAGAAGTAGGGGCGAGCACCCCCCTCTGGCCTGCCGGCCATCTCCCCCTCAAGGGGGGAGATTGGCAGGGGGCGGGACTCCTGATCCAAGAGCGACGTTGGAGATGGGCGAAACGGTGCTCCATCCGATCTCCCCCCTTGAGGGGGAGATGGCCGGCAGGCCAGAGGGGGGTGCACCAAGGAAGAAAGGACGAAACCCCATGTGCTCCCTATGCGGTGTCATCGGCGGAGACCAGCACTGGACGGACGCGGCCGCGCGGCCCGGCGTCTACACGCGCAATGTCGAGCGGCTCGACCGGCGACGCGAGCGCGCCCGGCGGGTGACAGCTGTCAACCGCGTGCTCGCCGCCTTCGGCATGGGCCTTTCCGACTGGCAGGGCTCATCCTTCGTGCTGGCGACGCGCACCGGCAAGAGCGAGATGATCGAGGACCTCGGCCACCTCTGGCCGGCCGCCGAGCGCCTTGCCGGCCGTCCCTGCGATCCGCTCGATCCCGTGCTGATCGCGCGCATGGAGAGCGTAAGCGATGGCTGACATTCCCGCCTTCACGCCCGTCCATCTGCTGACCGGCTTCCTCGGCTCGGGCAAGACCACGCTGCTGAAGCGCCTGCTTGCCGATCCGGCGCTCGCCGATACCGCCGTCATGATCAACGAATTCGGTGCGGTCGGCCTCGACCATCATCTCGTCGAGCGCATCGACGACACGATGGTGCTGCTGCAGTCGGGCTGCGTGTGCTGCACCGTGCGCGGCGAGCTGGCCGAGGCGCTGCGCGATCTCCATTCGAAGCGCGACCGCGGCCTCGTGCCGCCCTTCACCCGCGTCGTCATCGAGAGCACGGGTCTTGCCGATCCCTTCCCGGTGCTCTCGACGCTGAAATCCGATCCCGTGCTGCGCCATCATTTTCGTGTCGGCAGCGTGGTGACGACCGTCGATGCCGTCAACGGCCTCGCCCAGCTCGACACCTATGTCGAATCGAACCGGCAGGCGGCCATCGCCGACCGCATCGTCGTCACCAAGGCGGATCTTTGCCCGGGCAATGCCGCTCTGGTGCGCCTGCTTTCGCGGCTTGCCGAGCTCAACCCGGACGCGGTAAGCCACATCGCGGCGGCCGATGGGCCGGGCGCCGATGCGCTCTTCGGCGATGACACGGCGCAGCGGGCGGCAAGACTGCAATCGGCGAGCGGCTTCTACTGCGATGCCCCCGCCGGGCTGGTGACGGCGGACGGTACGCCGCACCAGGCGGCCATCTCCTCCTTCGTGATCACCGTCGATACCCCGATCGACTGGACCGGCTTCGGCGTCTGGCTCACCATGCTGCTCAACCGCCATGGCGAGCGCGTGCTGCGGGTGAAGGGCATGCTCGACATCGCGGGCGAGGACCGGCCGGTGGCGGTGCATGGCGTGCAGCATCTCGTCCATCCGCCCGTGCATATGGACGCCTGGCCGGCGGGGGAGCGCTCCTCGCGCATCGTCTTTATTGTTGACGGTCTCGATCCGAACCTGTTGAAACGGTCCTTCAACGCCTTCGCGCTTGCCGGGAAGGCCGCAGACAGTCCGCAGCCAGAGGCAGCCGCACCGGTTCGCAACGCCCAGAGCCCTTGATGAACAAGCATTCCCCGAAACCGGAACCGGCCGCACCGGCCGTCCATACGGCGGGCAAGCCGAAGCTGCGCGTGCTCGGCACGGCCATCTCGCTTCTGGAGGAGCTGCGCGTGAAGGCCGAGGCCGATCTCGGCATCGAGGTCAGCTTCGACAACAACGATTTCATCGTCACCCAGCACAAGGCCGCGCAGGAGCCCGACCGCTACGACATCTACGACCAGTGTTTCCACAATCTCGACATCGTCTGGTACTGGCGCGCCATCCAGCCGATCGAGATTGCCCGCATTGCGCTCTGGGACGAGATCAACGACCTGACGAAGACCGGCCAGATCGGCCCGAGCGCCCGCATGGGCCAGGGCGACGTGCCGGCGCGCAAGCTCTATGTCCAGCCGAGCCTCGCGCTCGGCGACACGCCGACCGGCCGCATCTCCATGCTGCCGACGACGCACAATTTCGACAGCTTCGCCTATCGCAGCGATGCCGCCGATCCCCTTGCGCCGATGAACAGCTGGGCCGCGCTGCTCGACGAACGCTGGAGCGGCCGCGCCGCGCTCGTCGACGAGCCGGCGATCGGCATTTTCGACGCCGCGCTCGCCGCGCAGGCGGCCGGCCTGATGAGCTTCGGCAATATCGGCAACATGACGGTGGCGGAGATCGACGAGCTGATGGATATCCTGGAGGCGCGGCGCAAGGCGGGCTTCTTCCGGGGGTTCTGGCGCACGGCGGAAGAGGCCGCGGGGCTGATGGTGGCCGGCGAAACCGACATCCAGAGCATGTGGTCGACGGGCATCGGCATCCTTAACGGCCGGGGTTTCCCCGTCGAGCAGGCGACCCCGGTGGAGGGCTATCGCGCCTGGCACGGCGGCCTGTGCCTTTCCCGGCGGCTTTCCGGCCGCATGCTCGATGTCGCCTACGACTATCTCAACTGGTGGATTTCCGGCTGGCCGGGCGCGGTCGTCGCCCGGCAGGGCTACTATATCTCCACCCCGGAGCGCTCGCGCCGCTACATGAGCGCCGCCGAGTGGGACTACTGGTATGAAGGCCTCGCCGCGCGGGAGGACCTGCCGGGTCCCGACGGCGCCGTCCGCGTCAAGCGCGGTGCGGTGCGCAGCGGCGGTTCCTACTGGCAGCGCGCCAACGGCATCGCCGTCTGGAACACGACCATGGATGAACACAACTATCTCGTCCGCCGCTGGATGCAGCTCGTCGGGCGCGCAGAGAAGGACATTTGACGATGACGACAGAGCCGCGGTCGATCGCCCAGCTTTCCGTGCTCCTGCAATCGGGCGCGCTCGATCCCGTCGCGCTCGCCGAAGAGACGCTTGCCGCCATCCGGTCCCATCCGGACGCCGCGATCTTCACCGTTCTTCTGGAGAAGCGGGCGAAGGCGGAAGCGGAGGCCGCGCGGCGGCGCCTGCGCGAAGGGCGCTCGCACGGCGTGCTGGATGGCGTGCCGATCGCCTGGAAGGACCTTTTCGACATTGCGGGCCTGCCGACCACCGCCGGCTCGCGCGTGCTGAAGGATGCGGCGCCCGCAGGCCGCGACGCGGCCGTGGTGCAGGCGCTCGCCGGCGCCGGCATGGTCAGCGTCGGGCGGGTGAACATGAGCGAGTTCGCCTTTTCCGGCCTCGGCATCAATCCGCATTACGGCACGCCGCGCAACCCGGCCTCGCCGGCCGGCGAGCACCGCATTCCGGGCGGCTCCTCCTCCGGCTCGGGCGTCGCGGTCGCCGCGGGGCTCGTGCCCGTTTCCATCGGCACCGATACCGGCGGCTCGGTGCGCATCCCCGCCGCCTTCAACGGCATCGTCGGCTACAAGGCGACGCGCGGGCGCTATGCCATGGACGGCGTGTTCCCGCTGGCCAAAAGCCTCGATTCGCTCGGCCCGCTCTGCCGCACCGTGCAGGATGCGGTGTGGATCGACGCCGCCATGCGCGGGCAGGCGGCCGCCGGCCCGCTGCCGCGCCTCAGCCCCGCCGATCTCTCCTTCGTCATTCCCGAGACCGTGTTCTTCGACGGGGCCGAGCGGGAGGTCGTCGCCGCGTTCGAAGCGTCCGTCGAGCGCCTGGCGCGGGCGGGCGCCCGCATCCGCCGGCAGGCCTTCCCGGAATTCTCCGCGGTCTTCGACGTGATGGCGCGGCACGGCGCGCTGGTGACCGCTGAGGCCTTCGTGCTCCACCGCGCGCGCATCACCGGCCCGGCGGCGGCCGAAATGGATCCCCGCGTCGTCAAGCGCACGCTTCTCGGCGAGAAGATCGCGCTGTCCGACTATCTCGAAACGCTGGCCGCCCGCGAAAGGCTGACGGCCGCCTTCGAGGCGCGGCTCGGCACGCAGGATATCCTCATCAGCCCGACGCTTCCCCATGTCGCCCCGCCGGTCCAGCCGCTGCTCGACGACGAGGACCTGTTCTTCCAGACCAACGGCAAGACGCTGCGCAACACGCTCGTCGGCAATTTCCTCGACTGGTGCGGCGTCTCGCTGCCCTGCGGCACGGGGGCCGGCGGCATGCCCGTCGGGCTCCTTCTCTCGGGGCCGAAGGACAGCGACGAACGGGTCCTTGCCGCCGCCGCCGCGGTGGACGGCTGGCTTCGCTAGGGCGCAGCCGAAGCGGCATCGTTCCGGCGTGCCCGTCACGGCTCCCGCATCAGGCGGCGGGCGATCATCCTGGCGATCGGGATGGCGGAGGTGGCGGCGGGGGAGGGCGCGTTGCAGACATGCAGCATGCGCTCCGTCTGGACGAACAGGAAGTCGTGGATGAGGGTGCCGTCCCTCCCCACCCCCTGGGCGCGGATGCCGGCCTCGTGCGGCAGGAGGTCGGCAAGCTTAAGGCCCGGGCAGTATTTCCGGCATTGCGCGAGATAACCCGGTTTCCAGAGCGAGTTGCGCAGCTCCGTCACGGCCGATTTCCGGTTGGCGAACACGGTCTTCCAGAAGCCGGGGAACAGCGCGTAGTCGGCCATGTCGGACAGGTTGACGGAAAGGCGCGGATAGCCCTCGCGGGCAAAGCCGATCACGGCATTGGGCCCGACCGTCACGCTGCCGTCGATCATCCGGGTCAGGTGGACGCCGAGGAAGGGCAAGGCGGGATCGGGAATAGGGTAGATCAGGTGGCGGACGATGTCGTTCCTGTCGGCGGGCAGGCGGTAATATTCGCCCCGGAAGGGCACGATGCGATGCGTGATCGACAGGCCGGCGAGAAGGGCGAGCCGGTCCGACTGGAGACCGCCGCAGACCACCAGCTTGCGCGCCTGCCAGCTTTCGCCGTCCGACCCGATGGTCACCGCGTCCGGTGCCTCGCGAAGGCCGGTCACGCGGGTGGACAGGCGGATCTCGCCGCCGAGGGCCGCAATGCGGCGTCCCATGGCCTCGCAGACCTCGGCATAGCTGACGATGCCGGTCGAGGGCACGAAGAGCGCCCCGCGGCCGCGGATATTCGGCTCGCGGTCCTTCAATTCGTCCGCGCCGAGGCGGTGCACCTCGATCGTGTTCTGCCTCGAGCGTTCGTAAAGCGCGTCCATGCGCTGCATTTCGAGATCGGAGGTGGCGACGAGAAGCTTGCCGCAGGTCTCGAAGCGGATGCCGTTCTCGGCGCAGAAGGCCTTGGTGGCGGCGGCGCCCTCGCGGCACAGCTCGGCCTTCAGGCTGCCGGGCGGATAGTAGATGCCGGCATGGATGACGCCGCTGTTGTGGCCGGTCTGGTGCCGGCCGAGCGCCGCCTCCTTCTCCAGGAGGACCAGGCTGCTGCCGGGACGATCCTCCAGAAGCCGCATGGCCGTTGCCAGCCCGACGATGCCGCCGCCGATGACGCAGTAATCGTATTTCATGTGTCTTGCCTCTCGGCGGCGGACTATGCGCCAACCGCCCGGCATCCGCCATAGCCCCGCGCCATTCCGGCGTGATCCTGCCCCGTTGAAGGCGGGTCATCGCCTATGGAAGAAAACCGCTGCCTTCTTCCCCTTCTCCCCCGCGGGGAGAAGGTGCCGGCAGGCGGATGAGGGGGGTGTCGAAGGCGCAAACGATCCGCATGGAGCCACCCCCTCATCCGACCCTTCGGGCCACCTTCTCCCCGCGGGGGAGAAGGGGATGTGCGGCACCGTCGAACGTCAGAGGCGATGACCCTGCGTTGCACGGGAACCGCGGGAGGGGATAAGAAACTGCTTTCGCCTTCCTATATGGAGCAAGGTGCATCCGGCAGGCCGGATGCGTTCGCGCAAAGACAAGGATTGATTCATGACCGAGAAATCCCCTGCCGACAATTTCCCCGCCGGCTACGAGCCTCCGAAGGTATGGACCTGGGAAAAGGGCAATGGCGGTGCCTTCGCCAATATCAACCGCCCCATTGCCGGCCCGACGCATGACAAGGACCTGCCGGTCGGCAAGCATCCCCTGCAGCTCTATTCGCTCGCCACGCCCAACGGCGTGAAGGTCACGATCATGCTGGAGGAGCTTCTGGCCGCCGGCCATGCGGGCGCCGAATACGATGCCTGGCCCATCCGCATCGGCGATGGCGACCAGTTCGGCTCCGGCTTCGTCGCGGTCAATCCGAATTCCAAGATCCCGGCGCTGATGGACCACGCGCCGGCGGGCGGCGGCGCGCCGGTGCGCGTCTTCGAATCCGCCTCCATCCTGCTCTATCTCGCCGAGAAGTTCGGCGCCTTCCTGCCGAGCGCGCTGCGCGCCCGCACGGAAACCTTCAACTGGCTGTTCTGGCAGACGGGCTCGGCGCCCTTCCTCGGCGGCGGCTTCGGCCATTTCTATGCCTATGCGCCGATGCGCATCCAATATGCCATCGACCGCTATGCCATGGAGGTGAAGCGCCAGCTCGACGTGCTCGACCGGCATCTGGCGGACAACCGGTTCATGGCCGGCGACGACTACACGATCGCCGACATGGCCATCTGGCCGTGGTACGGCAACCTCGCGCTCAACCAGGCCTATGGCGATGCCGGCACCTTCCTCGATGTCCGGAGCTACGGCAACGTCCAGCGCTGGACGGCCGAGATCGCGGCCCGCCCGGCGGTCAGGCGCGGCCGCATGGTGAACCGGTTGAGCGGCGATCCGTCCGAGCAGTTGCACGAGCGCCACGACGCCGCCGACTTCGACACGAAGACGCAGGACAAGCTGGAGGCGAACGGGACCGCATAAGGCCGATCAGGCCCGCCGTCGCCGCGCCATCAAGAGGAGGGCCAGCACGGCGCACAGGAGGCCGAGCGCGGCCGGCAGGCCCTGATGGCCGATCAGCTGCATGGCGAGGCCCGCCGCGGGCGAGCCGGTCATGCCGCCGATGCCCCAGACGAGGGCGAAGGCGGCATTGCCGGCGATCAGCGCCTGACCGGTGAAGCGCTCGCCAAGCTGGATCAGCGCCATGGTGTAGATGCCGAACGAGACCCCGCCCCAGACGAAGAGCAGCGGCCAGACGGGCCAGGCGGCAAAGGCCTGCGGCAGAAGCAGGCAGAAGAAAAGCGCGGCAAGCGCACAGGCCAGCATGGTGCGCGCCGCCCCGCAGCGCTCGGCGATGCGCCCCAGCACGACCTGCAGCACGGCATTGCCGGCGATGAACACGGTGATGAGCGCGGCGATGCGGGCCTCGCCGCTGCCGAGCGCCGCGCCATAGACCGCAAAGAGCGACACGAAGGTCTGCTCGAAGGCCGCCGCGGTGAAGACCGCGAAGAGGAGGAGCGGCGCGCGCGCGAAAATGCCGCCGACCGATGCCGTCTCGCCTTCCCGCGGCAGGTCCGGCAGGCGCCGGGCGACGGCGAAAACGATCAGGCTGCAGAGGACGAAGGCGGTGATGCCGACGAGGAACGGCGCCCAGCCCGCCGTGCCCGCAAGGCCGAGCGACAGCGGACCGATGGCGAAGCCGCCCGAGACGACCGAGGAATAGAGGCCGAGGATGCGGCCGCGGCGCGCGGCGGGCGTGAGCGCGATCAGCCAGGTCTCGCTGATCACATAGAGCGGATTGGCGAAGACGCCGAGGAGAAGACGCAGCGGCATCCAGGCCCGCACGTCCTGCACGAGCCCGATGGCCGCAAGCGTGAGCGCGGCGAGGAGCGCGCACAGGACCGCCAGCCGCGCCGCGCCGACGCGCCGCGCGAGCACCGGAATGAGCGGCGCCGAGACGATGAAGCCGAGCGGCGTCATGGCGGCGGACAGGCCGATGAGGCCGGGCGTCGTGCCCTGCCGTTCCAGGATGAAGCTGAGCAGCGGATAGGTCAGCCCCTGCGCCAGGGCGAAGACCGACACGGTCGCGATGATGCCGGCCATCGCGGCCCACGGAATGCCGCGCTCCTCACCTGCTGTCGTGCTTTCGGCCGTCATGCAAACCTCGACATGGTCCCGTCTTATACCCGCCAGAACGGCTTGGCGATCTCCGCGGCGACCTCGTCGCGCGTGAGGCCGATATCGGCGATCAGGTGCGGGGTCTCCGCCGCCTTGCGCGCGAGGTCCCAGCGAAAGCGCAGGCGGGCGTCCCAGGCGGCCAGAAGGGCACCGAGGCTTGCAAGGCCGGGCGGGGCGGGCAGTCTTGCCGCGCGAATGTGGGTCATGGCAACCTCCATCGGATTTTCGGGGAAAACCCGGTCCTGAAGGCTGGATTGTGCGGGAGGCGGACGGGAACCGTCCTTAAACCTTCCCAAAAAGTTCTCAAAAACTTCCAAAACCGGTTATAGATGCGCCCTATGCAGGGATCGCGCTTTGCCTTTGGTCCGTTCGTGCTTGATTCCGGTGCGGGAACGCTTCTTCGGAACGACGACCCCGTTGCCGTCGGCCATCGCGGGCTGAAGCTGCTTGCCGCGCTCGTCGGGCGGCCCGGCGAAATCCTCGGCAAGGCCGAGCTGATGGATGCGGCCTGGCCCGGCACGGCCGTCGAGGAGGGCAACCTCACCGTCCAGATCGCCCAGCTGCGCAAGCTGCTCGGCCCGGCCGAAGGCGGCGGCGAATGGATCTCGACGGTGCCGCGCGTCGGTTATCGCTTCACCGGGGCCATCGCGCCGCATCGGGTGGATCGCATGCCCCGTCCGCTGCCCGACAGGCCGTCGATCGCCGTGCTGCCCTTCGTCAATGTCAGCAGCGATCCGCAGCAGGAGAGCTTTTCCGACGGGCTGACGGAAGATCTCATCACGGACCTTTCCCGCATGCCCGGCCTCTTCGTCATCGCCCGCAACTCGGTCTTCGCCTACAAGGGCCGGGCGGCGGATGTGCGCGCCATCGCCGAGGATCTCGGCGTGCGCTACCTGCTGCAGGGCAGTGCGCGGCACGCCGGCGGGCGCGTGCGCATCAACGCGCAGCTGGTCGATGCACAGAACGGCGACCACCTGTGGGCCGAACGTTTCGACCGCAGCCTGGACGACATCTTCGCCGTGCAGGACGAGGTCGCCGGCAAGATCGTCGAGGCGCTGCTCGGGCGCCTGCGCGCCCCGCCGCCGCGCAACCGGCCGAACAACCTCGAAGCCTACGACCTGTGCGTGCGGGCGCGCAAGCTGATCGACGATTCGCCGCAGACGGCGCGCGAGGCGCACCTGATGCTGACGCGCGCCGTCGCGCTCGACCCTCACTATGCCGAGGCCTATCGCTGGCTCGCCATGAACCACTGGATGGGCTGGGTGCACTGGGGCGAGCCGGAGGAGCCGGCCCGCCGCCTCGCCCTTGCCCTTGCGGAAAAGGCCGTCGCGATCGATCCCAACGACGCGGGCTGCCGCTGGGTGCTGGCGAACCTGCTCGCCTACGAGCGCCGCTTCGACGAGGCGGATGCGGAATTCGCAAGAGCCATCGCGCTCGATCCGAACGAGGCCGACACCTTCGCCACCCTCTCCGACATCTTCGTCCTCGCCGGGCGCATCGAGGAGGGGCTGGAGCAGATCCGCAAGGCGTTCCGGCTCAATCCCTATCCGGCGAGCTGGTACTATCTGACGCTCGGCCAGGCGCAATATGCCGCCGGCGCCTATGAGGCCGCCGTCGAGACGCTGACCCGGGACGAGACCTACCGCACGGGCTCGCGCCGTTTCCTGGCGGCAAGCCTTGCCCAGCTCGGCCGGCTCGACGAGGCGCGGGCGGAGGTCGAACTGTTCCTGGTCGCGAACCCGCATTTTTCGACCAGCCAATGGGCCGAGACGGAGCCGTTCCGCGATGCCGCGACGCGGGCGCATTTCGTCGAGGGCTACCGCAAGGCCGGCCTTCCGGCATGAGGCCGGGCGGCGGGGAAGACGAGATCAGGGCGGGGCGCGCCGCGTCCCGGCCCGCAACAGGGAGGAAACCATGGCCGATGCAAGGATGATGGCGCAGATGACCGGCAAGGAGGGCTTTATCGCCGCCCTCGACCAGAGCGGAGGATCGACGCCCGGCGCCCTCCGGCTCTACGGCATCGCCGAGACCGACTATGACGGCGAGGAGGCGATGTTCCGCCTGATGCACGAGATGCGCGTGCGCATCATGACGGCGCCTGCCTTCACCGGCGAAAAGGTGATCGGCGCCATCCTGTTCGAGAAGACCATGGACGGCGAGGCCGGCGGCAGGTCGGTGCCGTCCTATCTGTGGGAGGAGCGCGGCGTCGTGCCCTTCCTCAAGGTCGACAAGGGCCTTGCCGCCGAGGAGGACGGCGCGCAGGTGATGAAGCCCATGCCCGATCTCGACGCCCTGCTTGCCCGCGCGGTGAAGAAGGGCATTTTCGGCACCAAGATGCGCTCGGTCATCGCCCATGCCGACAGGGCCGGCATCGCCGCCGTGGTGAAGCAGCAGTTCGCGGTCGGCCGGCAGATCCTCGGCCACGGCCTCGTGCCCATCATCGAGCCGGAAGTCTCGATCAAGAGCCCGAGCAAGGAGGAGGCCGAGACGATCCTGCGCGACGAGATCGCCCGGGAACTCGATGCGCTGCCGGCGGGCGAGAAGGTGATGCTCAAGCTCACCATCCCGACGGTCGCGGATTTCTACAGGCCGCTCGTCGACCACAAGGCGGTCACCCGCGTCGTCGCTCTTTCGGGCGGCTACAGCCGGGCGGATGCCTGCGAGAAGCTCAGCCGCAACCACGGCATGATCGCCAGTTTCTCGCGCGCCCTCACCGAGGATCTGCGCGTGACGATGAACGATGCCGAGTTCAATGCCAGCCTCGGCAGGACGATCGACGAGATCTACACCGCCAGCGTGGTGAAGGTCTGACGGCAGGGCCGCGGCCGCGCCGGTGCGGGCGCGGCGCTTGCCCTGAAACAGCATGAAACGCACGCCGCGAACGGGGCGCCGCCTCGTTCGCGGCGTCTGCGTGTGGAAGAGGACAAGCGGGATGACGAACATGCAGGATGTGCCTTCCTCCAACACCCACCACCTCGTCGTCGTCGGTGCGGGCTTTGCCGGCCTCGCGCTGGTCAAGGCGCTGCGGTTCCCGGGGCTGCGCATCACGATCGTCGACCAGCGCAACCACCACCTCTTCCAGCCGCTGCTCTACCAGGTGGCGACGACGATCCTGCCCACCTCGGACGTCGCCTGGCCGATCCGCAACCTCTTCAAGACGCGCGCGGACGTGACGACGATCCTCGGCGAGGTGGTCGGCATCGACGAGGCGGCACGCCTCGTCCGCCTCAAGGAGGGCGCGCCGCTTGCCTACGACACGCTGGTGCTCGCCACCGGCGCCCGGCATTCCTATTTCGGCCACGACGAATGGGAGGGCGCGGCACCGGGCCTGAAGTCGCTCGAGGACGCGACGACGATCCGCCGCCGCGTGCTCCTCGCCTTCGAGAAGGCCGAGGTCTCCGGGAGCGCCGAGGAGCGCGCGGCGCTGTTGACCTTCGTGGTGATCGGCGCCGGGCCGACCGGAGTCGAGCTTGCCGGCATCATCGCCGAACTGGCGCAGCACATCCTGCCGAAGGAATTCCGCACCATCGATACGCGCACCGCCCGCGTGATCCTGGTCGAGGCGGGGCCGCGCGTCCTGCCGGCCTTTCCCGAGAGCTTGTCGGCCTATGCGCAGGCGGCGCTCACCCGGCTCGGCGTCAGCGTGCAGACGGGCGAGGCGGTGACGAACATCACGGACGAGGGCGTGCGCATCGGCGAAAACGAGATCGCCGCCCGCACGGTCATCTGGGCGGCGGGCGTGAAGGCGTCTCCCGCCGCGGCCTGGCTCGGCGCGGAGGTCGACCGGGCGGGGCGCGTGCGGGTCGGGCCGGATCTCAGCGTGCCCGGCCATCCCGAAATCTTCGTCATCGGCGACACGGCGAGCGTGCTCAACGAGGACGGCACGCCGGTGCCGGGCATCGCGCCGGCGGCCAAGCAGCAGGGGCGCTTCGTGGCCGGGCTGCTGCGCGCGCGCCTCTCCGGAAAGCCGCCGCCGGCGCGCTTCCGCTATCGCCATTCCGGCAATCTCGCGACGATCGGCAGGAGCGCGGCGGTGGTGGATTTCGGCCGCATCCAGCTGAAGGGCGCACTGGCCTGGTGGTTCTGGGGCATCGCCCATATCTTCTTCCTGATCGGCACCCGCAGCCGCATCGCCGTGGCGCTGAGCTGGCTGTGGTCCTATGCCACCGGCCGCAACAGCGCCCGCCTGATCACCCAGCGCGACATTCACCGGAACGAGCGGTAGCGAGGCCGCCGGCGCCCCCCCGCATGCCCGGCCGTCCGGTCGCGGCTCCGCGTTTCGGAGCCGCTGGTTCCCGTGCCTTGTTTTTCCTGCCGAATTGCCTGTCGCGGTCCTACCCGGGGCGCGGCCTTGCAGAGCCTTGCAAGGAATCTTGCGGTGGCCGTCTTGACTGCAAGGCGCTTTGCCAACACCATCGGCGCTGCAAACAACCTTGTCGAGCGCCATGACCCTTCTCGATCGCATAAAGGCCAAGTCCAGGAAGCTGACGGAGGCGGACCAGAAGCTGATCGCCGCCATGCTGGAAAACCGCGCGGAGGCGGCGTTCCTGTCCGGGCCGCAGCTTTCCCAGCGCGCCAGCGTGCATGAGGCGACGGCGACGCGGCTGGCGCAGAAGCTCGGCTACAAGGGCTTTCCGGACCTGCGGGCCGAACTGCAGCGCGAGGTGCTGCTCGACCAGGACGCGGCCAACCGCATGCGCCGCTCGGTCGCCAAGGTCGAGCACGGCGATTACCTTTCCGACCTCATCACGGCCGAGATCGCCGCGCTGGAGACGCTGGCCCGCGCCGTGCCGCAGGCCGATGTCGACCGTGCCGCCGACATGATCTTCGAGGCGCGCCGCGTCTTCGTCTTCGGCCAGGGCCATGCCCAGTCCGTCGCCGGCTTCCTGCAGCGCCGGCTCGACCGGTTCGGCATGACGACCATCGCGCTGACGGGCCGCGGCCGTGACATTGCCGAACGGCTGGTCGGCATGGAGGCGGGCGACCTCGTCGTCGCGCTCGCCTTCCGCAAGCAGCCGCAAAGCTACGGGCCGCTGGTGCGCCATGCCGCGCGGGTCGGCGCGCGCACCATCCTCGTCTCGGATCTTGCCGGGCCGCTGATGGAGCCCGCCGCCGATCTGATGCTCGCCGCCCCGCGCGGGCGCTCGGGAAGCGAATTCCAGACCCCGACGATCCCCTTCGCCATCGTCAACGGCATCGTGCTGACGATCGCCGGACGGCATGAGCGGGAGGTCATCGGGCGATTGGAGAAACTGTCGGAGCTGTTCAACGACTTCGACTGACGTGAGAAAATGGAGGAGGAAACCATGTTGAAATGCGTATACGCATCCGCCCTCGTGGCGTGTCTCGCCCTGCCGGGCATCGCGTTTTCCGAGGATCTCGACAGCCTGACGCCGGAGCAATTGCTGCCGCTCGCCCAGAAGGAGGGCAGCGTCACGGTCTTCTCGCTGTCGAGCCGCATCGCCAGGATCGAGGCGGCCTTCGAGGCGGCCTATCCGGGCATAGACCTGATCGGCGTCGACATGAGCTCGACCAAGCAGATCGCCCGCGTGGAGGCCGAGCAGCAGGCCGGCGTCCATGCCGTCGACGTGCTCTACATCGCCGATACGCCCGTCGTCTTCACGAAGCTTGTGGAGGCAAAGCGCGTCGTGAACTACGTGCCGCCGCGCGTGGCGGACGAGCTGGAGGACCGCTACAAGGCGCCGCTGCTCACCCAGCGCCTCTCCACCAAGGTGCTGATGTACAACGAGAAGGCCTTCCCGGGCGGTTCGCCCGTGACCAATCTCTGGCAGCTCACCGAGCCGGAATGGCAGGGCCGGGTGCTGATGGTCGATCCGAGCCAGCGCGGCGAACTGCTCGACCTCCTCACCGAGATCGCGCTGCATCCCGACGAGATGGCGGCGGCCTACAAGGCGCAGTACGGCAAGGACATCGAGGTCGAGGACGGCCTCGAGGGCGCCGGCGAGCAGTTCATCAAGGCACTGTTCGAAAACGACCTCATCCTTTTGCCCAACAGCGACGTGCTCAACAAGTCGATCGGCGACGTCAACGCCAAGAACCCGCCCGTCGGCTTCGGCACCTATTCGGACCGCCGCGACAACGAGAAGGAAGGCTGGGCGCTGCAGGTCGCCAACAATGTCGAGCCGGCGAACGGCATCCTCTTCCCGGCGGTGCTGACGATCGCCGACAAGGCGCCGCATCCGGCCGCCGCGCGCCTCCTGATCGACTTCATGTTCGGCGACGACACGCCGACCGGCGGGCCGGGCTTCGAGCCCTTCAACGTGCCGGGCGACTATGCGGTGCGCAAGGCGATCGCCGACCATCCCGATTCCGTCAAGCTCGGCGAGCTGAAGGCCTGGACGATCGATCCGGCGAAGACGGCGGCCGCGCGCGGCCGCATCGCCGACCTCATCATCACGCTTCAGTAACGGACCCGTCCACCGGCGCGCTTTCGGGCGCCGGTGGACGCGGAGGATCACCATGACATCCACGTCGCTTTCCGTGCCATCGGGCAGGCGCCTGCTCCGATCGGGCTTTCTCCTGCCGGCGCTGCTCATCGCCATCGTCGCCGTCCTCGTCGTCGCGCCGCTCCTGCGCATTCTCCTGTCCACGCTGACGCCCGAGGGTCTGGAAGCCTGGCAGGCGGTGCTCGCCAGCCGGCTCTCCGCCAATCTGTGGTGGCGCCCGCTCCTCAACACGATGATCCTCGGCTTTTGCGTGGCCGGCGGCTGCCTCCTGATGGGCGGCTTCCTTGCCTGGCTGGTCGTGCTCACCGACGTGCCGGGCCGGCGCTTCCTCACCCTGATGGCGACGCTGCCCTACATGATCCCGAGCTTCGCCGCCGCGCTCGCCTGGGGCACGCTGTTCCGCAATTCCCGCCTCGGCGGTTCGGCCGGCTTCTTCGAGACGAACGGCCTTGCCATTCCCGACTGGCTCGCCTGGGGCCTCATCCCCACGGCGATCGTGCTCATCGCGCACTATTATTCGCTCGCCTACACGATCATCGCCGCCGCGCTCAGCTCCGTCGGGGCCGATCTCGTCGAGGCCGGGCAGATGGCCGGCGCCAGGCGCCCCCGCATCTTCTTCGGCATCATCCTGCCGGTCGTCACGCCCGCGCTGGTCGCCGCCGCCTCGCTCACCTTCGCCGGCGCCGTCTCCAACTTCGCCGCGCCCGCGCTGCTCGGCCTGCCTGTGCGCATGCAGACGCTTTCCACCCGCCTCTTCGGCATGATCGAGACGGGGCAGAACGAGCGCGGCTTCGTCATCGCGCTGCTTCTGATCGCCGTCTCGGCGCTGTTCCTCTTCCTCTCCGACCGCATCGTCTCCGGCCGCAAGGCCTTCATCACGGTCACCGGCAAGGGCGGGCGCACCAAGCGCTTTCCGCTCGGCGGCTGGCGCTGGCCGCTCTTCGCGCTCGCCGTGCTCATCGGCTTCGCCACCACCGTTCTGCCCGTTCTGGTGCTCGCGGCCTCCAGCCTTGCCCCGCAGAGCGGCGCGCTGTTCTCCAACTGGACGCTGCATTTCTGGATCGGCGAGGGCGGCGGCCAGATGGCGCAGGGCCAGGCCGGCATCTTCCGCAATCCCGTGCTGCTCGATGCGCTCTGGACCACGATCCGCCTCGGCCTCGTCGTTGCCTTCACCACCATGCTGCTCGGCCTTGCGCTCGCCTATACGATCGTGCAGCGCCGCGGCAGCCTCATCGCCACCGTGCTCAGCCAGCTCGCCTTCCTGCCGCTGCTGATCCCGAGCATCGCCTTCGCCGCGGCCTATATCGCGCTCTACGGCGCGCCCATCGGTCCGCTGCCCTCGCTCTACGGCACCTTCGCGCTGCTGGTCATCGCGGCCTCGGCGCACAACCTGCCCTTCGCCGTGCAGTCCGGCCGCTCCGTGCTCGGGCAGATCTCGGCCGATATCGAGGAAAGCGCCCGGCTGACCGGCGCGAGCCTCGTGCGGCGCCTCTTCGCCATCATCTTCCCGCTGGCGATCCGGGGCCTGTTCGCCGGGGCGATCCTCGTCTTCGTGAAGATGGTGCGCGACCTCTCGCTGGTCGTGCTGCTCTTCACCGCCACCTCGCCGGTGCTCAGCATGGTCGCCTACCGCTATGCGGCCGAAGGTTTCATGCAGTTCGCCAATGCCATCACCCTCGTCATCCTCGTGGTCTGCCTTGCTGCCTCCTTCCTCGCCCATGGCCTGCAGAACCGCGTCCAGAAATGGAAAGAGACATGAACGCCCTTGCCACAGGCGCCGCGGACGCCATCCAGATCCGCAATCTCGTCAAGCGGTTCGGTGCCTTCACCGCCGTGAAGGACGTCGACATCTCCGTTCCGCCCGGTGCCTTCCTGGTCCTCGTCGGCCCGTCGGGCTGCGGCAAGTCGACCCTGCTGCGCATGCTGGCCGGCTTGGAAAGCCCGAGCGAGGGCGAGATCGCCTTCGTCGGGCAGACCGTCTCCAGCGGCGCGGGCGGCGTCATCGCCGATGCCGGCCGGCGCAATGCCGGGCTCGTCTTCCAGAGCTACGCGCTCTGGCCGCACATGACCGTTGCCGGCAACATCGCCTGGCCGCTGAAGGTCGCGAGATGGCCGCGCGAAAAGCGCGAGCGGCGGGTGAGGGAGGTGCTCGCCCTGCTCGGCATCGACGCGCTTGCCGAGCGCTATCCGGCCGAGATTTCCGGCGGCCAGCAGCAGCGCGTGGCGATCGCCCGCACCATCGCGCCCGAGCCGAGCATCCTGCTTTTCGACGAGCCGTTGTCGAATCTCGACGCCAAGCTGCGCATCGAGATGCGCAGCGAGCTGATGCGCATCCACCGGGCGACGGGCGCGACCTCGGTCTACGTCACGCATGACCAGGTGGAGGCGATGACGATGGCGACCCATGTCGCCGTGCTCAACAATGGCCGCGTCGAGCAGTTCGGCAAGCCGATCGACCTCCTGCGCAACCCTCAGACCACCTTCGTCGCCACCTTCCTCGGCACGCCGCCGGCCAATCTCCTGCCGGTGCGCCGGGAGGGCGACGCCCTCCTCTTCAACGACCTGGCCCTCGCGCCGGCCGCGCTCGCCGGCGGGCGGGCGGAAGCGCAGCTCCTCTACCGCGCCGAGGATGTCGGCGTCGGCGTCGTTGCCGGCATGCCCTCGCTGACGGCGCGCTTTGCCGAGGCCGCGCCGATCGCCGGGCGCACCATGGTGACGGCGATGATCGGCGAGCTGCGCATCACCGGCATGGCGGACGGCTATTTCACGGCAACGCCCGGCGAGCCGATCCCCCTCTCGTTCATTCGCACACCCGATGCGGTCTTCGCCGCCACTGGAGAAAGGATACATCAATGAGGCTGATCCTCATGCGTCACGGCGAAACGGAATGGAACGCCGAGCAGCGGCTGCAGGGCCAGGACAATTCGCTGTTGTCCGAGCGCGGCGTCGCCCAGGTCAAGCGCTTCCGTCCCTATGCCAGGGCGCTGAAGCCGGCCCGCATCATCGCCTCGGATCTCGGCCGCACCCGCCAGACCGTCGCGCTCATCGGCCATCCCGACGCCCCCTCCGACGAGCGGTTCCGCGAACTCGACATGGGCGCATGGACGGGCCTTCGCAAGCCGGACCTGATCGCCGACCATCCCGAGGACTACGTCGCCTGGCGCGCCGGCATCTTCACCCCGACGCGGGGCGAGACCTGGAGCGCCTTCCGCGGCCGCGTCGCCGACGGCGTGCACGACTGGATGTCCCGCACGGAGGGCGATCTGCTGATCGTCGCCCATGGCGGCGTCATCCGTGCCGTCTGCCACGAATTCCTCGACCTGCCGCCCTCGCGCGTCGTTCCCGTCACGCCGGGCACCGCGACCATCCTCAACTTCCCGCAAAAGAACGGCGCGGCCGCCCAGCTCGAAGGCTACAATATCGGCTCCGTCGCGCCGGACGTCTCCGTCGCCGATTGAGACGGGGCAGCGGGCATCCAGCCCGTCGGAGCCGCGCGTTTTCCGCGGCACCCCGGCCTGTCACCGGCCGCTGGCGGGGAGGGCGCCGCTCAGTCGAGCACGGCCATGCGCAGCTCGGCCTCGCGGCCGAGCTTGGTCATCCACTCGGTATATTGCGGGCGGCTCCTGATCTGGCGGCCGTAGTGCCGGCCGAGCGCGGCCGTCAGTTCGCCCCTGCGGCCGAGCTGCGCGTCGGCAAAGCCGACCATCTGCGAATTCGGCCAGGCCTGCGGACGGATGGCGACGAGACGGGTGAAGAGGTCTTCGGCCGGCTCGTCGGGGCTGGCCTGCGCCATCAGGGCCAGCATGGCGGCCGTCGAGCGCGACACGCCCATGTGGCAATGGACGAGGAGGTGGCTCGGCGCCGCGCGGTCCTGCCGCGCCTGGAAATCCGCGCCGAACTCAAGGATCGCCTCGACATGGTCCGGGCGGGGCATCACCTGGTCGGGCAGCGCGGCGATGATGTCGTGGAAGCGCAGCGTCGTGCGGTGGTGCCGTCCATAGGTGGCGAAGGTCTCGAGCTCGGGGAGGTCGGGGTCGACGATGGACAGCACATGGGTCACCTTGCGGTCACGCTGGCTGGGCAGTTCCTCGATCCCGCAAACCGTCAGTTCCGGGGTGAAAATCACGTCCATGGTCTTTCCTTCCAATCCTGTCTGCCTTGGCGCGCCGCCTCTCCCGCGCCTTGCACGAAGGCAGGGTGGAAGCGTGGCGCCCGCCGCCCGTTTGTACGACAGCCGCGAGCGGGCCGATAGAGCCAAATTCCCGGGGCTTGCGCGGAAGATCGGGCGGTGCGGCCGGCTGCCGCCATCGTGCGGGACGGCGCCTATGATCCGGCGGAATAGAGGTCGGCATAACTCTCGCGCAGCACGTTCTTCTGCACCTTGCCCATCGTGTTGCGCGGCAGGTCCTCGACGAAGAGCACGCGCTTGGGCTGCTTGTAGCGCGCCAGCCGGTCCTTCAGCCCGTCGAGCACCGCCTGTTCGTCGATGGCCGCGCCCTTCTGGCGCACCACGACGGCCGTCACGCCCTCGCCGAAATCGGGATGGGGCACGCCGATGACCGCGCTCTCGACGATGCCGGGCATGCCGTCGATCTCGGTTTCCACCTCCTTCGGATAGATGTTGTAGCCGCCGGAAATGACGAGGTCCTTGCCGCGTCCGACGATGTGCACGTAGCCGCGCGCGTCGATCAGGCCGAGATCGCCGGTGATGAAGAAGCCGTCCGCGCGGAACTCCGCCGCCGTCTTCTCCGGCATGCGCCAGTAGCCCTTGAAGACGTTCGGCCCCTTCACCTCGATCATGCCGGTCTCGCCGTCCGGCAGGGGCCTGCCGGTCTCCGGCTCGGTGACGCGCAGCGACACGCCCGGCAGCGGGAAGCCCACCGTGCCGGCAATGCGATCGCCATCATAGGGGTTGGAGGTGTTCATGTTGGTCTCGGTCATGCCGTAGCGCTCCAGGATGGCATGGCCGGTCTTTTCCGAGAAGCTGCGATGGGTTTCGGCGAGCAGCGGCGCGGAGCCGGAGACGAAGAGCCGCATGCCGGCCGTTGCCGCCGGCGTCAGGCCGGGATGCTGCACGAGGCGGACATAGAAGGTCGGCACGCCCATCATCACGGTGGCCTCCGCCATCAGGCGCAGCACCTCGTCGGCATCGAACTTCGGCAGCAGGTACATCGACGAACCGGACAGCAGCGTGACGTTCGAGGCGACGAACAGGCCGTGCGTGTGGAAGATCGGCAGGGCATGGATCAGCCGGTCGGTGCGGGTGAAGCGCCAGTGGTCGCGAAGGGCGAGCGCGTTGGACAGCAGGTTGTCGTGCGTCAGCATCGCGCCCTTGGAGCGGCCCGTCGTGCCGGAGGTGTAGAGGATCGCCGCGAGGTCGTCGGCGCCGCGCTCCGCGTCGAGGAAATCGGTCTCCTCGTCCGCCGCAAGCTCCAGCAGCGAGCCGCCGCCCTTGTCGTCCAGCGTTTCGACCCCGGCGCCGTATTTGCCGGCGATGGGGCTGACGCCCTCGCGGGCACCCGGCGAGACGACGACCAGGCTCGGCTCGGCATCGCCGATAAAATAGTCGAGTTCGGCCAGCGTATAGGCGGTGTTGAGCGGCAGGTAGACGGCGCCGGCCCTGACGCAGGCGAGATAGACCATCAGCGCCTCGGGGCTCTTTTCCACCTGCACGGCGACCCTGTCGCCCGGGCGCACGCCGCGCGCGGCGAGGGTGCCGGCGAGCTGTCCCGAAAGCGCGATCATGTCGCCATAGGTCCATCGACGCCCGTCGCCCGTCTCGATGAAGATCGCCTCCGGCCGTGCCGCTGCCCGGATCGCGTCGAAGAGATGGTTGCTCATGGGGTCGTTTCCCTCGTGTTGCCGATTCTGTCCCGCGCCGGGCCAAGCCGCGAGCACACTAGAGCATTTCCAGCCGAAGCGAAGTCGCTTCGGCGTCGGATAATGCGGCAGAACAAGAATCTGGAGCCTTGCGGACCCGCACCAGGTAGCGCGAATTCCCCGCCGCCGGTTCAGGGCGCGGGCGCCTTCAGCGGGCCAAGCGCGCTCAGGTGCTGGCGCATCGCCTCGGCGGCCTCTCCATTCCGGCCGTCCAGCACCAGTTCGAGGATGTGCACATGTTCGGCGCAGCGCTGGCGGGCCTGTTCGCGGTCCACCCGCTGCTGGTACTCGATGAGCCGGCGCAGCCGGTCGACGCGCCGGAGGCTTTCGATGAAGAAGGCGTTGCGGCTGCATTCGGCGATCGCCTCGTGCATCTCGCTGTTCGTCTCGAACAGGCGCACGGCCGAGATCTCCAGGATCTCCCCCGCCACGAAACGGCGCTGCTGTTCGAGATGCCGCTCCAGCACGGGCCGGTTGAGCGTGAAGCCCGGCTCCAGCAGCGCGGCCGGCTCGATCGCCTGGCGAAAGCTGTAGCTCTGCCGGTAGGTCTCCATCGAGGTCAGCACCGGCAGGAAGCGCCAGCCGTGCCCCGGCAGCCGCTCCGCCCAGCCCTCCTCCGACATGCGCCTGAGCAGGGCCTGCAGGCGCGGGCGGGTGATGCCGTAGCGGCGCAGGAGCTCGTTCTCGCTCGTCCGGTCGGGGATCTCGCCGGCCAGCCGGTCGCGGGCGATGGCGAGATAGACCTCCTCGCCGCCGTCGGGCGCCGGCGTGCTGGCGGCAAGCGCCTTCGCGGCGGAAGGATCGGCCACCTTGAAGCCGCCGCGCTCGGCCGCCGTCAGCACGCCGGCGCGCTGCAGTTCGCGCAGCGCCGTGCGGATCGGCGAGCGCGAGACGAGGAAGCGTTCCGCAAGGCTGCGCTCGGTCAGGGGCTCGCCGGGCGCCAGCCGCTCGGCATGCACGAGCCGGGCGATCTCGTGGGCAAGGGTGCTGGCTATCTGGGTCATCGGCGCTCCTGGATGGCCTGTGCCTTGTCGCATGTTCCGCGGGCTTCGCCAAGCGCCGGTTCTTTGTGCTTGCATAGTACCAGGATTCGGGCTATTGGACTTTTGTCATTTCAAAACACCAAGGAGAGTGCGCCGGCAGGACCGGCGCCGCCAGATTGATTGCCTGTGGATTGTCGTATATACGCGCTTAATACCATCCAGGGGTCGATCATGAACGAACTTCATCGCTCGCTGGCGGACAAGATCGTCCGCCATATCAGGACATCGGCCATGGAACGGGGACAGCACCTGACGGAAGCCAGCCTCCAGTCCCTGTTCGGCACGTCGCGCCAGCCGATCCGCTCGGCGCTCGGCATCCTGGCCGACCAGGGCATTGTCGAGCGGGTGCCCAACAAGGGCTTCTACCTGCGCGATCCCGACCGCATCGCCGCCGATCCGCTGCCGGCGGCCAACGAGACGTCGGACGAGGCGACCTATCTGCGCATCGCCGAAGACCGCCTGTCGCGCCGCCTGCCGGACCGGGTCAGCGAGACCGACCTGATGCGGCGCTACGGCGTGTCGCGGCTGGGGCTGCGGCGCATCCTGACGCGCATTTCCGGCGAGGGCTGGATCGAGCGCAACGAGGGCCGGGGCTGGACCTTCGCGGTGCTGATCGATTCCGTCGAGGCCTACCGGGAATGTTACGACCTGCGCCAGGCGATCGAGGTGCACGGCATCCGCTCGCCCGAGTTCCGGGCCGATCCCGCCGTGCTCGCGGACCTGCGCCGCCGGCAGGAGATCGTCGCCGACGGCGGCTGGCGTCGGCTCAGCCAGATGGAGCTGTTCGAGGCGAATTCGTCCTTCCACGAGGGTCTCGCTGCGCTCTCCGGCAACCGTTTCCTGGTCAACACGGTGCAGAAGCTCAACCAGCTCCGCCGCCTGATCGAATACCGCCAGACGCTGAATGCCGAGCAGGTGCGCGGCCAGAATGCCGAGCACCTCGCCATTCTCGACGCGCTGGATGCCGGCGATACCGGCAGGGCGGCGGACCTGATGCACGACCACCTCGGCAGGGCCAAGCTGCGCAAGGCCCGTGCTGAAATGTTTTCCGGTGGCCCCGCTGGCGGGCCGAGCAAGGGAGGTGACACATGACACGCGTACTTATACCCGCAGGCGCGCTGGGACTGGGCTATGACCGCGCGGCGCTGGAGCGCGGCGTCGCCAACCGGCCCGACATCATCGCCATCGACGGCGGATCGACGGACAGCGGCCCGTCCTATCTCGGGCGCGGCGTCTCGAAATATTCGCGCGCCTCGACCAAGGTGGAGTGGCGCGAATTGATGCAGGCGCGGGCCAAGGCCGGCGTGCCGCTCGTCATCGGCACGGCCGGCACCTGCGGCGCCGATGCCGCGGTCGACTGGCTGTTCGACATCACCCGCGAGATCGCCCTGGAGGAGGGCATGCAGGTCAAGGTCGCGACGCTGAAATCCGGCCAGCCGAAGGAACGGGTTAAGGCCGCGCTCGGCGAGGGCCGCCTGCACGCGCTGCCCGCTGCGCCCGACATCAACGAGGCCATCGTCGACGACTGCACCAACATCGTCGCGCTGGCCGGCGTCGAGCAGGTGGCGGCGGCGCTCGCCACCGGGGCGGACATCGTCATCGCCGGCCGCACCACGGACACCGCCATCATCGCGGCCCTGCCGGTCGTACGCGGCGACCATGCCGGCGCCGCCTGGCACGGCGCCAAGGTCGGCGAATGCGGGGCGCTCGCCACCACGCAGCCGAATTCCGGCGTGATCCAGATCGATTTCGACGCCTCGGGCTTCACCATCGAGCCGATGGCCGCCGATGCCGCCGCGACGCCCTACACCGTCTCCGCCCACATGCTCTACGAGAACTCCGACCCCTTCATCCTGCACGAGCCGGGCGGCCATCTCGACGTGACGCGGTCGGAATACGAGGCGCTCGACGGGCGCCGGGTGCGCGTCGAGGGCTCGAAATGGGTGCCGGGGGGCTACACGGTCAAGCTGGAGGGCGCCCGCATCGTCGGCTACCAGACGGTCGGCCTCGCGGTGGTGCGCGAGCGCCGCTATGTCGAGCATGTGCGCGAATGGGCGGCGGATGTCGAGGCCAGGGTGCGCGACAAGATCGTCGCCCGCATGGGCCTTGCCCCCGATGCCTTCACCGTCGAGATCCGGCTGATCGGCATGGATGCGACGCTCGGCGCGCTGGAGAACCGCCACGACATTCCCGTCGAGGTCGGCATTCTCGGCATCCTCACCTGCCCGACCGCCGAGCTGGCGGCCGAGGCCGGCAAGATCCTCAACCCCTATCTCCTGCACCATCCCCTGACCGAGGACGAGCCGATGCCGACCTTCGCCTTTCCCTTCTCGCCCGCCGAAATGCAGCGCGGCGCGCTCTACGAGTTCTGCCTCAACCATGTGATGGAACTGGACGACCCGCTCGCCGCCTTCGTGCTCGAGACGCATGAGGTGGGGCATGCCTGAACTGGGAAGCCTCGTCAGCAAGGTGCGCTCCAAGAATGCCGGGCCGTTCTGGCTGACGGTCGATGTCTTCTGCGACGATCCGGTGACCTATGCCCGGGTGCGCGACGGGCTGAAGGACGCCACGGTGGCGAAGCTCTTCGGCGTCGAGCAGCAATTGCTCAAGCGCTTCGACATCCCGGCGCTCAACGTGGTGAAGTTCTCCGTGCCGCGCCCCGTCGTCCAGGGCACGCGCGCCGACCGCGACATGCACGGCGCCGGCTGGGCCTGCCTGCTGGAGGAACTGCAGATCGACTGACCGGCCTGTTGCGCACGGTTTCCTTTCGACGCCCTCTGCCTCCGGCAGGGGGCGTTTTGTTTGCAGGCCGAGGTTGCCGGCGCTCCGTTGTTTTCTTTTGAAACGATGTCGCTTCAGCAGTGGCCTATGAACAATGGAGATGACGGCCACCCCCCTCTGCCCGGCAGGGCAGAGGGGGGCTGCACCGGGTCCGGAACCCGGACCGCTTATTGCGCGGAACCGTTGCCTCCCAACGGCAACAACGGTGTTGCGCAATCGATAATATTGTCGTAAGTGTATTATTAAGACAACGGCAAGGAGGCCGGTGTCTGTGTTGCCGCTCGGCAGCACCGGGGCTTTCGGCCCGGACTTTTTGGGAGGAAATTATGATCAAAGCAGTTTTTGCCGCAGCATTGGCGTTTTCGCTTTCGGCCGCAGCGCCGGCCCTTGCCGATCCGGCCGTGGTGATGGCGCCGGGCGGCGCCGGCGGCGGCTATGACGCCATGGCGCGCCTGCCGTTCGAGGCCATGTCGAAGGAAGGCATCTTCACCGATGGCGCGACCTTCACCAACAAGGGCGGTGCCGGCGGCACGATCGGCCTTGCCGAATTCGTCGGCGCGAACCGCGGCAACGACAATGCCGTCATGTCGATGGGCGTCATCCTGGTCGGGGGCATCCTGCTCAATTCCTCGCCCGTCACGCTCGACGACGTGACGCCGCTGGTGCGCCTCACCAACGATACGGGCGTCGTCGCGGTGGCGACCGATTCCCCGATCAAGACGGTGGACGACCTCGTCAAGGCGATGAAGGAGAACCTCGGTGCCGTGTCGATCGGCGGCGGCTCGGCCGGCGGCGTCGACCATATCGTGATGGCGCTGATCGCCAAGGAAAGCGGTCTGGAGCCGGCCAGGCTGAACTACATCCCCTATGACAGCGGCGCGGAAGCCGTGACCGCGCTCGGCGGCGGCGCCGTGACGGTCGCCGTCTCGGGCGTCTCGGAATTCAAGCCGATGGCCGATGCCGGCCGCATCCGCATCATCGCCGTCACCTCCGAGGGCCGCGTCGAGGGCATCGACGCGCCGAGCCTGAAGGAAGCCGGCCTCAACGTGGTCGTCGGCAACTGGCGCGGCATCGTCGGCGCGCCCGACATGTCGGCGGAGGGCCGTACCATGTGGCTCGACCGCTTCGCCAAGATGCACGACAGCACTGCCTGGAAGGACATCCTGGCCAAGCAGGGCTGGGAAGACGCCTATCTCGCCGGGGATGATTTCGTCGCCTTCCTGAACGACGAAAAGACCCGCATCGGCGCAATCCTGAAGGAAGCCGGCCTCACCAAGTAAGCCGCCGCCGCGCTTTTCGAAAGGATGTCTGACATGACGGAACGCCCCTATTGGATTGCGGCGGGAACGGTCGGCTGGGGAGCCATCGTTTTCTTGAAGGCCGCGGAACTGCCCCAGTTCGACCAGTACGCCCATGTCGGCCCGGGCTTCATGCCCTCGGCCGTCGGGCTCGGCCTGGTCGTTCTGGGCCTGCTGCTGGCACTGCAGATCTACCGGGGCGTTCCGTTCGAGGAACAGGGCGCCGAGGACGTGAGCGAGGACCACAAGGTCAACTACATGGCGCTCGGCCTTGCCGCGGCCGCCAGCGCCCTGCCGATGCTGACGATGAAGCCGCTCGGCTTCGTCATCACCTGCACCGGCTGTTTCGTGCTGGTCGCGGCGGCCTTCAAGTCGCGCCGCTGGCATCTCGACCTGGTGCTCGGCTTCGGCTTCTCGCTTTTGTGCTGGTGGCTCTTCCGCAAGCTGGGCGTCCAGCTCGGCGGTCTTCTTCCGATGATGGGGGTGTAGGATGGACGCGATCACCGGCCTGATGAACGGTTTTTCCGTCGCCCTGCAGCCGCAGAACCTGTTTTGGGCCTTCGTCGGCACCTTCATGGGCACCGCCATCGGCGTGCTGCCCGGCATCGGCCCGGCGCTGACCATCGCGCTGCTCCTGCCCGTCACCGTCTATATCGAACCGACGGCGGCCTTCATCATGTTCGCCGGCATCCTGTACGGCGCGATGTATGGCGGCTCCACCACCTCGATCCTGCTCAACACGCCCGGCGAGAGCGGCTCGATGATGACCGCGCTGGAAGGCAACAAGATGGCCCGCCAGGGCCGCGGCGCGGCGGCGCTCTGCACGGCCGCGATCGGCTCCTTCGTCGCCGGCACCATCGGCACGCTCGGCATCACCTTCCTCGCCCCGCCCATCGCCGAGCTCGCCTTCATCTTCAAGCCGCAGGACTATTTCGCCCTGATGCTGCTCGCCTTCCTGTCCGTCTCCGTGGTGATGGGGACGTCCAAGGTGCGCGGCTTCATCGCGCTCTTCCTCGGCCTGTCGCTCGGCGTCGTCGGCATCGACAAGCAGACCGGCCTGCAAAGGCTGACCTTCGGCGTGCCGGACCTCATGGACGGCGTCGAGATGACCGTCGTGCTCGTCTCGCTCTTCGCCGTCGGCGAGACGCTCTATGTCGCCAGCCGCTTCGGCTTCCAGAAGCCCAACCTCAATCCGCTTTCCGGCGGCATCTGGATGACGAAGGAAGACTGGAAGCGCTCGTGGAAGCCGTGGCTGCGCGGCACCGGCTTCGGCTTTCCCATCGGCGCGCTGCCGGCCGGCGGCGCGGAGATCCCGACTTTCCTCTCCTATACGGTCGAGCGCAACCTGACCAAGCATCCGGAGGAGTTCGGCCATGGCGCCATCGAGGGCGTGGCCGGTCCCGAGGCCGCGAACAACGCCGCTGCCGCCGGCGTGCTGGTGCCGCTCCTGACGCTCGGCCTGCCGACCTCGGCCACCGCCGCGATCCTGCTCGCCGCCTTCCAGAACTACGGGCTGCAGCCGGGGCCGCTGCTGTTCATCAACTCCGCCGATCTCGTCTGGGGCCTCATCGCCTCGCTCTATGTCGGCAACCTGATGCTGCTGATCCTCAACCTGCCGCTGGCGGGGCTGTGGGTGCGGCTGCTCTTCATCCCGCGTCCCTATCTCTATGCCGGCATCCTGATCTTCTCGCTGGTCGGCATCTGGGGCGTGTCGAACTCCTGGGTGGACCTTGCCATGATGGCCGGCGTCGGCGTGCTCGGCTACATGATGCGCGTCTATGATTTCCCGATCGCGCCGGTGCTGATCGGCCTCATCCTCGGGCCGATGGCGGAGGTGCAGATGCGCCGGGCGCTCGCCGTGGGGCAGGGGGATCCGACGGTCTTCGTCTCCACCCCGCTCTCGGCCGTGCTCATCGCCGTCTCGGTCCTGATCCTGATCGTGCCGGCGATGCTGCACTGGCGGCGCACCCGCAAGATCGACATGCCCGACGAAACCGCCGGCGTCTGACGCCGCCCACCATCCACGCCGATGCCTGACCGGCCGCCTCCCTGCGGCCGGGCGGGCGGTCGCAACCCTCCGGGAGCCCGAAATGGCCGAAACGCTTTATTTTAGAGCCGAAGACCTGATCCGATACGCCAAAGCCCTGTTCCTCTCCGTGGGCATGAGCGAGGCGGACGCGGCGCTGATCGCGGGCGACCTCGTCAAGGCGAACCTGCGCGGCGTCGACAGCCACGGCGTCAGCCGCATCCCGATGTATCTGGAGCGGCTGAAGCGCGGCCTCGTCAATCCGCGCCCCGACGTGACGGTGACGAAGGCGGCTGGCGCCGTCGCCGCGGTCGACGGCGACAACGGCATGGGCTTCATCGCCTCGAACATCGCTATGAACGCCGCCTGCGACATTGCCGGCGAGATGGGCATCGGCCTTGCCGGCGTCCGCCGCTCCACCCATTTCGGCATGGGGGCGTGTTATGCGCTGCGCGCCATCGAGCGCGGCTTCATCTCGATGATCTTCACCAATTCCTCGCCCGCCATTCCGATGTGGGGCGGGCGCACCACCTTCCTCGGCGCAAGCCCCATCGCCGCCGGTATTCCGGGCGGCAAGCACCCGCCCTATCTCATGGACATGGCGATGACGGTGATTGCGCGCGGCAAGATCCGGCTCGCCGCCATGAAGGGCGATCCGATAGCCGAGGGCCTGGCGCTCGATGTCGAGGGCAACCCCACCACGGACGCCGCCAAGGCCTTCGAGGGCGTCTGCCTGCCCTTCGGCGGCGTCAAGGGCTCGGTGCTGGCGACGCTGATGGACCTGATGTCCGGCGTCCTCACCGGCGCGAATTTCGGCGGCGACGTGAAGAGCCTCTATTTCGACCATTCCGAGCCGCAGAATGTCGGCCACCTGTTCTTCGCCATCAAGCCCGACCTCTTCCTCTCGCTGGACGATTTCGGCGCGCGGATGGATGAATTCTACGAGCGCATCAAGCGGCTGCCGCGCGCGGCCGGCGTCGAGGAGATCATGATGCCGGGCGAACCGGAGCAGCGCCGCGAGGACGAGCGCCGCCGCACCGGCATTCCCGTCACCGGCAATGTCGTCGCGGACCTTGCCGCCGAGGGCGCGGGCGCCGGCATCGCCGTGCCGGAAGGCAGCGCGGCCCCATTCGAGGCGGCCTGATGAACCGTCTCTCCGCCCATATCGGCTATCTCTACGCAGACCTGCCGCTTGCCGAGCGGCCGGCGGCGGCGGCGCACGACGGCTTCACCGCCGTCGAGCATCCGGAGCCCTGGGCGGTGCCGGCGAAGGAGATGCGGGCCCGCCTTGCCGATCTCGGCCTCACCTTCTCGCAGGTCACCTCGGGCATGGGCGATGCGGCTGCGGGCGAGAAGGGCCTTGCCGCGCTCGCCGGCCGCGAGGCGGAGTTCCGCGCCGGCTTCGACCGCGCGCTCGCCTATGCGCTGGAGGTCGATTGCCCCTTCGTCCACCCCATGGCGGGCGTGCCGAAGGGCGGGCTCCTCGATGCCGCCGAGACCTACAGGCTCAACCTCTCCTGGGCGCTGAACCGGGTGGAGGGCAGCGGCGTGCGGGTGCTCGTCGAGGCGATCACCATTCCCGGCTACCACATGGGCAGCCTTACCCTCGCTGCGGACCTGCAGGACCAGTTCCAGGGCCGTTTCGCCCTCCTGTTCGACACCTACCATGCCGCCGTGCTCGGCGAGGACCCGCGCCGCTGGATCACGCGGAACGCCGGCCGCCTCGGCCATGTCCATATCGCCGACCATCCCGGCCGCCACGAGCCGGGAACCGGCACGCTCTCCTTCGAGTCCGTCCTTACCGCCCTCACGGCGGCGGGCTATGCCGGCGCCATCGGCTTCGAATACATCCCCTCCGCCGCGACATCCGCCAGCGCTGCCTTCCTGCCCGGCTGGAAGCGGCTCCTTTCCGAAAAGGTTTCGCCATGACAGCCATCACCTCCGTCAACCCCGCCACCGGCCGGCCCATCCGCAGCTTCGACCTGCAGGACGATGCCGCCGTGGACGCCGCTTTGGAAGCGGCCGCCCGGGCGCAGCGTGCCTGGCGGCGCGTGCCGGTCGGCGAGCGCGTGGCGCTGCTCACCCGCATGGCCGCGGCGCTGCGCGCCGGCAAGGCGCGCTATGCCGGGATGATCGTGCGCGAAATGGGCAAGCCCATCGCGGAAGCCGAGGCCGAGATCGAGAAATGCGCGTATAATTGCGACTTCTATGCCGAGCATGCGCCGGCCTATCTCGCCGACGAGCCCGTCGCCTCCAATGCCAGCGAAAGCGTCGTCGCCTTCGAGCCGCTCGGCGTGGTGCTGGCGATCATGCCGTGGAACTATCCGTTCTGGCAGTATTTCCGCTTCGCCGCCCCGGCGCTCGCCGCCGGCAACGGCGCCATCCTCAAGCATGCCAACAACGTGCCGGAATGCGCGCTCGCCGTGCAGGAGGTGATGGAGGCCGCCGGCGCCCCGGCCGGGCTGACGGCGACGCTCCTCGTCGACACGTCCAGGGTCGCCGGCCTCATCGCCGACCCGCGCATCGCCGCCGTGACGCTGACCGGCTCGACCGAGGTCGGCGCCATCGTCGCCGCGCAGGCCGGCAAGGCGCTGAAGAAGCAGGTGCTGGAGCTCGGCGGTTCCGACCCGTTCATCGTGCTCGCCGATGCCGATCTCGACGCCGCCGCCGAGACCGCCGTCAAGGCGCGCTACATCAATGTCGGCCAGTCCTGCGTCAACGCCAAGCGCTTCATCGTGGAGGAGGCCGTGGCGGACCGCTTCACCGCGCTCTTCGTCGAAAAGGCCGCCGCGCTGACGATCGGCGATCCCATGGCGCGCGACACGAAGATCGGCCCGATGGCCCGCGAGAACCTGCGCACCGGCCTGCACGAGCAGGTGAAGCGCTCGCTCGCCGAAGGGGCCGTGCTGAAGCTCGGCGGCGCGCCGGTCGAGGGCGACGGCTTCTACTATCCGCCGACCGTGCTCGATCATGTCCGGCCCGGCATGACCGCCTTCCGTGAGGAGACCTTCGGCCCGGTCGCCGCCATCATCCGCGCGAAGGACGCAGACGAGGCCGTCGCCATGGCCAATGACAGCGAATACGGCCTCGGCGCCGCGCTCTGGACGGGCGACGTAGCCCGCGGCCGGGCGCTTGCCGCCCGCATCGATGCCGGCGCCGTCTTCATCAACGGCATGACCGCCTCCGACCCGCGCTACCCCTTCGGCGGCATCAAGCGCTCCGGCTACGGGCGCGAGCTCGGCGTCTACGGCATCCGCGAATTCGTCAACGTCAAGACCGTCTGGATCGGTCCTTCCAAGTGAGGTCCCACATGCCCGAACCTGCCATCCTGCGCCCGCACGAACTGAAGACCAACGATCGCGGCGGCGGCGCGCGCACCACGCCGCTCGTCACCCGCCGCTGCGGCTCCACCAGCATGATCAACGGCATCACCGCCTTCGATCCCGGCGCCGCAATCGGCCTGCATTTCCACAATTGCGAGGAGAGCGTCATGGTGATCGAGGGCGAGGCGATCGCCGAGATCGACGGTGTCGAGCACCACCTCGCCACCAACGACACGACCTGGATCCCGGCCAACGTGCCGCACCGCTTCATCAACGCGTCGGACAAGCCGATGCGCATCTTCTGGACCTATGCCACGGTCGACGCCACCCGCACCATGGTCGCGACAGGCGAGAGCCGGTCGATCGACGCCGAACACGGCCACGCACCGAAATGACGGAGAAAGCCCTGCCGCCGGCTGCTACCCATCGGACGGCAGGGCAATCGCATATGGAATTCAACGTTGCCGCCTTCCCCTTCTCCCCCGCGGGGAGAAGGTGGCCCGAAGGGTCGGATGAGGGGGTGATTCGGGTGGGATTCCTAACTTCCCTGCCTTCGCCATCCCCCTCATCCGCCTGCCGGCACCTTCTCCCCGCGGGGGAGAAGGGGAAGAACGGTAATGCCGAATTCCATATGCGATTGCCCTGTAGCTGACAGGGGGTATGGCGCGCAGCCTTTTCTATGGCGCGGCATGACCTTGCGGAGCGGCCCGCAGCCGCGCCAGCGCCGCCACGATCGCCCGCCCGGCGGTCTCGACGTCCCCGGCCGAAATATCGAGATGGGTGACCAGGCGGATGCGGCTTACGCCCTCGACATTGACGCGGATCGCCGCGCCGAGCAGCGCCTCGGCCAATGCGCGCGCGGCAACGCCCGTGCCGGCAAGGTCGAGGAAGAGGATGTTGGTGAAGCTGCTCTCGGGTTGCAGCGTCAGGCCCGGCACGCCGGCAAGGAGCGCGGCAAGCCGCCGGGCATTGTCATGGTCCTCCGCCAGGCGCGCGACATTGTGGTCGAGCGCATAGAGCCCCGCGGCGGCGAGGATGCCGGACTGCCGCATCGCCCCGCCGAGCCGGTGCTTCCAGACCAGGGCTTCCTCGATGAAGGCCTCCGGTCCCGCCAGCACGGCGCCGACCGGGCATCCCAGTCCCTTGGAGAGGTCGATCCAGACGCTGTCGCAGGGCGCGGCGAAGCGCGCCGCCGCAAGGCCGGTGGCGACAGCGGCGTTGAGCAGCCGCGCGCCGTCCATGTGCAGCGCAAGCCCCTTCTCCTGCGCCAGCGCCTTCAGGGCGAGGATCTCCGCCTCGGGCCAGATGCGCCCGCCGCCCCGGTTGGTGGTCTGCTCGATGGCGATGACCCGGCTGCGCGGCGAACGGTGGCGCGGCGCCCGCAGCCGGCGGGCGACGTCCTCCACGGAAAAGAGGCCCGTCGCCGTCTCGATCGGCCGGAACTGCGCGCCGGAAAGCGCGGCCGCCCCCGCCCCCTCCGAGCCGAAGACATGGGCGTTCTCCGCGCAGACGATCTCGTCCCCCGCCCGGCAATGGACGAGGAAGGCGATCTGGTTCGCCATCGTCCCGGACGGCAGGAACAGCGCCTTCTCCTGCCCGAGAAGCCCGGCCGACCGCGCCTCCAGCGCCAGCGTCGTCGGGTCCTCGCCCCGCTGCTCGTCGCCCACGGGCGCCGCCGCGATGGCCTGGCGCATGCCCTTGGAGGGGCGCGTCGCGGTGTCGGCGGCAAGATCGATGAGGCGGGGCTGTGTCGGCATGTCTCGTCGGTCCTTCCCGTGTTCGAAATCGGCCGGGACTATGCAGGGACCGCCCGGCGAAAGGCAAGCCGGCCCCTCAGGCAAGACGGTAGGGGATCGTCTCGCGGATGTCGGGATCGACTTGCAGGCGGCCGCGGATCGGCGGGACGGCGCGGCTCGGACAGTTGCCACGCTCGCACAGCCGGCAGGAAATGCCGATCGGCTCGAAGCGGGAGCGCTCGCCGATCGCAAGGTCGTCGGCATAGACGAACTGGTCGGCATAGGAGACCTCGCAGCCGAAGGCGAGCACATAGCCCGTGCGCGTGGCGGCAAAGCCGCCGGTGCCCTTGAAGGTCTGCGTCGCAAGACAGAGATAGCGCACCCCGTCGGGCGTTTCGGCCAGCTGGCGGATGATGCCCTGCGGCACCTCGAAGGCCCGGTGGGCGTTCCACAGCGGACAGGCCGCGCCGAAGCGGGCGAATTGCAGCTTGGTCGCGCTGTGTCGCTTGGTGATGTTGCCGGCGCGGTCGATCCGGGCGAAGAAGATCGGCACGCCCTTGCTGCCCGGCCGCTGCAGCGTGGAGAGCCGGTGACAGACCTGTTCCAGCGAGGCCTCGAAGCGGGCGGAGAGCAGTTCGATATCGTGGCGCAGTTTTTGCGCGGCGGAAAGGAATTCACCGTAGGGCATGACGAGGGCGCCGGCGAAATAGTTGTGCAGCCCGATGCGACAGATGTCCCTTGCTTCGTCCGTGCGAAAATTCGCCCGCTGCACGATCTCCTCGATCTCCTGTGCCGCATGGAGCTGGGAGACCTGGTGGGCGAGCTGGAAGACCTGCGTCGGGTTCGCCGAGAGCCGGTTGAGGGTCAGCACCTTCCGCTCGCGGTCGTAATGGCGCAGCGGGCCGTCATTGGTCTCGGCGAAGGCGACCGAGACGCCGAACTGCTTTTCAAGGTGGCGCACGAGGGCGGACCTGCGGTCGAAGCCCGCACCGTAGAGGCCGGCCGCCAGCGTTTCGGCAAGAACATCGAGCGCGTGCACGTAGTTGTCGACGAAATGGAAGAAGTCGCGCACCTCCTCGTAGGGCGTGGCGCCGAGGCCGGGGGCGTTCTCGCGGTCGTGGTCGAGGCTCGCCAGCTGCTCGCTCTTGCGGCGATAGGCCTGGTGGGCGAGCACGAGTGCATGGGCGAGCGCCGGGGCGTTCTGCGAAATCAGCTTGAGTTCCTGGAGGGAAGGGCTGAAACTCTCGAAGATCGGGTCGGCGAGCGCCTCGCTGAGCGCCGAGAGCAGCCGGTCGGTCTCCCCGCGCGAAAGCTCGCTGATGTCGAGGTTGAACTTGTCGGCGAGCTGCAAGAGCACGGCGGCGGAGACGGGGCGCTGGTTGTTCTCGATCTGGTTGAGGTAGCTGGTGGAGATGCCGATGCGCTTGGCGAACTGGCTCTGCGTCTGCTGGCTCGCCACGCGCAACTCGCGCACCTTCAGGCCGATGAACAGTTTTCCGAGTGCCATGTTCGCAATTTCGCAAGTTTCAATTCGCGAATTTATAATTCCACATTCGCGCCCGATCAAGACTTCAGCAAACCTGTGCAAACCGGTATGACTACCAGACGACACCAGTGGGAGCCTTCATGCGCGACATCCTTGAACAACTCGAACAACGCCGCAGCGAGGCGAGGCTCGGCGGCGGCCAGAAGCGCATCGACGCCCAGCACGGCAAGGGCAAGCTGACGGCGCGCGAGCGCATCGAGGTGCTGCTCGACGAGGGCTCCTTCGAGGAATACGACATGTACGTCACCCACCGGGCCGTCGATTTCGGCATGGCGGGGCAGACCTTCGCGGGCGACGGCGTCGTCACCGGCTGGGGCACGATCAACGGCCGGCAGGTCTATGTCTTCAGCCAGGATTTCACCGTGCTCGGCGGCTCGCTGTCGGAAACCCATGCCCAGAAGATCTGCAAGATCATGGACATGGCGGTGCGCAACGGTGCCCCGGTCATCGGCCTCAACGACAGCGGCGGCGCGCGCATCCAGGAGGGCGTCGCCTCGCTCGCCGGCTATGCCGAGGTGTTCCGCCGCAATGCGGAGGCCTCCGGCGTCATCCCGCAGATCTCCGTCATCATGGGCCCCTGCGCGGGCGGCGCCGTCTATTCGCCGGCCATGACCGACTTCATCTTCATGGTGCGCGACACGTCCTACATGTTCGTGACCGGCCCGGACGTGGTGAAGACCGTCACCAACGAGATCGTCACCGCCGAGGAACTCGGCGGCGCCGGCACCCACACGAAGAAGTCCTCCGTCGCCGACGCGGCCTACGAGAACGACGTCGAGACGCTGGAGAATGTCCGGCTGCTCTTCGATTTCCTGCCGCTCAACAACCGCGAGAAGCCGCCGGTCCGCCCGTTCCACGACGACCCCGCGCGCCTCGAGATGCGCCTCGACAGCCTCGTGCCCGAAAGCTCGACCAAGCCCTACGACATGAAGGAGCTGATCCTGGCTCTGGCCGACGAGGGCGATTTCTTCGAATTGCAGGAGGCCTTCGCCCGCAACATCATCACCGGCTTCATCCGGCTGGAAGGCCAGACGGTCGGCGTCGTCGCCAACCAGCCGATGGTGCTGGCCGGCTGCCTCGACATCGATTCCGCCCGCAAGGCCGCGAAATTCGTGCGCTTCTGCGATGCCTTCTCGATCCCGCTCCTGACCCTCGTCGACGTGCCCGGCTTCCTGCCCGGCACCGCGCAGGAATATAACGGCATCATCAAGCACGGCGCCAAGCTGCTCTTCGCCTACAGCCAGGCGACGGTGCCGATGGTGACGTTGATCACCCGCAAGGCCTATGGCGGGGCCTATGACGTCATGGCCTCCAAGCATATCGGCGCCGATGTCAACTATGCCTGGCCGACCGCCGAGATCGCCGTCATGGGCGCCAAGGGCGCGACCGAGATCCTCTATCGCTCGGAGCTCGGCGATGCGGAGAAGATCGCCGCCCGCACGAAGGAATACGAGGAACGTTTCGCCAATCCCTTCGTCGCCGCCGAGCGCGGCTTCATCGACGAGGTGATCATGCCGCATTCCTCGCGCCGGCGCATCGCCCGGGCCTTCGCATCGCTGAAAAACAAGCAGGTGGAGACGCGCTGGAAGAAGCACGACACGATACCCCTTTGACGAGGGCGGGGAGGATGGAACGGCCGGAACTGACGCCGGAGGAGGCACGCAAGGATCACTGGCACATGCTGCGCTTCATGATGCTGCATGCGCTCGTCGGCGGCCTGATCGGCGCGGCGACGGCCGCCGCCGTCATCGTCCTCGATATCGGCGGCATCGGCACGCGCATCGCCCGCGCGGCGGATCCGGTCATGCCGGTGCTGCTGCTCGTCGTGCCCTTCGCCTCGCTGTTCGGCGGGGCCGCGACGGCCTCGGCCATCCTGCTGATGCCTTACGAAAAGAAATACAAAGACAGACCGGGACCGGAAGACACCTGATGTTCAAGAAAATCCTGATTGCCAATCGCGGCGAGATCGCCTGCCGCGTCATCAAGACCGCCCGCAGGCTCGGCATTCCCACCGTCGCGGTCTACTCCGATGCCGACCGCAACGCGCTGCATGTGACCATGGCCGACGAGGCCGTGCATATCGGGCCGGCGCCGTCGGCACAGTCCTACATCGTCATCGACCGCATCCTCGACGCCATCCGCAAGACCGGCGCGGACGCCGTGCATCCCGGCTACGGCTTCCTGTCGGAAAACGCCGCCTTCGCCGAGGCGCTGGAGAAGGAGGGCGTCGCCTTCATCGGCCCGCCGGTCGGCGCCATCCAGGCGATGGGCGACAAGATCACCTCGAAGAAGCTGGCGGCGGAGGCGGGCGTCAACACGGTGCCGGGCCATATGGGCCTGATCGAGGATGCCGACGAGGCGGTGACGATCGCCTCGCGCATCGGCTATCCCGTGATGATCAAGGCGTCCGCCGGCGGCGGCGGCAAGGGCATGCGCATCGCCTGGAACGACGCGGAGGCGCGCGAGGGCTTCCAGTCCTCCCGGAACGAGGCGAAGAGCTCGTTCGGCGACGACCGCATCTTCATCGAGAAGTTCGTCACGCAGCCGCGCCATATCGAGATCCAGGTGCTGGGCGACAAGCACGGCAGCACGCTCTATCTCGGCGAGCGCGAATGCTCGATCCAGCGGCGCAACCAGAAGGTCATCGAGGAGGCGCCGTCGCCCTTCCTCGATGCGGCAACGCGCAAGGCCATGGGCGAGCAGGCCGTGGCGCTGGCGAAGGCCGTCGGCTACCATTCCGCCGGTACGGTGGAGTTCATCGTCGACGGGAACCGCAATTTCTACTTCCTCGAAATGAACACGCGCCTGCAGGTCGAGCATCCGGTGACGGAGCTCATCACCGGCATCGACCTCGTCGAGCAGATGATCCGCGTCGCCGCCGGCGAAAAGCTGGCCTTCGGGCAGGACGACGTGAAGCTGGACGGCTGGGCGATCGAAAGCCGCCTCTATGCCGAGGACCCCTACCGCAACTTCCTGCCGTCGATCGGCCGCCTCACGCGCTACCGCCCGCCGGCCGAGGGCAAGGCGGCCGACGGCACGGTCGTGCGCAACGATACCGGCGTCTACGAGGGCGGCGAGATCTCGATGTATTACGACCCGATGGTCGCCAAGCTCTGCGCCTGGGCACCGGGCGAGGGGGCGGAGGCCCGGCTTGCGGCGGTGGATGCCATGGCCCGCGCGCTCGACGCTTTCGAGGTCGAGGGCGTCGGCCACAACCTGCCGTTCCTGTCGGCCGTCATGCAGCAGCCGCGGTTCCGCGAGGGCCGGCTGACAACCGCCTATATCGCGGAGGAGTTCCCGGACGGCTTTAACGGCGTCGAGCCGGATGGAGAGGCCGCGCGGGTGCTTGCCGCCGTCGCCGCCTCGGTCAACCAGGTGATGCAGGCCCGCGCCGTGCAGATTTCCGGCACGATCGGCAACCACCGCCGCGTCCTCGGCAAGGACTGGGTCGTGCGCTTCGGCGAGACCGAGCTTGCCCTGACGCTGGAAACCGGCGTGGAGGGCGCCAGCGTGCGCTTTGCCGACGGCACCGTGCTGCCCGTCGCCGGCAGCTTCGTGCCGGGCTCCACCCATGCCTCCTTCACCATTGCCGGCGAGACGGTCGGCATGAAGGTCGATCTCGTCGGCCCGGCCATCCGCCTGCGCTGGCGGGGCATGGACGTCAAGGCCCATGTCCGTTCGGGCCGGGTCGCGGCGCTGGCGCGGCTGATGCCGAAGAAGCAGCCGCCGGACACCTCGAAGATGCTGCTCTGCCCGATGCCGGGCGTCATCACCTCCGTCAGCGTCAAGGCGGGCGATACGGTCGAGGCCGGGCAGGCGCTCGCCGTCGTCGAGGCGATGAAGATGGAGAACATCCTGCGCGCGGAAAAGCGCGCGGTCGTCAGCCGCGTCGCCGTCGAGCCGGGCGCGAGCCTTGCGGTCGACGAGCTGATCATGGAGTTCGAATGATGGGAGTTCGAATGATGGCAAACGACCTTGATCGCGGCCGGCAGGAGGGCGCCCGATGAACGAGAAGACGATCGCCGACTGGCAGGCGCTGGCCGAAAAGGAGCTGAAGGCCTCCCCCGAGACGCTGACCTGGCAGACGCCGGAGGGCATCGCCGTCAAGCCGCTCTACACGGCCGCCGATATCGAGGGCATCGACCACTTGTCCTCGCTGCCCGGCTTTGCGCCCTTCGTGCGCGGGCCGCGCGCGACCATGTATGCGGGGCGGCCGTGGACCATCCGGCAATATGCCGGCTTCTCCACCGCCGAGGCCTCGAATGCCTTCTACCGCAAGAATCTGGCCGCCGGGCAGCAGGGCGTGTCGGTCGCCTTCGACCTTGCCACCCATCGCGGCTATGACAGCGACCATCCGCGCGTCGTCGGCGATGTCGGCAAGGCGGGCGTCGCCATCGACAGCGTCGAGGACATGAAGATCCTGTTCGACGGCATCCCGCTGGAGAAGATTTCCGTGTCGATGACGATGAACGGCGCCGTCATCCCCATCCTCGCCAGCTTCATCGTGGCCGGCGAGGAACAGGGCGTCCCGCGCGAAAAGCTGTCGGGGACCATTCAGAACGACATCCTCAAGGAGTTCATGGTCCGCAACACCTATATCTATCCGCCCGCCCCCTCGATGCGGATCATCGCCGACATCATCGAATATACCGCGCGGCAGATGCCGAAGTTCAACTCCATCTCGATCTCCGGCTACCACATGCAGGAGGCCGGCGCGACGCTGGTGCAGGAACTGGCCTTCACGCTGGCCGACGGGCGCGAATATGTCCGCGCCGCGCTCGCCAAGGGCCTCGACGTCGACGATTTCGCCGGCCGCCTCTCCTTCTTCTTCGCCATCGGCATGAACTTCTTCATGGAGGCCGCCAAGCTGCGCGCGGCGCGGCTCTTGTGGACGCGCATCATGCAGGAATTCGAGCCGAAGAAGCCGTCCTCGCTGATGCTGCGCACCCATTGCCAGACCTCCGGCGTTTCCCTGCAGGAGCAGGACCCCTACAACAACGTCATCCGCACCGCCTATGAGGCGCTGTCGGCAGCCCTTGGCGGCACCCAGTCGCTGCACACCAATGCGCTGGACGAGGCGATCGCGCTGCCGACGGAGTTTTCCGCCCGCATCGCCCGCAACACCCAGCTCATCCTGCAGAACGAGACGGGCGTGACCAGGGTGGTCGATCCGCTCGCCGGCTCCTACTACGTCGAAAGCCTCACCAGCGAGCTGGCGGAAAAGGCCTGGGCGCTGATCGAGGAGGTGGAGGCGATGGGCGGCATGACCAAGGCGGTCGATGCCGGCCTGCCGAAGCGGCTGATCGAGGAGGCGGCGACGCGCCGGCAGGCGGCGGTCGACAAGGGCGAGGAGGTGATCGTCGGCGTCAACAGGTTCCGCCTGGAGGACGAAGCGCCGATCGACACGCTGGAGATCGACAACACCGCCGTCCGCTCGTCGCAGATCAAGCGGCTCGAAGCGATCCGGCGCCGGCGGGATTCCGCCGCCGTCACGGCCGCGCTCGCGCGCCTCGAGGAGACCGCCCGCACCGGCGAGGGCAATATCCTGGACGCGGCTGTCGACTGCGCCCGCGCCAGGGCCACCGTCGGCGAGATCTCCGATGCCCTGCGCGCGGTCTTCGGCAACCATGTCGCCGAGCCCAAGGTCGTGCGCAACATCTACGGCAAGGCCTATGAGGGCGAACCGGAACTGTCGGTCCTGACGGAGCGTCTCGACGGCGTCGCCGAAAAGCTCGGGCGCAAGCCACGGGTGATGGTGGCCAAGCTCGGCCAGGACGGCCACGACCGCGGCGCCAAGGTCATCGCCTCGGCCTTCGGCGACCTCGGCTTCGACGTGCTGGCGGGGCCGCTGTTCCAGACGCCGGACGAAGCGGCCGCCATGGCCGCGGCGAAGGGCGTCGACGTCATCGGCGTCTCCTCGCTCGCCGCCGGCCACAAGACGCTGATGCCGCAGCTTGCCGAGGCCCTGAAGACCAAGGGCGGCGAGGACATCATCGTCGTCTGCGGCGGGGTCATCCCGCGGCAGGACTATTCCTATCTGATGGACAACGGGGTGGCCGCCGTCTTCGGCCCGGGCACCAACGTGCTCGATGCCGCCCGGACGGTGCTCGACCTGATCGAAGGCCGCCGCAGGAACCAGTGAGGCCAACATGCTGAAACGCGTCAACCATATCGCCATCGCCGTCCCGGATCTGGCAGCGGCGGCCAGCCGCTACCGCGACCTCGGCGTTGCGACGACCGAGCCGCAGGACCTGCCGGAACACGGCGTGCGCATCGTCTTCGTGGAGTTCGAGAACACCAAGATCGAGCTCCTGGAGCCGCTGGGGCCGAATTCGCCCATCGCCGCCTTCCTGGAACGCCAGCCGGCGGGCGGCATCCACCACATCTGCTTCGACGTGGACGACATTTCGGCGGCCATCGGCACGGCGACGGAAAACGGCATCCGCCTGCTCGGCGGCGGCGAGCCGAAGACCGGCGCGCACGGCAATCCTGTCGTCTTCGCCCATCCCAAGGATTTCCAGGGCACGCTCGTCGAGTTCGAGGAGAACTGACGGGAAGACCGCCCTACGCCTCCGTCGCGCCCGCACTGCGCCGGAAGACGGCCGGGGACTTCCCGGTCCACTTGCGGAAGGCGCGGTAGAAGGCGCTCGGCTCGGAAAAGCCGAGGTCGGCGGCAAGCTGCGTGACATTGGCATGGCCCTCCGCCAGCGCCTCCATGGCGAGCGCGCGGCGCAGGTCGTCCTTGATCTCCCGGTAGGTCTGCCCCTCCAGCTTCAGCCGCCGCCGCAGGCTCGGCGCGGGGATGCGCATGCGCCCGGCCAGCTCCTCGAAACCCGGCCAGGCCTGCGGCGCGAGGCCGCCGAGGCGCTTGCGGATGGCGGCCGACAGGCCCATGTCGTGCCGGTAGCGCACGAGGATGTTGCCCGGCGCGTGGCGGAGGAATTCCTTCAGCGCGCGCTCGTCGCGGATGGTCGGCAGGTTCAGGAACTCGGCATCGAAGACCAGCCGCGTCTGCGGCTGGTCGAAGCGCACCGGCGCGCCGAAGAACAGGCGGTAATCGGCGCCGGCCGGCGGCGCGCTGCAGCGGAAATCGACCCAGCGGATCGGCAGCCGCCGCCCGATCAGCCAGCAATTGACCCCGTGCACGATGATCCAGAAGGTGCGGTAGGCGAAGGCCGAGCGCGGCCCGCCCGCATCCTTCAGCACGATCTGCGCCAGTCCCTCCTCGACGACCAGCGTGCCGTGCGGATCGTCGAGCACGATCCTCAGGAACCGCAGCGCCCGCCGCAGCGCATGTTCCAGCGTCGCCGTCGAGAGGATGGCCTGGCAGAGCAGCGCGAAGGAGCCGGCACGCATGGGCCGCGCGCCCTCGCCGAAGAACTCGTCGTCCATGGTGCGGGCCACCGCGTGCCAGAAGGCGCCGTAGCGCTCGGCCGGGATGGGGCCGTTGATGACCGGCGGGAGGCCCGCTTCGGCGAGGAGCGGCGCGGCCTCCACCCCCTGCCGCCGCAGGCATTCGAGCGTGTCGTCCATGAAGCAGGGCGCGATCATGCGGCGTTCCATGCGGCCTGCCCTCCGTCCCTATGGCAAAAGCGATCACGAAATCTGAAACCTTCGGTCATTGCATACCATATTTCTCCGCCGCATCATCCCCTCTCGAAAGAAGGGGAGCCGGGCGGCATGGAGCCGGGGCGCCGCGCCTTCGCCGCCTGGCAGGCCGGCCGGCGGGGCGGGAGCCCGAACCGCCCGCCGGACACAGTCCGACATCATCACGACCGAATGCCTGGCGGGTGTCTTCACGCGCCGGATGGCGTTCTGCGCCGATCGTGGGCAGCGCAGCAAGGCCTCAACCATCGCCCGCAGCCAAACTGGGAGCGCATCCATGAAGAAAATCCTCTTGTCCTCGGTGGTCCTGACATCCCTGGCCCTGTCCGGCGGCAGCGCCTTCGCCGATATCGTCATCGGCGTCGCCGGCCCCATCACCGGCCCGAACGCCGCCTTCGGCGCGCAGTTCGTCAAGGGCGCGGAACAGGCGGCCGCCAACATCAACGCGGCCGGCGGCGTGCTCGGCGAGCAGGTGAAGATCGTCATCGGCGACGACGTCTCGGACCCCAAGCAGGGCATCTCGGTCGCCAACAAGTTCGTCGCCGACGGCATCCACTATGTCGTCGGCCATTTCAATTCCGGCGTCTCGATCCCCGCCTCCGAGGTCTATGCGGAAAACGGCGTGCTGCAGATCACGCCGGCCTCGACCAACCCGCAGTTCACCGAGCGGGGCCTGTGGAACACCTTCCGCACCTGTGGGCGCGACGACCAGCAGGGCAGGGTGGCGGCGGCCTATATCGCGGCCAATTTCAGAGATGCGAAGATCGCCATCGTGCATGACAAGACGCCCTACGGCCAGGGCCTCGTCGACGTGGCCAAGCAGGAGCTGAACGGCGAGGGCATCACCGAGGTCCTCTATGAGGGCATTACCAGCGGCGAGAAGGATTTTTCCGCGCTGATCGCCAAGATGAAGGATGCCGGCGTCACGCTCATCTATTTCGGCGGCCTGCACACCGAGGCCGGGCTGATCATGCGCCAGTCGGCCGACCAGGGGCTGAAGGCGACGCTGTTCTCCGGCGACGGCATGGTCTCCAGCGAGCTGGCGCAGATCGCGGGCGACGCCGTCGTCGGCACGCTGAACACCTTCGCCCCCGACCCGCGCCGCAACCCGGCGGCAAAGGAGGTGGTCGAGGCCTTCCGTGCCGCCGGCTTCGAGCCGGAGGCCTATACGCTCTATTCCTACATCGCCGTGCAGATCGTCGCCGCCGCCATCGAGAAGACGGGCTCGGCCGAGGACGCGCAGAAGGTCGCCGAGACCATCAGGTCCGGCGGTCCCTGGGCGACGGCGCTGGGCGAGATCGGCTACGACGCCAAGGGCGACATCAACCGCCCCGACTATGTCATCTACGAATGGCGCAAGGGCGAGGACGGCAAGCCGACCTATTTCGAGAAATAGAGCATTTCCAGCAAAAGTGTGAAGCGGTTTTGCGTCCGGAAATGCGGTAAAATAAAGGGTTAGAGCGTTTTCGCGATTCGGAGAAAAGCGGAAACGCGTCGAGGACGCAGGCATCGCCTCCGGGAACCGGACCGGCCGCGGCGGGGAAACCTGCCGCGGCCGTTCGCGTCACAGCGTCGGCAGCACCGCGCGGATATGGTCGGCGAAGGCGATCGTCGCCGGTGACGCGTCGCCGTCGGCGAAGGCGATCAGCATGCCGAGATGCGGCAGGTGCGGCAGCGGCGCGTTGAGGATGTGAAGGTCGGGCGGCACGGCCTCCTGCGTCATGACGCAGATCGCAAGGCCGGAGCGGGCAAGGCCGATGAGGCCGGCAAGGCTGTTGCTGGCATAGGAGATCTTGTAGCGCAGCCCCGCCCGCGCCATCGCCTCGCAGGCCGCGCGGTGGTCCATCGCATTGGAGGCCGGCAGCGCCAGCGGCACCGTATCGCCGAAATCATGCGCCTCCAGCGTCGGCTTGCTGCCGACCCAGACCAGCGGCTCGGTCCGCACGATGTTGTCGACGTCGGCAAGATTGGGCGTCGAGACAAGGGCGAGGTCGACCTTGCGCGACGGCAGGAGGGCGCGCAATTCCGCGGTCGGGGCGGAGACCACCTTGATCTCGACATCCGGATAGCGCGTGCCGAAACTCTTCAGCAATATGGGAAAGAACGACAGGAGGTAGTCCTCCGGGCTGCCGAAGACGATGGAGCCGTGCAGGCCCTTTTCGGAAAAGGCGGAAACGGCCTCGTCGTGCATCTTCAGGATGCGCTCGGCATAGGCGAGGAAGCGCTCGCCGCTTCCCGTCAGCCGCACGCCGCTGCCGCTGCGGTGCAAGAGGCTGTGCCCCAGCATCTCCTCCAGCCGCTGCATCTGCATCGTCACGGCCGATTGCGTGCGGCCGACCTGCACCGCCGTGGCGCTCAGCGAGCCGGAATGGGCGGCATTGACGAAGGTGATGAGCAGGCGAAGGTCCAGCGGCCCCAGCATATCAGTTTTCCTTATATCGGAATCCAAATACTATCAATTTTACAGAGATCCTGCCAGCCGGTATCGCTTGTGCAACGGCATCGGAGGCTCACATGTCACGCAATCAGGACCCCGCCTTCTGGGCGGCCGCACGCAAGCACCTCATCCGCTATGGCGGAAGCTTCGACCCGGCCATCATCGAGCGTGCCGAGGGCTGCTTCGTCTTCGATGCGGACGAACGCCCGATCCTCGATTTCACCTCCGGCCAGATGAGCGCGCTCGTCGGCCATTCCCATCCGCACATCGTCGCCACCGTCCAGCGCCAGATGGGCGCGGTGGCGCATCTCTTCAGCGGTATGCTGTCGCGGCCCGTCGTGGACCTTGCCGCGCGGCTGGCGGCGCTGGCGCCGGGGCTCGACCGGGTCATGCTGCTGTCGACCGGCGCGGAATCCAACGAGGCGGCCATCCGCATGGCCAAGCTCGTCACCGGCCGGCACGAGATCGTCGCCTTCTCCAAGAGCTGGCACGGCATGACGGGCGCTGCGAGCTCGGCGACCTACAGCGCCGGCCGCAAGGGCTACGGCCCCGCCATGGTCGGCTCGCTCACCATTCCCGCCCCCAACACCTTCCGACCGCGCTTCCGCCATGCGGATGGCAGCCTCGACTGGAAGACCGAGCTCGACGACGCCTTCGGGCTGATCGACAGCCAGTCGGTCGGCAGCCTCGCCGCCTTCATCGCCGAACCGATCCTGTCGAGCGGCGGCATGCTGGAACTGCCGCCCGGCTATCTGGCGGCGCTGAAGGAAAAGTGCCGCGAGCGCGGCATGCTGCTCATCCTCGACGAGGCCCAGACCGGTATCGGCCGCACGGGCACCATGTTCGCCTTCCAGCGCGACGGCGTGACGCCGGACATCCTGACGCTCTCCAAGACGATCGGCGCCGGCCTGCCTCTGGCGGCCGTCATGACGACGGCGGAGATCGAGGACATCGCCCACGAGAAGGGCTACCTTTTCTACACGACCCATGTCTCCGATCCGCTGCCGGCGGCCGTGGGCCTCGCCGTGCTCGACATCGTGGAGGAGGAACGGCTGGTCGCGCGCGCCGGCCGGCTCGGCAGCCGGCTGTTCGGGGGCCTGTCGCAGCTCAAGCAGCGCTTCGACTGCGTCGGCGACGTGCGCGGCCGCGGGCTGATGCTCGGCGTCGAGATCGTCAATCCGGACCGCAGCGCCGACCACGAGCTCGGCAGCCGCATCGCCGCCGAAGCCTTCCGCCGCGGGCTCAGCATGAACATCGTCAAGCTGCCCGGCATGGGCGGCGTGTTCCGCATCGCGCCGCCGCTGACGATTTCCGAGGAGGAGATCGACCTTGGCCTGCGCATCATCGCCCAGTCCATCGAGGCGGCATCAGTCTCCGGTGCCCGCGCGCCGGGCATTGCGGCTGAATAGGGAGAAAGAGCGGATGCGCGACGCGAACCTTGCCGGCGAAAGCCTTTCCACCGGGCCGGCCGAGGCCCCCGACACCATCCGCGTCCTCGTCGCCAAGCTCGGACTCGACGGCCATGACCGGGGCGCCAAGGTGGTGGCGCGCATCCTGCGCGACGCGGGCATGGAGGTCGTCTATACCGGCCTCTACAAGACGCCGAAGGACGTCGTGCAGGCGGCGATCCAGGAGGACGTCGACGTCATCGGCGTCAGCCTGCTTTCCGGCTCGCATGTCCCGCTGTTCCGCGAACTCGGCCGCTGTCTGCGCGAGGAGGGAGCGGGGCACATCCTCGTCGTCGCCGGCGGGGTCATTCCCGAGCAGGACTATCCCGCGCTGCTGGAGGGCGGCGTCGATGCCATCGTGCCCCAGGAGGCCCGTTCCGACCTGATCGTCACGACGATCACCGACCTCGTCACGGCGCGTGGCCGGATATGACCGTCGTCACCCATTCCGCAAGTCCGCGGCGGGCGGCCTATGTCCCCTCGGCCGACCTGGTGAAGGACGTGCTGGCGGGCCGGGCCATCGCCATTGCGCGGATGATCTCGCGCGCGGAGGAAGGATATCCGGAGGCCGCCGCGGCGCTCGCCGAACTCTACCGGCACGGCGGCAAGGCCCATGTCATCGGCATTACCGGCGTTCCGGGGGCGGGCAAGTCGACCCTCGTCTCGGCGCTGATCAAGGCCTATGCCGCCGAAGGCCGCAAGGTCGGCGTCATCGCCGTCGATCCGAGCAGCCCCTATTCCGGCGGGGCGATCCTCGGCGACCGCGTGCGCATGAGCGAGACGGCGGCCGCCGGCGGCGCCTTCGTGCGCAGCATGGCGACGCGCGGCCATCTCGGCGGGCTGACGCGGGCGACGCTCCAGGCAGTCGACGTGCTGGATGCGGCGGGCTACGACCCCGTCATCATCGAGACCGTGGGCGTCGGGCAGGACGAGGTGGAGGTGGTGACGGCCGCGCACACCATCGTCGTGCTCTCCGCGCCGGGCCTTGGCGACGACATCCAGGCGATCAAGGCCGGCATCCTCGAGATCGCCGACATCCACGCCGTCAGCAAATGCGACAAGCCGGAGGCCGCCGCGACGGTCTCGGCGCTGCGCGGCATGCTGGCGCTCGGCGGCGAGCGGCCCGGTTCCCGCCGGGCGCCGCCGGTCCTGCCGGTCAGCGCCGTCTCCGGCGAGCGCATCGACGAACTGAAGGACGCCATCGGCGCGCATTGGGCGCATCTCAACGAGAGCGGCGAACGGGCCGAGCGCCAGCGCGCCATGGGCCGCACCCGCATCCTCGGCACGGCCCGCCATCTCTTTCAGCAGAAATTCCAGGAAGCACCCGAAACGCTCGAAAGGCAGATCCGGGCGGTGGCGGAACGGCGGATGGATCCCGCCGTCGCCGCGCGGGCCCTTCTGGGTTGGGAGGAAACACCATGAGCGACGCCCATCTCTTCTCCGCCTCCGCCATCGATGCCATCCGCCAAAGCCAGGCGGAATGGGAGGAGGGCGCGCTTGCCGCCTTCCTCAAGACCCGGCCGGAGGAAAAGGACGTCTACGAGACGGAGAGCGGCATCCCGCTGAAGCGGATCTACACGGCCGCCGACGTTGCCGACATTCCGGCCGAGGAGCTCGGCTTTCCCGGCGCCTATCCCTTCACCCGCGGCGTCTACCCGACGATGTATCGCGGCCGTCCCTGGACGATCCGCCAGGTCGCCGGCTTCGGCAATCCCGAGGCGACGAACCAGCGCTACAAATACATGATCCAGACCGGCCAGACCGGCCTTTCGACCGACTTCGACCTGCCGACCCTGCTGGGGCTCGATTCCGACGACCCGATGGCCTTCGGCGAGGTCGGCCGCGTCGGCGTCGCCATCGACACGATGGACGATATCGACCGCCTGTTCGACGGCATCGACCTGGAAAAGATCTCGGTCTCGCTGACGATCAACCCCTCGGCCTGGGTGGTCTATGCCATGTTCGTCGCCGTGGCGGAGCAGCGCGGCTGCGACCTGCACAAGCTGACCGGCACGCTGCAGGCCGATCCGCTGAAGGAATATGTCGCCCAGAAGGAGTGGATCTATCCCGTGCGCCCGGCCGTTCGGCTCCTGCGCGACCTCATCATGTACAGCGCCAGGGCGACGCCGAAGATCAATCCCGTCAGCCTCAGCGGCTACCATCTCTCCGATGTCGGCGGCAACGCGCTGCAGGAGATCGCCTTCACCATGGCCTTCACCATCGCCTATTGCGAGGAGGTCACGAAGGCCGGCATGGACATCGACGATTTCGCCCCGCGCCTGTCCTTCTTCTTCATCAGCCACCAGGATTTCTTCGAGCAGATCTGCAAGTTCCGCGCCGCGCGCCGCGTCTATGCGAAGATCATGGCGGAGCGCTTCAAGGCCCGGAAGCCGGAATCCATGCGCCTGCGCGTCCATGTGCAGACGGCGGCGATGAGCCTCACCAAGGTCGAGCACCACAACAACCTCATGCGCACCGCCATCCAGGCGCTCGGCGCGGTGCTCGGCGGCTGCCAGAGCATGCACACCAACGGCCTCGACGAGGCCTTCGCCATCCCCACCGAGGAGGCGATGAAGCTTGCCATCCGCACCCAGCAGATCATCCGCGAGGAGATCAACGTCACCTCGGTGATCGACCCGCTCGGCGGCTCCTATTTCATCGAGCGGCTGACCAGGGACATGGAAACCGAGATCTGGAAGATGCTCGACGAGGTGGAGGAACGCGGCGGCGCGGTCAAGCTGGTGGAGGAAGGCTGGTTCCAGCAGAAGCTTGCCGATTCCGCCTATGCCACCTTCAAGAAGATCGATTCCGGCGAGAAGATCTCCGTCGGCGTCAACAGGTTCGCCGACGAGGCGAGCAGCACCGCCGAGGTGCATATCCACCCCTATGACGAGCAGTGTACCCAGTTGCAGATCGACCGGCTCCAGGCGGTGCGGGCGAACCGGGACGATGCGCGCATCCGCACCCTCTTGGCCGAGCTGGCCGAGGAAGCGCGCTCCGACGACACGAACCTCCTGCCCAAGACCATCGAACTGGTCAAGGCGCGGGCGACGCTCGGGGAGATCTGTGGCGCGCTGCGCGGCGTCTGGGGCGCCTATGCCGAACCGATGATCGTGTGAGGCGGACGATGAACGAGACTGTCCTTTCCACCCTCGAAGGGCCGATCGCCTGGATCACGCTCAACCGGCCGGAGCGGCTGAACGCCATGAACCGGCCGCTCGTCGACGGGCTGATCGCGGCGCTTTCAGCCGCCGAGGCGGACGACGCCGTCCGCGCCGTCATCCTCAAGGGCACCGGCCGGGCCTTCTGCTCGGGCGACGACCTCAAGGACCTCGACGCGCAGACCGCGTCGGAGGCCGAGACGCAGGACTGGGTGGAGGCCATCCAGGCCGTCACGCGCCACATCATGCGTTCGCGCAAGATCGTGATCGCCGCCGTGCACGGCTGGTGCGTCGGCGGCGCACTGGAATGGGCGATCAACTGCGACTTCCGGCTCTTTGCCGAGAACACCCGCTGGTTCTTCCCCGAGGTCGGCTACGGCCTGTTCGTGACGGGCGGCGTGACCGCGCTCCTGACCAAGCAGGTCGGCCCGCAGGTCACCAAGGAACTGCTCATCCTCGGCGAACGCCACGATGCGCAAAAGGCCCTGGAGACCGGCATCGCCTGGAAGGTCGTGCCGGACGATACCTTGCTCGATGCGGCCCGGCAGCTCGCCCTTGCGATCGCCAGCCGTCCGGCGGGCGCGGTGGCGGATGTCAAGCGCGCCATCAATGACGGCTTTCATTCCTCCCTCGAAGAGGCGATGGCGCAGGAGACGGCGGCCACGGTCCGCGGCTTCCTCTCCCCCGCGGCGCAGGCAAAGGCAAAAGGGTTCTGACCGTGTCCATCATTCCCGCCTTCTCGTCCCTTTCGCCCGTCCCGGGCCTTCACGACGACGAGATCGAAGAGCGCGTCCTGCCGAAGATCCTCGTCAGGCAGGCCGAGCGCTTCGGCTCCAGCCCCTTCCTCGACATCTGCGGCCGCACGGCGAGCTTCGAGGAGATGCTGGACCTCACCTGCCGGCTCTCCGGCGGCCTTCGCCGGCTGGGTGTCGGCCGCGCCGACCGGGTCGCGATGCTGCTGCCCAACTGCCTCGAACTCGTCGCCACCTGGTTCGCCGTCTCCAGCCTCGGGGCGATCGAGGTGCCGAACAATCCGGGGCTGAAGGGCGACCTGCTCTGCCACAATCTCAACAATTGCGGGGCGGAGGTGCTGGTCGCCGATGCGGCTGCCCTGCCGGAACTCGCCATCGTGCAGGACCGGCTGCCGGCGCTGCGCACGCTCATTCTCGTCGGCACCGATCCCGTAGAGGCGCGCGCGGCGGGGATCCGGATCGGCCGCATCCTGCGTTTCGAGGAATGCCTCGCATCGCCCGCCGCCCTCGACCTTTCGGCCGTGCATTACAGCGACCCGATGGCGATCCTCTACACGTCGGGCACGACGGGCCCGGCCAAGGGCGCGCTGATGTCGCACCACCATTGTTACGCTTGGGCGGCGGCAATGGCCGCCAATCTCGGCTACCGCACGGATGACAGCTACTTCTCCGCCCTGCCGCTGTTCCACACCGATGCGCAGATGTTCGGCGTCTACCTGCCGCTGATCTACGGCACCCGGGCAACGCTCGTCGACGGGTTCAGCGCCTCGCGCTTCTGGGCGCAGGTGCGCGACAGCGGCGCGACGGCAACCAACCTTCTCGGCGCCATGGCCGTCATCCTCCTGCGCGCGCCGCCGGAGGCGCGCGACGGCGGCAATCCGGTGCGGGTCTGCCAGTGCATTCCCATGGTGCCGGACAAGGCGGCGTTCGAGAAACGCTTCGGCATGCGCCTCGTCACCGGCTACGGCCAGACGGAGACCAGCTTCGTGACGCTCGACACCGTCGACGACACGAGGCCTGGCTCCTGCGGCAGGGCGCATCCCGACTGGGAGGTGGCCGTCGTCGACGACAGGGACCGCCCGCTGCCGCCCGGCAGCATCGGCGAGATCGTCTCTCGTCCGAAGAAGAGCTGGAGCATGTTCTCCGGCTACTATCGCGCCGAGGCCAAGACGGTCGAGACGCTGCGCAATCTCTGGTATCATTCGGGTGATGCCGGCGTGATGGACGCGGACGGCTGGCTCTACTTCAAGCACCGGCTGAACGAGGCGATCCGCCGCCGCGGCGAGAACATCTCCGCCTACGAGGTGGAGACGCTGGCCGAGCAGCATCCCGACATCGTCGAAAGCGCCGCCTTCGGCATCGCCTCCGAGTTCACCGAGGAGGACATCATGGTGGTGGCCTTCCGCCGCGCCGGCTCGACGCTCGATGCGGCCGGCCTGCTTGCGCATTTCCGGGCGAACGCGCCGCGCCACATGGTGCCGCGCTATATCGAGATCACCGACGCGCCGCTGCCGCGCACGCCGACGGAAAAGGTGGCGCGCAGCGTGCTGCGCCAGCGCGGCCTCGGCCCGGCGACCTTCGACCGGGGATCGCGCTAGGCTGCACGGCCCGGCGGGGCCATGGAGAAGCGGCGATCCGCACACATTCGCTTGAAGAGGGGGGAACAAATTGCAGTCGTTGGCGTTCCAGCGTACACTACAGGCGGGAGATTCGATACCCCGGCTGACGACCGCAGGAGCGTTCCATGGGAACCACTGGCAGCGACGTTTTCGATCTGTTTTCAAAGGCTTACGCAAGTACTGCGCAGGAAGAGCTGAGCCTTCAGGAGTACTTGCTGGCCTGCCGTGACGACAAGAGCATGTATGCCACCGCGCCCGAGCGCATGGTGGCGGCCATCGGCGCGCCGACATTGATCGACACCAGCGCGGACGAGCGCCTCGGCCGGGTCTTCGCCAACCGCACCATCAAGATCTATCCCGCCTTCTCCGATTTCTTCGGCATGGAGGACACGATCGAACGCATCGTCGGCTACTTCCGCTATGCCGCCCAGGGGCTGGAGGAGCGCAAGCAGATCCTCTACCTGCTCGGTCCCGTCGGGGGCGGCAAGTCCTCGCTCGCCGAACGCCTCAAGAAGCTGATGGAAGAGCAGCCGATCTATACGCTCGCCATAAACGGCAAGATCAGCCCGGTCTTCGAATCGCCGCTCGGCCTCTTTTCCCGCGACCGCATGGGCGAGCTGCTGGAGGACAAGTACGGCATCGCCCAGCGCCGGCTCACCGGCCTCATCTCGCCCTGGGCGACCAAGCGGCTGGACGAGATCGGCGGCGATATCTCCAAGTTCAGCGTCGTCAAGCTGATGCCCTCGCGCCTGCGCCAGATCGCCATCGCCAAGACGGAGCCGGGCGACGAGACCAACCAGGACGTGTCCGCCCTCGTCGGCAAGCTGGACATCCGGCAGCTGGAGAACTTCAGCCAGGCCGATCCCGACGCCTATTCCTACAGCGGCGGCCTCAACCGCACGACGCAAGGGTTGCTCGAATTCGTCGAGATGTTCAAGGCGCCGATCAAGGTGCTGCATCCGCTTTTGACCGCCACCCAGGAAGGCAGCTACAACGGCACGGAGAATTTCGGCGCCTTCCCCTACCAGGGCATCGTGCTCGCCCATTCCAACGAATCCGAATGGCTGCAGTTCAAGCACAACAAGAACAACGAGGCCTTCCTCGACCGCATCCTCGTCGTCAAGGTGCCCTATTGCCTGCGCGTCACCGAGGAACGGCTGATCTACGAAAAGCTGCTGCGCGAGAGCGAGCTGGCCGACAGCCCCTGCGCGCCGGAAGTGCTGGAGAACCTCAGCCGCTTCACGGTCGCCACGCGCCTTTCCCCGCACGAGAACTCGCCGACCTACACGAAGATGCGGGTCTATGACGGCGAGAACCTGAAGGACACCGACCCCAAGGCGAAGTCCCTGCAGGAATACCGCGATGCCGCCGGCATCGACGAGGGCATGACGGGCGTCAGCACGCGCTTCGCCTTCAAGGTGCTGTCGGAGACCTTCAACTACGACACCAAGGAGGTCGCGGCCGATCCCGTGCACCTCATGTACATCCTGGAACAGGCGATCCGGCGCGAGCAGTTTCCGAAGGAGGTCGAGGCGAACTATCTCGACTTCATCCGCTCCGAGCTTGCCGCCCGCTATGCCGAGTTCATCGGCCACGAGATCCAGAAGGCCTATCTGGAATCCTACAGCGAATACGGCCAGAACCTCTTCGACCGCTACATCGCCTATGCCGATGCCTGGCTGGAAGACCAGGACTTCAAGGACCCCGACACGGGCCAGATTCTCAACCGCGAGATCCTCGACAGCGAGCTGTCGCAGATCGAAAAGCCCGCCGGCATCGCCAATCCCAAGGACTTCCGCAACGAGGTGGTGAAGTTCACCCTGCGCGCCCGCGCCCGCAACAACGGGCGCAACCCCGCCTGGACGAGCTACGAGAAGCTTCGGGAAGTCATCGAGAAGCGCATGTTCGGCCAGGTCGAGGATCTTCTGCCCGTCATCAGCTTCGGCTCGAAGAAGGACAGCACGACCGAGAAGCAGCACGCCGAATTCGTCCAGCGCATGACGGCGCGCGGCTATACGGGCCGCCAGGTCCGCCGGCTCGTCGATTGGTACATGCGCGTCAACAAGGCCGGCTGACCATGCCGAAGCGGGGGATTGGCGCATGCCGAATTTCATTGATCGCCGGCTCAATCCCAAGGACCGGAGCCTCGGCAACCGCCAGCGTTTCCTCAAGCGCGTGCATGACGAGCTGAAGCGCACGATCCGCGACCAGGTGAAATCCGACAGGATCGCCGACGTGGACGCCGCCCATGGCGTGCCGATCCCGCGGCGCGGCGCGGACGAGCCGAGCTTCCGCCATTCCGGCGCCAGCGGCGAGCGGGACCATGTGCTGCCCGGCAACCAGACCTTCTCGCCCGGCGACCGGATCCGCAAGCCCGAGACGGGCGCCGGCGGCGGGGGCAACGGACGCGGCCCCGGACGCGGCGAGGCGACGGACGATTTCCTCTTCATCCTGTCGCGGGAGGAGGTGCTGGACCTCTTCTTCGAGGACCTGGAGCTTCCCGATCTCGTGAAGCTCAATCTGCGGGAAACCGTCACCTACAAGCCGCATCGCGCCGGGCTGACGACATCCGGCACCCCCACCAACATCAATGTCGGGCGCACCATGCGCAACAGCTTCGGGCGCCGCATGGCGCTGCGCCGCCCGAGCGAGCGGGAATGCCGGGTGCTTGCCGACGAGATCGCCGCGCTGGAGGGGGAGGAGCGGCTGTCGCTGTCGCAGCGCAACCGGCTCGCGCAGCTGCGGCAGGAGCTGGAGGTGCTGGAACGCCGGCGCCGGCGCATCGCCTATGTCGATCCCGTCGATGTGCGGTTCAACCGCTTCGAGCGCCAGCCGCTGCCCAATGCGAGCGCGGTGATGTTCTGCCTGATGGACGTTTCCGCCTCGATGGGCGAGCGCGAGAAGGACCTGGCAAAACGCTTCTTCGTGCTCCTGCACCTCTTCCTCAAGCGCCGCTACGAGCGCATCGACATCGTCTTCATCCGCCACACGGACGAGGCGCACGAGGTGGACGAGGAGACCTTCTTCTTCAGCAAGCAGAGCGGTGGAACGATCGTCTCGACCGCTCTGGAGGAGATGCAGCGCATCATCATGGACCGCTATCCCTCCAATATCTGGAACATCTATGCCGCGCAGGCCTCGGACGGCGACAATGCCAATGGCGATTCCGAGCGCTGCGCCTCGCTGCTGCGCGACGAGCTCATGAAACTCTGCCAGTACTATGCCTATGTGGAGATCATCGACGAGCGCGAAAGCGAGATCTTCGGCACCACCGACAACGGCACCTCGCTCTGGCGCGCCTATCGCA